>CALAJO010000010.1 GCA_937922745.1 uncultured cyanobacterium
TCAATCAGGCTGTCATTCCCCCAGCCCGGATCCCAGTACAGGAAACTGTCGTTGCCCGCCCCGCCGTCAATCGTGTCATTGCCCTGCCCGCCGGTAAACATTACGGAAGAGGCGTTGCCATAAATCAGGTCGTTGCCCGTGCCGCCATCCACCTGGTTAAAAATATTGCCGCTCCAGTTAACCGTGTTCGTCCCGTCCGTCACCTCGTTCCCCGCCCCCGTGTTCAGGTTGATCGTGAGGTTGTTGGACGTGTACCAAAATACGAGTTTATCCGTATCGGCCACGCTGTCCAATATCGTGTCCGCGCCAAACCCGCTGCTATAAACAAACCAGTCGCTGCCACTGCCGCCATCCAGGGTATCGTTGCCGCCACTAGCCTGAATGGTGTCATCGCCGCCCCCCGCAGTAATCGCGTTGGCGGCGGAATTATCATAAATGTAATCGGCGCCGCTGCCGCCAATCACATGCTCAATCACATTCCCGGCCCAGTTAACCGCGTTCCCGCCGCTGGAGGCTTCATTTCCCGTGCCGGACACAAGGTTAACGATGAGGTTGGTCGTCACCTGGTTAAAGTCGATCGTATCCGTCCCGGCGCTGTCGGCAAGCGTATCAACCCCAAAATTATCTTGAAATATAAAAGTGTCGTTCCCGGCGTCGCCATCCATCGTATCATTGCCCGCCCCGCCGGTAATGCTGTTATTGCCCGTGTTGCCGTAGATCAAGTCGTTCCCCTGGCCGGAAATAAGATGCTCGATGACATCGCTTGCCCAATTGATATTGTTGGTTCCGTCGGTCACTTCAGCGCTGGCGCCGGAGATAAGATTAACCGTAAGGTTATTGGTGACGGCAGCCATCTGAAGGGTATCTGTCCCAACTGTTTCCGTAATGGTATCTCCAGTGCCGAACCCGTTCTGGATAATGTAAAGGTCGTCGCCATCCCCACCTTCCAGCGAGTTGGAGCTGGTATTGCCATAAATCACATCATTGCCGCTGCCGGTCTGGGCCCGTTCAATAACGCTGCCACTCCAGTTAACCGTGTTGGTGCCATCCGTTACTTCATCGCCCGTGCCGGAAACCAGGTTAATCGTCAAGTTCCTGGTGGATAGATCAATAAAATCAACCCGATCGCCGCTTCCACCGGAATCGATAATGGAGTCGTTCCCCCAGGCATTATCATCATAATCATACCGGTCGCTGCTGCCCCCGCCATCCAGCGTATCATTGCCCAATCCACCATCCAGGCTGTTGCTGGCGGCGGTTCCAATAACATAATCGTCTCCACTACCACTGTCTGCCGATTCAATAACAGTCCCTGCCCAGTTCAAGGTATTGGTGCCGTCCGTCACCTCATCGCCAGCCCCGGCATTCAGATTTATGGTTATTGCGGTTGTTACGGATACGAAATCAATTTTATCATTGGTGCCGTTGCCATCAATAATGGAATCCTGGCCCCAGGATGAGGCAAAAACATAATTATCGGAAGCATTCCCTCCATCGATTGTATCATTTCCCGCACCACCCAGAATCGTGTCAACCCCATCCATCCCCAATAACATATCATCGCCAATTTCACCCACTATCGAATTGCCGATGCTGTTGCCTATAATATGGTTGTTGCCGTTGCCGCCGCTCACTTTGTCGAATAAATCGCCAGACCAGTTGATGGTATTGGTTCCGTCCGTTACTTCATCCCCGGTGCCAGTATTGAAATTAATGGTTAAATTGGTGGTAATTCCCGCATAAAAATCCAGGTCATTCCCCGAGCCGGAGTCGATAATCGTGTCATTTCCCCAGTTGGCGTCAAAGTCATAATCATCGTCCCCACCACCGCCGGCAAGCGTGTCATTCCCCGCACCACCCAGCAATGTATTGGCGCTGGCATTGCCATATATCAAGTCGTTGCCGGAGCCGCCCCTGACAGACTCGATGGCGCTTGCGGCACTAAGTTCAACCGTATTGGTGCCGTCCGTCACTTCCACGCCTGCGCCCGGAGTCAGGTTAATGGTTAAATTTTGGCTCAGCGAGCTGAAATCCAGAACATCGCTACTCCCCCCACTGTCAACGATGCTATCATTACCCCAATTGGCGACATCGAAGTCATAGCGATCGCTGCCGCCGCCGCCAACCATTGTATCGTTACCCGCCCGGCCCGTTATCGTATTGTTGGATGCATTGCCGTAAATTAAATCGTTGCCGCTGCCGCCCTCAACGTTCTCAATTGCGGCAGACGCATCCCAGTTGATGGTGTTGGTGCCATCCGTCACCTCTGCGCCGGCGCTAGCAGTAAGGTTAATCGTCAGGTTCGTGGTAACGGTTACAAAGCTCAGCAGATCCTGGGAACCATCGCTGTCGATGATCGAGTCGTTTCCCCAGTTATCATCAAAATAATAGGTATCCGAACTGGAGCCGCCATCCAACGTATCATTACCCGCCTGCCCGCGCAGCGTATCGGTGCTGCCCAGCCCCAACAGCCAGTCATTACCATCGCCGCCCCTGATAGAGTTGCCTGAAGAATTGCCGTAAATATAATCGTTCCCCGAGCCGCCAAAAACGTAGCGAATAAGGTTTCCTGCCCACTCGACGGTATTTACCCCGTCGGTTGCCTCTGGGCCCGCACCGGACGTCAGATTAATGGTAAGGTTGGAAGTAACGCCGCTGAAATCCCCACGATGAAAGGAACCACCCGGATCATCAATGGTATCCGTGCCGAATCCCTCCAGGAAATAGTAGTTGTCATCTCCTGCGGTCCCGATGAGGGTTTCGTTAGCGTTAGTACTATAGATATCGGCCATGGCATTATCTTCCGGGGATAGTTATATTTTTTCGACCAAATTGGGTAAAACTGTATAGCAATTTAAAACATCAAATTAAATTTAAACAATTATTCCTATCGATCCAGCCTTTAAGCAGATGTAACGTTTCTAAAGCGGTGAGCCAGTTACCATAGCAGGCGGAGGGAAGGGTTGACGAAAGCCGAAGGCTTGTTCGGTTGCGCCATGCCGGGTTAAGTAGGCCAGTCGTTCCTTGCCTTCCTGAACGGTTGGCAGGCTTCCGGCAGGTTTCCACCATAAAACATAGTTGGGTGTCTGCATCTCCTCGAACCATTGCCGGCGCAACTGCATCATCTTCACATGATCCGACTGGTAGACATAACTGCGCAGCGATTCCAGCGACTCCCAAACGGAGAGGTTGAAGATGATGCCGGGTTCGCCATACATGGCCAGGTGTTCCGGGTTGTTCAGATCGATCTGGAGGTGCCAGACAAAGCCGGGGCTGGCATAGGCCAGGTTGTTAAATTCGTCCAGCCTGCTCACAAAGCCTTCCATCACCGGGCTATCCAGGGTTCCCTTGGCAATGCCGATGTTGAGGTGGCATAAATGGTAATGCTGATTCGCCATCCGGTTATCTTCTCCTTGGGTCTATCAACCGGTTTACCTCCATTGGGTTCGACCTGATTCCCTGAGACTTGAATCGGCAAAAATTTAATAAATCCAGAAAACCATCATCCTAAAAGGCACTGCAAGGCCCCAGCCCTATTTTTAATGTATGGAAAAGGCTTTCAGCTACAGCTATCGTGTATAACGCAAGACGAAAAGGATCATTGGAATCGGATGCGATACTGGCACCTCCATGGAAACATTCATCTTTCGTATAATTGAAATGAGATAATTTTTGCTTTTTCGGGTGAGGTGGCTTATTACGATGAGAGTAGGTTTGAGTCAGGTCGAATGACACAGTCGTTTTATATTCTGCTGGCCTATGTCAATCGCCAGGATGCCAAGCATATCGAACGCATCCTGGGCGCAGGCGATGTCAATATCATCCTTAAGGTAGCTCCCACCCAGGAGGCGGTGGCTTCGCTGCTTAACGCTTACCCGTGGAGCTTTATCCTGGTGGATGAAGGGATCAGCCCGCCCTCCTCGGCCACGCTCAACATCCTTAACCTGCTAAAGCTGCATGACGAGTCCTTGCCCGTTATCTCCTTGTTACCGGCGGCGGATGAAATGCGCATCCGCGGGCTGTTGAAAGCGGGCGCGTCGCACTTTATCCTTAAACCCAATTTACGGCAGAAACTGGTTCCTATCCTCAAGGACGTGATACGCGAGCGCCAATGCAAGTCCCACCAGGATTTAACCGAGCGGTTCACGCCTGCCATCCTGGGCGCTTTCCTTCAGGAATCGCTGGATGTCATCTGGGCCAAGGACCTGAAAGGGCGTTACCTCCTTATCAACCAGGCGGGAAGTAAGTTCCTGGGCAAGCCGGTGGACGAGATTATCGGCAGGGACGACACCGTGTTGTTTGCGCCGGAAACAGTGAAGAAAATCCAGGCCAGCGACCAGAAGGTGATGATGTCTGGGGAAACCCAGTTTATCGAGGATCAACTGGTAAACCGCGAAGGGGAAAAACGGGTTTACCTGGCGATGAAAGCCCCTTTTCGGGATGAAAGCGGCAAGACTCAGGGCGTTATCGGCATCATTCGGGATATTAGCCAGCGCAAGCGCGCCGAAGATGCGTTAAGACACAGCGAGGACAAGTACAAACGCCTTTACGCGTGGGAAAAAAGCGCGCGCGAAATTGCGCAACTCCTTTCACTCTCATCGGAGCCCACCAAAGTTTACCCCAAGCTGGTGGAAAACGTGGGCATGCTGCTTAAGGCCGACCGGTGCTTCATCATCCATTACGAAGACCATGTAGAGGCAGCCTTTCAAGGCTTTGAGTTTGTGAGGGACAAGGCAACCCGCCCGTTCACCGCCACAACCCCCTTAAAAAGCGTTATCACGAGCTTTGAAGCCTTAATGAAAAGCGCGCCTGCACACCACCCGGTCATCCAGGTGGAGGATGTGGACTCAGCCGCCTTGAGCGGCAGTATCCGGCAGATTCTGGAGCTGCACCAGGCAAAGGGGCTGATTGCGGTTCCCATCAGCTACCAGAACAACGTGCTGGCCCTGCTGGCGCTGGAAACATTCGAGCCCCGCCACTGGACGGAACACGAAGCCTTTTTCCTCCAGACGGTTGCGAGCCAGGTTGCCATAACGCTTTACCAGGCGCAAAGCATCCAGACGCTTGAAAAAGCCACGCTGTATAAATCCATGTTCCTGGCCAACCTTAGCCACGAGTTCCGCACACCGCTGAATGCCATTATCGGCTACTCCGACATGTTGCAACTGGATATTGCCGGCCCGCTGAACGACAAGCAGCAGAAGTACCTTAGCCATATCCGCACCAGCGGCCAGCACTTGCTGAGCCTCATCAACGATATCCTCGACCTGTCCAAGGTGGAGTCCGGCAAAATCGAACTGCACCCGGAAGTCGTCCGGCTGTCGTCACTCATCAGCGAATCGGTCAACGTCATGCGCTCCATGGCCGAGAAAAAAGGCATTTCCCTCCAAATGCTCCTGGAGGACGAAGACATCTACCTGGAAGTGGATCCCGTGCGGTTCAAGCAAATCCTGTTTAACCTGCTCAGCAACGCCATCAAGTTTTCGGACAAGGCGGGCACCGTCTCCGTCAAGACGTACCTGGATCTGGATAAATGCCTCATCATCAGCGTAACGGATATGGGCATCGGCATAGCCAAGGAAGATTACTCCCGTATCTTCCTGGAGTTTGTGCAACTGGATAACACATACTCCCGCAAGCAGGACGGCACCGGCCTCGGCCTGGCGCTGACCCGCAAACTGGTGGAAGCCCACGGCGGGCAGATTAGCTTTAGCAGCAAGCTGAATGAAGGCACGACCTTTACCATTAAAATGCCGCACTACACCCTGTTCGAATCATCCCAGGTGTCGCTCCATCCGCAAGCCAGTCCCGCCTACGTTCCAGAAAAGACATTTTGATCCGACCGGCGTTGATCGCACCTGTAACCGCGCCCGGATGGAAATAGCCGCGTGCATTGACAAGCGTTATTGTGAAAGATTGCGCTTGGGGCCTGACACCAGAATTTGACCGAGATATAATAGCAAACATGTTGTGTCATTTGGTTTGAAAGCGGAACGGTTTCCTTTATGCGCCTGGCTAAAATCGTCTCTACCCTTGGCCCTGCCACCTCCAACCCGGATATGATCCGGCAGTTGCTGCTGGCGGGCGTAAACATCTTTCGTCTCAATTTTTCCCATGCCCAGCACGAAAAGCTGGCGGAAACCATCCGGTGGATCCGGGAAATCAGCCGCGAGCTGAACCTGCCCACCGCCATCCTGGGCGACTTGCAAGGCCCCAAGTTCCGTATCGGGGAGCTGGAAGACCACCGCCCGGTGATGCTGGAGCAGGGGCAGACCGTCCGCTTTGCCGTGGGCACCCATCCCGGCAACCAGGGCCTGCTTACCACCGCCACCCCGCAGATTATCGAGGAATTGAAAGTGGGCGACGAAGTGTTGCTCAACGACGGCCTCATCGTCCTGAATGTGCTGGAGCGGCTCTCCCAGCACGAGATTATTTGCAGCGTGGTTGTGGGCGGCCTGTTGGGCCAGAAAAAAGGGATTAACGTCCCCGGCATTAAAATGGCCAACCTCTCCGCCATGACCGAAAAAGACAAGGTGGACGCCGTCTTCGCGCTCCAGCAGGACCTGGATTACATCGCGCTCTCCTTCGTGCGCAGCTACCAGGATATCCTGTACCTGCGCCGCTTTCTGGAAGAGAACATGCCGGAAGGGCAAACCACCCCGCTCATCATCGCCAAGATTGAAAAGCCGCAGGCGCTGGATGAGATTGACGCGATTATCGCCACGGCCGACGGCATTATGGTGGCCCGCGGCGACTTGGGCGTGGAATTACGCCCCGAACGCGTGCCCGTCATCCAGAAGATGCTGATACAGAAAGCCAACCATGCGGAAAAACCCGTTATCACCGCCACCCAAATGCTGGAAACGATGATCCAGCAATCCTCCCCCACCCGCGCGGAAGTGTCCGACGTGGCCAACGCCGTCTTCGATGGCAGCGACGCCCTGATGCTCTCCGGGGAAACCGCCGTGGGCAAGTATCCCGTGGAAACCGTGCGGATGATGGCCCGCATCATCCAGGAAACCGAAAGCCACTACATGGAATGGAACCACCACGTGGAAACCCAGGACATGGTGGCCGAGGCCACCAGCGATCGCGTATTGAAGTTCCACGAGGCCATTGCGCAATCCGCCTGCCATGCCGCGCGCAAAGCCAACACCAAGGCCATTGTCGTCCTGTCCAGCTCTGGTCGCATGGCGCGGCGCATCTCCAAGCGAAAGCCGCAGCGGGCGATTATCGCCTTAACGCCCAATAGCAAGGTGTATCGCCTGCTTAACCTGTTATGGGGCGTTTACCCGCTTAAAATGGCGCAGACCGAATCCACCGATGAAACCTTCTGCGCCGCGGAAGAAGCGATTATCAACAGCGGGCTGCTGCACAAGCGCGACCCGATTGTGTTCTGCGCCGGACAAACCCACATTTCCGGGATTAGCAATACGATTAAGATTTATCCTTTAGGCGATGTTCTGGAACAATGTCAATTGTCTGGCGCTGCGGCGGGACAGATGACGGCCGCCGCCGGCGCCGGCCAAAAAGCCCCTCAAGAAGTGTAGGCTTGGGCAACCGCCCAAACTCCTGGTACTCCAGATGGCGTTCCATCAGCGCCAGGTTTTTGAGGTTGGCCTTGAAGAAAATATCCATAATGTCGCCCGCCAGCGGCACCGCGCCGATCGCGGCGTCCATGCCCACGTTCGCCAGCATCCGGTAGATGTCCTTTCGCGGCACGCCCATGCGTTGGGCCAGGTAAACAATATATAGCGAAACCCCAATCGGCAGGATATCCCCGACGATGGGCGCAAACCCCAAAATGCTGTCCAGCCCGAAGCGCTGGTTGGTGCCGGGAATCGTAAACGCCGAGTCCAGCATTTTAGCCAGGTTGCGGGCAAGCGCCAGGCGTTGCCGGTTGAGTTGATGATCGATGGCAGGCAGTTCATTCATACTGCTATCATAGCGGATGTTTGTGACCCAACTCAAGTGACGACCCTCCAAAAGCACGTATAAACAAGAATTTCAGGTTCCCGCGACGGAGCAAAACCTGAAATTCCTGATAGTATCATACGCATTTTTTCCGCAAATTCCAACCGCATGGCGTTGCGGCTGCGGTGCGTTCCGTCAAACGGAGCGTCTGCCGGTAATCACCTGGATGAGTACTGAAACGATGGCGAGTACCAGCAACACGTAGATGAAACCACCCAGCGTATTGTTGGTTACCACACCCAGAAGCCACAGTACAAGCAGAATCAGTGCAATTGTCCACAGCATCTTTCTTTTCCCTTCTCAACTTTAATAATTCAACCTCCCATCAACCTGGATGTTTAAGGGAGATATATCTTAATAGTATGAAGGCCAAAGCCGTTTCGCTCTATTGCCCAATGGCACAGTATTCTGCATGGAAAGGATTGTTCGGTTGGTTTTGCGTTCCATCGGTTTCTGGGGTATCTTAGGTATCCGAAAAAGTGGTTGTTCACGTTGGGAGTAAAGTCATATGTTTCGTCTGCAATTTAACGCGCCCCTTACCGCCATCGCCCCCCGATACGGGATTGCCGGCCCCGGCGCGGCCCAGGCCACGTTACGGCAACGCCACCGGTTGGAGAGCATTGTGCCCGAGCAAGTGCCCGCCCGCCAGTTTTCCAAGCCCACCGACCTTGAGAGGGAACTCATCCAACACGCGGAAGCCGCGCTTGCAGGCCAGCCCCTGGTTGCCCTGGAAGGTACGAACCTGGAGCATCGGTTCAAGCAATCCGCCCAGGTGGGCCCTCTCCATGTGCAGCGATTATTTTCGCAAATCCGGGACCAACTCGGCCACCCCAACCCAAAGCACGCCGAGCCGTCCAGCCTCAGCATCTCCCTGCCCGGAGAAGACCCGACTTACGGTGGCGTCTTCTGCTACAGCTACCACTTCGATTCCATCCACACCCGCCCGCAAAACGCCACCCGCGTTAAAAACCTCATCCAGGTTTTAAAGGCCCAAAGAGCGGATTAAATTAGCCTGGCAATTTTTCCGATTCATCGGCGTCTATAGCAATAGCCCCCTCAACAGGAAACCGATGCATGAATTGTCGCTTTGGCGCCGTCCTTCCCCTCAGCCAAGTTCCTCGAACCGAGCAAATGACAGTAGCGCATGCTATTACCAATCGCCTGGAAACCAGGGCCTTGCCGATTGCCGACCGCTACCAATCTCGGCCTTCGGATCAGGGGCAGATGCTGACGGCAATAGATGAAGTGATGCCCAATTTATTGACTGGAGCCATAAATAGAGAATCGTTGCGCGCCGGTATGAAGGCAGCACGCGAGGCCTTATTCCACCCACAACCCCTTCCTGGCGTCACGCTTCAGAATGCCACCACACCCAGGCTGGACGGCATTCTGTCCATGTTCATCAACCTCGCGTTGGATACCCATCTCCGCCCGAATGACGCGGCTCCCGCTTCCCCGTTGCCATTTACAGTCGGTGCAAACCAGGTGGAAATGCCCGCCATAGGCCACATCGAACGCGACGCCACCCGAATCTACCGGGACATCGAAAGCGGCAACTGCTTTGTACTCAATGGCCCCCACGCCCAAGCTGCCAGCCTCATCCGGCAATTGGAGGGCCCTCTTTCCCAACTCCTGGCCGAGATCCCCAATCCGGCCGAAGCCAAGGCGAAAATCTACAACCAGGTTGCCTCCGCCATCGTCGGCGAAGAGATTAAAATCGCCGCCTCATCGAAAAGTTAAATATTGAGCTACTGAATTCTTTAAAACGCCATTACAAAAAAGAGCTTGATCTTAAATGAGTTATCTCATATCATGAGATTGTTTCTTAATTTATTTGTTTAAACAACAAATGATTTAATATGAAAGATAAGGAAGGATAGTTGAATGGCAGATCCTAGAGCATTTATTAGTTTTGACTTTGATCATAACGAAGATGAAAGAATACTTTTTGTTGGTCAATGCAAAAATGAAAAAACTCCTATTAATATCCAAGACTGGTCTTCTAAATCGGCCTTACCTCAATCTATTTGGGAAGCTCAGATTGAAGAGAAAATTAAAAAATGCAATATGTTAATTGTTCTTGTCGGTAAGCACATGGCTTCTGCTAATGGCGTTACAAAAGAGATTAAAATGGCTATTAAAAATAATATACCTGTTTTTGGCGTTTATGTCGGTGGTGCTAATGAAAATAGTAAACTTCCTGAAGGCTTAAGACGAAACAGGACAATTAAATGGACTTGGAATGGAATTGCCGGCGCAATTAATCAAATGATGCAAGAAGGTAAAAATTTAGGTGTTACAAGGATGTAATCTAAGATGAAAAAAGCTTTAATTGTTGGCATTGACGATTACTCCGGTGTTCCTTTAAAAGGTTGTGTTAATGATGCGGTTTCTGTAGCTAGCCTATTAGAAAAAAATGGTGATGGTTCACCCAATTTTTCTGTAAAGCTGCTTACTAGCAATACTGAAAATGTAAATTGTGATATTCTTGTTGATGCTTTAGAAAAGCTCTTTCAGGGAAATGCAGAAACAGCCCTCTTTTATTTTGCTGGACATGGCCTAATTAATCAGGCAGGCGAAGGGTATATTGTAGCTCAGGATGGAAGGAAGGGAGCATATGGAGCATCCTTGTATGACATTCTTACTCTTGCCAATCAAGCGTATCCGAGTATTAAATCAAGTGTGATTATATTGGATAGTTGCCACTCAGGAAGTATGGGAGAGATTTCAAGTTTCGCATCTAGTGATAAAATATCGACTATCGGTAATGGAGTTACCATTTTAACAGCCTGTCATAGAAGCCAAACAGCTGTAGAGTATGATGGGCATGGGCTTTTTACTGGTATTCTACTAGACAGCTTAAGTGGTAGTGCTGCAGATATTTGTGGGCGAATCACGCCCGCTTCTGTTTATTCTCACGTTGATCAAATACTAGGGCCTTGGGATCAGCGCCCTATTTATAAAGCTAATGTCCAAACCTTTATTACTTTAAGAGAGGTAACTCCTAAAGTATCGCTAAGTATATTAAGAAACTTACTAAAATATTTCCCAAATGAAAGTGATATTTTCCCACTTGATCCTTCTTTTGAACCTGATCGTGAAAATATCCCGGAACATTTACGACATATTCCCGTGAATGAAGAACATACAAGGATTTTCAAAGAACTTCAATTATGTAACCGACATAGTTTAATAATGCCTGTTGAGGCAGAGCATATGTACTATGCAGCTATAAATTCCACAGGCTGTAAATTAACTGCTCTTGGGGCACATTATAGGAAACTAGAACTCATCCGGTAATTCTCTTCAGAATCAGAACGGCAGAAGCGAGTTGCCAAAAGGCTTCATAGAACTTGGCATATCGTTCATAGCGGATTTCCAATTTTCTAAATTTTCCCATCCAGGCAAACGTCCGTTCGA
>CALAJO010000011.1 GCA_937922745.1 uncultured cyanobacterium
ATCTCCATGGCATTGTTGATGATCTCGACAATCCGGCGAAGCAGGTTCTCCCTTTGAAAACGCCTTTCCAACTCCAGTTCAGCCTGTTTCCTTGCCGTAATATCCACAAAGGCCACAACCGCCCCTATATTGCGGCCATAGGACATAATAGGGGATGAATAGTACTCTACCGGGAAGCTTTTCCCATTCCTATGGCGAATAACCCCTTCGTGGTTGCGAATCATCTGGCCGGACAGGATTTCCGGCAAAAATCGGTTTGCTGCCGGGCTCGATGGGGAGAGAACCACTTCGTTGATCAGTTTATCCAGGATATCTGCCTCGGGATACCCCAGCATGGCCTGCGCCGCAGGATTAACGAACGTAATGCGCCCTTCATCATCCACGGCAACCATGCCGGCGCTAACGTTATCGGTAATGGCCTTAATAAAGTCCAGCTTTTCATGCAACAGTTCCTCGGCATAAGTGCACGCCTGCGCCAATTGGAACTGGTTCAACGCCGTCCCAAGCTGTTGCACAACCGACGCCATAAACTGGATTTCGTCATCGCTCCAATGCCTTGAAGCGTTGGTCTGGTGGACGAACAGCAGGGCAAGGCACTCATCTCCGGACATAATGGCCGCAGTTAATGCGGATTGCACATCCATCCGCACCATACAGGCACGCATTTCCTCTGGAAGCGTGGGGGTTTGCGAATTATAGGCGAACACACCTTTCTCATCACAAAGCTGCCGGATAATGTGCTTCGCCCCCTGGGCCAGCAGCGGTAGCCGATCAAGTATCGAGTCCACTGCTTCAGATGATCGATATTCCTGCACCGGCGGAGTAATCTCTTGAGAGGAGGCATTAAAGCTGCAAATAAAACAGCGATCCGCCTGGAGGTATTCTCCCAGTTTCTCCACAGTCACCTGGTAAATCTGCCCCAGGTCCTTCTGGTTCTGAACGACTTCCAAAATCGTGCGAAGTGCGGATTCACGGGCTGCAAGGTTCGATTTTTGTTTGGCATAAAATGTCGATTCGCTGTAGTACTGCATGGCCCGCAGGGAAAAAGCCTTAATCAGCACGGCCAGGATAACGGATGCAATGGCAGAAATGAAATAATAGCGCCGTATACCCAAATCCTGCGGGGATTGGAAGAGATCTCCCGTCATAATACTGAGAAAGGCCAGATCGTTAATGCCTTCCCATATCACCCCGAGACCACAAATGATTGAGAGAGCCGCCATCAAGCGGATTTTTCGGGAAGGATCCAGAAAAGGCAACAATAGCCCCTTATAAGGAATTGTGCTGACCAGGAGCGAGAAACTGGACAATAGCAAACAGATGACCATCGGGATTGACATCTTGAAGCTGAAAAGGATGGGCATTCCTGCAAAATGCCCATACAGGGCAAAAATAGCGATATTAACGACAATAAAAGCAGGCAAACTCACCAGGTACGCAACTGCCACATCGGAGTGACGATGATATTTTAGGAAAAACAGGCAAACAGAGAGTAACAGGATACAAATGGCCGTATTATAAGCCATTGGTATGCCCGACACTTTTTGGAACATTGCCAGTGCCACATTAAAGTCCGTCCGCATCCAGATGTAGAAAATTGAGAGCAGACCGGTAATGCCTGGAATAATGAAAGTTGCCTTTTCAACAGTATCCTGCACATGGGGTTTGAAGCTAACACGAAATCGGCCTGCAATGGTTACCAGGCCCAACCCAATTAATAACATTGCCATAATGCTATACGGGGTAAGCAGCGGTGCTGTGGGATTAAGAGAGTAAGACGTCAAAACAGGCCGGTTTAAAAGGTATCCAAAAGTTGCAACGGTTGCAATGGCAAATACGGCGCAACCAATTATCTGGCTGAGCCGGTTATAAGCAGGCTCCAATTGTTTCGCACGCTGTAGGGATGGCAGCATAGTGTTCCTCGAAAAGGAGGTGTATTTAAGCCCAAGTACACCCAGGGTGATAGAACAAAGTGTATTATACCGCCATCCGCTCTCCAAGAAACCTGAACATGTAGCTATATCTTACAACCCCCGCCATATCGCTACTTGCAGAAGGGAGGTCATCCGTATATTAGACAAAAGTCTAGTTTGATTCCCGCCATATCTGATAACAACAATCCTTGGAACGTGTTCTATTGACCGGTTTTGGATGCTTTATTCTGTGTTAGGAGGCCTCCAAATTCCCGGTTCAGGAGCTGGAAAAATGCCTTTTGCAGTTTCCTGGGTTTCATCTTGCGTCGGCCGGGGTTTGCTACACCGCCAAATGGCTCCTCCGAGCCAAAGGTGGGTGCCTGGCGGGCTGGGCTGGGCTGTTGGAAAGTCGGCAGCATAACCTGCCGATTACCAAAACTCTGTGGGGACAGGTTCAGCATCGGCCCAATAAAATCGGATGGGTTCAAGCTGCTATTCAACACACCGGGGCCTAAGCCGGTCTGGCCCATATTCATGGGGCCCATGCTGGTCAGTCCGCCAAAATCCGGAGAGAAGGCCGAGGAGTTGAACAGTGGTGAGCCAAACCCGCTATTGCCGGATATGGATGCGGTTGTGCCCAATCTGGAAAGGATTTGGCTGTTAAAGTCCATTGGCTGGCTAACAGTCATGGGGCTGGCCATCATGCCGAAGCTGGCATTCATCTGTTGCAATTGGGCCAATTGCTGGGCTTGCTGCTGTTGCACAAACGCCTGCTGGGCTTTTTGGTTTAACGTGGCGGCCAGCGAGCTGGGCCCTGCCAAAGCCAGGCCGGCTTCAAATATGTTCTGGCTGGCTCCTAGCATCTGGTTGTCGCGCTGGCCCCCGAGACCAACCAGACCCATGCCATTTAGGCCAATACCACCGCCCAGGTTGTTTAGAAAATTGCTGCCTTCGTTGCTAAACGCAATGCCCAAAGAGCGGGTTAAATCCTGTTCGTTAAATCCGGAATATGCAGGATTAAGCAACAGACCCCGCCGTGCGGACAGATCTGCGCTAAGCTGGTTTTGCAATAAAACAGATTGCACCTGACTGGACACCATCTCTTGTTCCTTCCTCCAACGCGGTCTTCTCTCTCTGAAAAACACGACTTCATCCTATAAATGTATTAAAACAATCATATGAATTCTGGTGCTAGTATGTGACGGAATGTAAAGTCGGGTTAGAGGACGATACATCAGGTTTAGAGAGCGAGTCCCAAATAAAATCCCTCTGGCCAGATAACCAGAGGGATTTTATTTGGAATGCCTTGCTTATTTTACTTTATCTTTTAGTGGATCACTGTTTGGTGATGTGCCGGTTCCAGGGCTGGAATTGTTATTATTGTCGCCGTTATTCTCCGCGGAATCCTTTTCTTTCTTGTCGGGGTCATTATTGACACCGCTTTCAGGTTTATCGGAACCTTGGGCGGAATCATCACGTGTTTCTTCCGTTACTTTATCGGAATCGGTTGCGGTATTGTCCGGCCGATTGCCTTCGGAAGAGTTGGCCCTGCGACCGTCTGCGGCTGGGGAATTATTGCTATTGTTGTCTTGCCGTTGTGTATTGTCTGCACCCGATTGACTTGGCCGAGAAGCAGCGCTTTTCTCTGGCGGCTTCGGGGGATCCGATTTGGCTGGCGGGCTGGAATTGGCAGGTTCCTCTTTATCCGTCCTTGGGGGCGGGGTGGGAGGGGCACTGCTTGCCGGCTTGTCCGCATCCGTTTTGGGCGGGGTCTTGTTTGCGTTCGCATCCGCAGGGGGCTTGTTATTATCCGGCTTCGTGCTGTTATTCACCGGTGGGGGTTGCGGGTTGTTATCGCTTCTGTTGGCATTGTTCGGAGCCGGGGCTGGAGCGTTATTTTGCGCCGGTGGCGGGTTATTGTTATTTTGTGCAGGTTGCTGCTGTTGCGGTTCGGCTTGTGGCTCAGGCTCGAAAACCCGCGCGGATTGAACGACTGGTCCGGCAAAAGCATTAATCTGGCTGGAAGGATCGGCAAATAGGCTGCCAAAATTCTGCGGCAGAAACATCTGGCTAAACGGCGAGGCAAAACCACCACCGCCTAGCAACTGACTAAAAACGCCCATAATATCAAAACCACCGCTAAGGCCGCTAAAGGCGGCAAACGGGCTCATACTTGCTGTTGCAGGCCCAAAATCCATCATATTGCCAGCGATGAGGTTGTTAAAAGAAAAACCCATGTTCATGCCGGCCATGGCGCCGGAAGCTCGTTGCTCCAACTGGCGCGCAAGCGAGTTCGTCCCGCCCAACGATAAACCTGCTTGGTACAAACCGGTTGTACGGTTTAAAAAAGTGGCATCGCTGAGTTGGCTTACGCCGAAAAATGCATTGTCGCTATTACTCCCTGGCGCTGCTCCCTGGACAAACGAAAATACGTTGTTGGGAACAGTAGTTGCCTGGGCAGCCGCTGCGGCAATGGCGCCAGCTATGGGCTGTTGGCGCAAGGTTATATCCATAGTGAAAGGATTAACCGACATTCTCCGTCATCTCCGATTTCTCTTCTTAAAAATCGTCTTCTTCTATCCGTTATATCTTTGCTTAAAAGGGATAAAGGTTTTTATACGCGTCCGCCCTGTAACATGGACATCAGCATCCCGAGGAGGTTACCTAGATTGAGCTGACCTCCCAAACCGGTTTGGCCGCCTCCCGCACCGGGAGCGCCAAGGCCGCCTGCTGCGGCAACACCGCCGCCGCCACCGCCCAGTAGCGATGAGAAGACACCCAGGAGGCCTTGCAGTCCACCGCCCCCGCCACCGGCAAGTAGGGCCTGTGCCTGTTGCAACTGCTGCAATTGCTGTAGTTGTTGCAACTGCGCAAGCTGTGCCCGTTGAGCCTCTTGAATTGAAGCAACCTGAGCCTTCTGTGCCAAATGGGCTGCCAGGGAGTTAGGGCCTGATAATGCCAAGCCTGCCTGGAACAGTTGATCGCTTTGCAGTAATGCTGCGGAATCTCGCTGTGAGAAACTGCCGCCCATGGAACCCAGGCCGACCAGACCCAGGCTATCCAGGCCGACGCCACCCAAGGTGGACAGAAAAGTATCGCCGCCATTGCCGAATGCAATATTGGTGGCCCTCATGAGATCGTTTTGTGAAAAGCCCGATAGCGCGGGATTCATCAGGATACTGGACTGTTGCTGCTTTACAAGTTGCAGCTGTGTTTCCAGACCTGCCAATTGAGCTTGTTGCGCTGGATTAATCGCCATGCTGTCTCTCTCTCTTTCTTCTCCGCCAATTCATCCCCATGTCCAAGTCCATTACACGGAAATGAATTGAATTATATAAAAAAATAAAAACAACCTATCTGACTGAATTGATTTTCTTTGAACAAATTGTTACATTCTTTCGAGGATGGCCGAAGGATAAGCGACAGGGTACCATTAGCTCATAACCCCGTATTACTGTCGGGTTAACTTTTATGGCGTCTTGCCGATAGAACCTTTGAGGCTGTCCATTGTAATGAGCAAGGAATCTGTTAGGATTAGGAACTCATTTAAAGCACGTTTGGTTATTAACAGGAGTGGATCGCTTCGATGCAAAAACTGGTAAAAGGTATTCACCATTTTCAGGATCAAATCTTCAGCTCGAAACGCGAGATGTTTGAGCGGCTGCATCATGGCCAGCAGCCGGATGCGTTATTTATCACCTGCGCGGACTCCCGTATCAACCCCAACCTGATTACGCACACCGAGCCCGGCGAGCTTTTCATTCTGCGCAATGCCGGCAATATTGTTCCCCCGCATGGGGCAGGCACCTGCGGTGAGGCCGCAACCATTGAGTATGCGGTTGCCGTTTTGGGCGTAAGAGATATTATTGTTTGCGGGCACTCCCAGTGCGGTGCAATGCATGCCCTGCTTGCCCCGGAAAAAGTCGCGGATCTGCCCAGTGTGTCAGGCTGGTTAAGCCACGCGGAAGCCACGCGCAACATTTTAAAAGAGAACTACGCTCACCTGGATGATGAAGCCAAGGCCAACGTCGCCATCCAGGAGAATGTGCTGGTGCAACTGGAGAATTTAAAGACCCTTCCGAGTGTGGCTTCCGCATTAGCGCGAGGCGCAATAAATCTGCATGGTTGGGTTTATAAGATACAGACGGGCGAAGTGTTTGCCTTTGATCCCGAAAAGGGTCAATTCACGCCCATCCTCCAGGAAGATGAGGCGCGTCCGGCTTATACCAACCCCCGCCTCAACGCACTTCAATCCATCTGATAAAATAGAAAAGCAACCTTAGTAGAGCCGATGATCCGACTGAATCACCCACAACTGCTAAAACACCACAACACCATTACCACGGTGATCCTGGTTGTTGCATTGGCTGTATTCAATGTCCTCCCCACTTTTGTGGCCCCTCCGCAAACCCAATCCAAAACGATCAACACAGCTCTGTTTGCAGAGGAACTAAAGGATGATATCCCGGCACACGAGCTGGTCCGCCAGGGGCAATCCCGCAGGAAGGATACGCTTCCGCTGTTCCTAGCCCCGCTCGGTTTTAAAAGTGCCGGTCATAAAGTTGCAATGGGCGACTTTCTTTATCTGAGTCCAAAATTTTACAATACAAACCCGAGGGCGCCTCCAATCCCTCTTTGCTGACGAACCGCTCTTAACACTTTACAGATTTAATATTGGAGGTATCGATGAACAGCAAGGTCTCCTTGGGTTCAAACCGATCCAGTACCTTCTGGCAGGATTTCACGGCGTCCATTGTCGTGTTTCTGGTGGCCCTGCCACTGTGCCTTGGTATTGCGATCGCATCAGGCGCGCCGCCTGCCGTAGGACTTATTACCGCAATTATTGGCGGCATTATTGTGGGCTATCTTTCCGGATGCCCGCTACAGGTAAGCGGCCCGGCAGCAGGGCTGGTTGCCATTGTGTGGGAAGCCATCCAGACGCATGGGCTGGAAGGATTTGGCGTGATAGTGTTGCTGGCCGGCGTGATGCAGATTACAGCTGGGGTTTTCAGGCTTGGCCAATGGTTCCGGGCGGTTTCTCCCGCTGTCATCAACGGGATGCTGGCCGGGATTGGCGTGCTGATTTTAGCCAGCCAATTCCATGTAATGCTGGATGATGCGCCAAAACAAAGCGGCATCGACAACCTCTTATCAATTCCAGCAGCCATCCAAAAAGGGATTTTCCCGTTGGATGGCTCAACCCACCACTTGGCCGCGGCATTGGGCATCCTCACCATTATGACGCTCATTATCTGGAACTACGCCCCGCGCAAGTTCAAAATAGTTCCACCTGCCCTGGTGGCCGTTGTTGTAGCGGTCCTTGCAGCCGCCATTTTTCAACTGCCGGTCAAATTTGTTTCTTTGCCTGAAAATTTCTTCAGCGCAATCAACCTGCCGTCCCTTGCAAGTATTAACCTGCTGGCGGATGGGGGCATTTGGGTTGCCGCGCTGACAATTGCGTTTGTGGCCAGTGCGGAAACCCTGCTGACCGCAGCCGCGGTGGATCAAATGTGCCCGGAGAACCGCACCCGTTATAACAAGGAAATTATCGCCCAAGGGGTTGGCAACACGCTTTGCGGCATTCTCGGCGCACTGCCGATGACCGGCGTAATCGTGCGAAGTTCGGCCAATGTGCAATCCGGCGCCAAGACCCGCTGGTCCACCATTATGCATGGGTTCTGGATGCTGGTGTTGGTGGTGGCATTTCCATTCCTGCTGGAAACCATCCCGGTTTGCAGCCTTGCGGCCATACTGGTGTACACGGGTTATAAACTCGTCAACATCAAAACCATTAAATTGTTATGGCGCTACGGTAAGGGAGAAGTGCTGATCTACGCTGTAACCCTGGTAGGCATTGTGATGACAAACCTGTTGGAAGGGGTCATTATCGGCTTTGCCGTTTCCGCGCTCAAGCTTCTGTACGATTTCTCGAACCTGGAAGTACGTTTCCTGCGCGATCCTTGCGCGGAGCAAGCGACGCTTTTCCTTCGCGGTAGCGCCACCTTCCTCAGCTTGCCCAAGCTTATGGCAGTACTGGATACGGTTCCGCCCGGATTGGCTTTGAATGTCCGGTTTGAAAAGCTCGGTTTCATAGACCATGCGTGTATGGATCTGCTGACCAATTGGGAAAGACAGTATTCCGCCACAGGCGGCAGCCTTGAAATAGAGTGGAACGAACTCAAGGGAAAGTTTAATCGCCCCCTCGTCGCAGAAGAGGTTTAGGGCGAAGTTGAAAAAACGTTAAACAGGGCTAAAACTAAAGGGTTTAGCCCTGTTTCCTTATTAGCCGGTTGTGCCTAAGCCGGTGGCAATGCCTTCGATGCTGGAGATGATAGCACGCTGGTAGCGATCCAATAGTTCATCGGAAACGTCTTTGCCCTGAAGCTCGCGGTATTTGGACAGTAACCGCACCTGGATGTAATTGAGCGGGTCGAGATAGGGCTCCTTCAATTCAATCGAGTTCTTCAACGGCTGATCCTCGGTGCGTTCCAGCAGTACCTGGCCCGTAATCTGCGTAATCATCCGGATGGCTTTGGTGTACTCGGCCTCAATGGTGGACAGGATCTCCTTCGCAACGGCCTGATCCTTGGCAATGGTGGTGTAATAGTTGGCAATTCGCAGGTCGGTCTGGCGCAAGGCAATTTCACTGTTCTCCAGCAGGCTTTTGAAGAAAGACCAGTCGCGATACATGGTTTTGAGCAAAGCCAGGTTGGCTTGCGGATCCTGGTTCAAGAACTGCTCCAGGCCGGAGCCCAGCCCAAACCAACCGGGCAGGATTTGCCGGGATTGGAACCAGCGAAACACCCAGGGAATCGCTCGCAGATCCTTGATGGTTTGCAGCGTACGGCGGCGGGCCGGGCGGGAGCCGATACTCATCAGCTCCACCTCTTTAGGCGTCACCTGCTCGAAGTAGGTGAGGAAGTCCGGGTTGTGATGGATCAGGCTCTTGTATTTCTCCAGCGAGAAGCGGGAGATGACCTCTGCGGCATCTTTCCAGGCTGCCTCGGGCGGGGCATCCTCGTGCAGGTTTTTTTGCAGCAGCGCGCTAAAAATATTTTCCAGGTGGGCGAGGGCAATCTCATTCACGTTATAGTACCGGGACAGGACTTCGCCCTGCTCCGTAATTTCCTGGCCCCAGTGGCAACTCTCCGGGGGCAGGGCCTTGATGGCGCGCAACGTGGGGCCGCCGCCACGACCAATGTTTCCGCCACGACCATGGAAGAAGCGCAGCTTGATGCAATAGTTGTTGGCAATTTCCAGCAGGCGAGCCTGGGCCTTATACACCTCCCAATTGCTGGAGAAGTAGCCGCCGTCCTTGTTACTGTCGGAATAACCGAGCATGATGATCTGCGTATTGTTGCGGCAGCGAAGTTGCTGCTGGTAGGCCTTATTTTCCAGCAACGCCTCAAAGACATCCGGGGCGTTTTCCAAGTCGGTAATCGTCTCGAAAAGCGGAATCAAATCCATGTCGCTGTGGTATTGCCCACGGGAATCCCGGTAGAAGAGCCCCTGGGTTTTAAGCAGCAGCAGCCCCGCCAACACGTCATCCGCCGAGGAAGCCATTGTCAGGATGAGATTGCGGCAGGCATCCTGGCCAATAAACTGGTGGGCCTGGTGCGCGATATTCAGCATCTCCATAATGCGAACAACCATGCTCACCTGATCCGAGTCCGTCATAATCCCGGAAAAGCTGTCAACGTTCAGTTGTCGGGCACTGAGGCCTTTCGGTGAAAGGATTTCTTCGGTCAACAGTTCCCGCAGGGCCGGGTTGTTTTTCATTTCGCCAATCTGTTCCGGCTGATAGCCGGAGAGCAGCAGTACTGCCTTGGCAGCCAGGTTGATGTGCAGGATGTCTTCCCGTAAGTCGATAGCGGCAAAATGGAACCCGAACAATCGCACCTTGTTCGCCAGGTTTTCCAGGCGCAGCCGTACGGTGCGGCCAAAACGATTCGCGTTGTAGCTTTCGATCAGCAATTGGACATCGGCCAGCAGCTCGTCCGCGGAACGGTATACAAACGGGCTCTTCGTCCGCATCCCAATCAGGAGTTGCTGGTTGAGAGACTGCCGTAACCGATCCATCATCAGGATGAGCTTGAGACGGTGCGGCTCCCGCGTTAACAGGATTTCATAATCGGCGGTGTTAAGCCCGGCCTTTCGCATGGCCTCCAAGTCGGCTTGGATGGACGCCATCAAAGCGGGCTGCGCAATGACCTTAAACTTGGAATGGCTGAGATTCGGCCCCATTGCGTACATGTCGTTGATATACAGGTTAATCAGGGTGTGATAGTGCCGGGAGAGTGCATCGGCAAACACTTCCGGCGTCACGTTCGGGTTGCCGTCCATATCGCCGCCCACCCAGCTACCGAGCGAAATGACCGGCCGGCGGTGATCAATGCAGTGATCGGCGTAATAGTAATCCAGCAGCCGGTGCAGCTTTTGGTGCATTTGCGGCAGGGTATCATACAATGTCTTTTTGAAATAGCCAAGGACCTGGCTCACCTCGTCCTTAACCTTGGGCTTGGCCCACCGGCTGAAATGCGTTGCCCAGAGGATTTCAATCTTTTCCGCCAGCTCATCCACCAGCTCCTGTTGGCGAAACCGGTCAATATCAGGCGAATGCAGGGCCTTTAAGGTGTAGAAAATGTCCTTTTGGTGCTTCAGGAGCGTTTGCCGAAGAATGGTCGTGGGGTGGGCCGTGGCAACCAGGCGGATGGTTTGGTTATCAATCACGTTTTGAAGCGTATCACAGGAAATATCCTCGCTGATGAGTTCCGTCATCAGCCGGTTCATCCCCTGCTCATTCTGTTGCAGCAGCCGCGTCTGGTGATAGCCTTCCGCAATGCCGGTAAGGGTTAGGAACAGGCGGAACGCCGCCGCGGCGTCTTCCAGCCACTTGACCTGCTCCTCAATGGGCAGGTTGGCAATGCGGGCTTGCAAGATGTCGTCAAACGCTTCGAACGCCAGGTTGTTGAACGACTCCCGCGCAATCTTGGAGGTCTGCCGAAGGACTTCGATGAAGTTGTAGAAATCCGCGCCCCGGTGTTCATGCAGGATGAGCCCCAATAACGCCCCTAACAGGCGGACGTCGTCATTCAGTGCGCTTTCTTCATCAATGGCCCCCATTACCTCCACCATCGATGTGGATTCTCGCGCCTTGATATAAGGCAGTTTACTCCGAATTTGCAGATACAGTTCCTTATGCGTTTGGGGAGATTGAGGGGTTTGCGTTACCATAATCCTGACCATCCTGAATACACGTGAGATTAGTGTAAACAATTTTGCGGGTAAAATGAACCTTCAATTCAGAGAGAAGCCTGATTTTGTGATGAACGTCCTAGAAAGCCATTCTTCCTGCTGTGATTTGCTAATCCGCGACCACCGCGAAACGGAAGCCCTGCTACAGCAAATACAAATTCAGATTGAGACCGGCCAGGACTGGGCGGCACTCCAGCGGCTGGCGCAGCAACTGAAGGATGACCTGGCCCGGCATTATGCCTGCGAAGAATTCGCCCTGTTTCCCGTATTAAGCCAATACCGAACGATGATGCTGATGGAAGTGGAGCATGACAAGCTCTTATCCACAGAAGAAGATTTCTATCAAGCCCTGAAGTCCGATCCATTGGATAGGGCGATGGTGGCGCAGCGTTTTCAGCAATTTGAGGCGCAACTGAAAGCCCACATCCTTGAGGAGGAGCAGGGCGTGTTTCCCTATGCGGATAGGGTGCTGGAACCTGAGGAAAGCCAAATGGTTGGGCGTAAGCTGGCGGAAGTGGACACCGCGATTCGCTGCGGCAGACTAGCCGGGACACTGCACCGACCGGAACCGCAATGGGTTTTTAAAGCAGAAAGCCTGTTTGAAACACCCAAGGACAGGATACGGTTTAACAAGTGCTTTGAGCAGGATTTGACCAGCCTGCACCATATCGTATTACCCCAAGGGCAGCGGCTAAAAGAACATATGTCCGGCCAGCACCAATGCCTCATCGTGCTGGAAGGAGCGGTACAAATTTTGAACGAACGAAGCCAATTATCCCTTAAAGCCGGTCAGCAAGTGGATATTGAGCCTCGCCTCTATATTAGTATGGAAGCCCTGGAGGACAGCCATCTGCTCCTGCTGAAGGTATGGCCCAAACCCCATTTCCTAAGGCAGTAACTTTAGCCGCACAGGCAGATGTATTGGATCAAGACACCTGCTTCAATGGAATTGGGTTAATAACGGAGGGATGCCCCCATGCTGCAATGGCACGCGGTTGAGTCCAGCGCCATTTCCCATATCGGCTATGATGACGGCAGGCTTTTTATCAGGTTTGAAAGCAGTAGTACCTATATCTATTTTGCAGTGCCCCAGTCCGTCTTCCACGACTTCCAGGCAGCGGACTCCAAGGGCCGTTTCTTCGACCGCCGGATACGGGATCGGTATCGCTACCAGCAACTTCACGATGAGTATCATCTGGTGTGCAGCAACAGCCATTTATGGAAAGGTGGCTAGCGATAGTCTAGCTTGTTGCCGAATTCATGCGCAGGGCTTGTCACGACATAATGTCAGTATCTCGAAATCCAACCAAAGCAAACGTGTGTGAATAAAAGGAGAGATGCTCATGTTATGGACTTTGTTTGTCATTCTGCTGGTGATGTGGTTACTGGGTATGGTCAGCGGCAACACGATGGGTAACTTTATCCACGTCCTGCTTGTTGTGGCCATTGCCGTGGCGCTGATCCACCTCATCCAGGGCAGAAGCGCGGTTTAGCCTTTTCAGACGAGAAAAGAAGCAAGAGGATATCTTTTATGAGCAACAGAGCATTTTACGCCATATTGAGCGTAACGGCATTAATCCTGGTTTTCGGGTTCTTTGTCTTCGCGTTTAACCGTATGGATAACGATACCCCGGAGCGTGCGATGGAAATTGAAACCAACGTGGAAGAGCGGGATACCGCATTACCTGCGCCCAGCGCACCCAGTATTATCGAAAGCCGCGTGATCGAGCGTGAATCCACTGTTCCCGTACCGGTACCTTCAGGAAATACGGGTGAAAGTAGTCGTGGTGACGAAGGCGCCTCATCCGATATCGGCGGTAATGATGCAGCCAGTTCCGGTGCGGATGCTGCCACAACCAACCAGTAAACCCTGAATTAAATCGGATTCCAAAAGAGGGAGAGCCCTTAAGGCTTTCCCTCTTAATTACTCAGCACCGCTTTTAGCGGGTGTAATTCAGCTGGGGAATCAATGATTGCCTTGTAGTGTTTGAGCTTTTCCCACTCCGGTCTGGTTAGCGATTCTATCCCTTCTAAAGTTTGAATAATCAGCCGGACATAGCTCACATACTGTGTGCTTGGTGATGACACTTCCCCAAACAAGTTGTGAATGAGATAGCGGTTCGGCATGTTTTTGCACGTATTTGCCGCCGCCTCAAACGCCTTAATCGCTTCCCGCTTGTGATGGAGGGCGGTGTCGGGCTCCCGGCGGGCCAATTGCAAGCGGATGTGCCCCGTCTGGCCCAAAATTTCAGCATGCAAGGGTCCGTTGGTTTTCGCATGAAAATCCTGGTAGGCATGCTGGGCATCCAGCATCAGTTTAAGGCCCCAGGAGGGATTATCCGGCGCAACCAATAACCCGGTGAGCATATTGAATTGTACCCAAAGCAGATCATCCTCCGGGATCAAATTGCGAACGTGCTGAAGAACAGGGTATGGCGGACGGTCTTGGTAAAATTCCTGAACGGATTTCACGGTTTGCTCGATGGCGATTTTGCCGTAGGTCCCAAAAACCGCTTCGATATGAGAGCGGGTTAGCTGTTCCGTTGGGAGATTCTTTATGGCGGACTCGCCAAATTGAGGCGATTGCAAGTTTCTCAACCGAAGATGATGATTCGAAGTAATGGGGGATAGCCGCATACTGTAATTTCCTATACCTTGCATACGGCATTAAACACATCTGAAAATGATAAATTGCCCTCCACAATTAAAAACGCCTTCCCAGTTGCTGGAAAGGCGTTTTTCTAAAATGAGAACGGTTGCTGGCTACCACAAACCGCGAACGGTGGTGCGGCGCTGAGCCGGCGGCCGAACCGTGGTTGCCCGTTGAATGGGCGGCTGTTCGGTCGTGGTTGCATTTTGGGCAATCTCCTGCTCTAACCGCTCCCGAATCGCCGTTTCGGGATAGGGCACCTGCTGGGCCACAAACACGTTGGGAACCACAGGCTGGGTTACCACGGTGGTGGGCGCCGGCGCAAAAGTCACCAACGGGGCGCCCGGAACCACAAAGTTATTGGGAATATTGACGTTGGGCGGGGTGGGCGTAAAGATGGGCGTCGGAGGCGCCACGGGGGTGGGAGTTGGTGTAGGGGTTGGTGTCGGTGTTGGTGTAGGCGTGGGTGTAGGTGTTGGTGTCGGTGTAGGGGTGGGTGTTGGTGTTGGCGTAGGGGTTGGTGTTGGCGTAGGGGTTGGTGTCGGCGTAGGAGTTGGTGTAGGAGTAGGAGCTGGGGGAAGCTCACAAATCTCCGGCGCCGGGGCAGGCCCTACTTGTCCTTTGTCACCAGGATTGGAGGGAATGACGCAATCCGAGCCAGGATTTCCGGCTGCACCGCCATCCACCGAGGAGCCCGTGGGGAAGTGATCCGGTTTTGCCACGAGAATCGTACCGCCATTGCCACCGTTGCCGCCAAGGCCATGGCCAAAACCGGCGCCGCCTTTACCGCCTTGAGCCAAAATCAGGCCGGCGCCAACCGGGTTGTCCAGGCTGCTTAAGGTAATCTTCCCGGCATGGCCGCCGTTGCCGCCGTTGCCTTCGTACAGGGCATCGCCGCCTTGGCCGCCGTTCACTTCCACATTGCCGTTATTGGCGATTACGCTGGCATTAAACTTGATGTCGCCGCCATTACCGCCATGGGTGCCTTTATAGCCATTGCCACCATTGGCTTGAATAAGGCCGTTGTTGCGGATTTCGGCGCAGTCCGCGCAGGCGTTAAGCAGAATGGCGCCACCGTTACCGCCGTTGGTGTGCTTGCCGCCATTGGCGCCGTTTGCCAGAATCTTGCCCTCGTTTAGGATATGGCCGACATGATTGTTGGCAAAGTTGGTCAGACGGGCCTCAATATCGGCCACTTCCACCGAATTGAACATCGCGTCGGCTTCGCCGGTAAAGGTGGTGTCATTCACCAGGCTAATGGCTTCCAGCACGTCCTGGTTGTTCACGTTGCCGTTGGCAATCAGCTTGATATTTCCGCCGGCGTTGCCCGGCTCCAGGCCATTGGCGCGTAACAAGCCTTCGTTGTTGACCATGCCGCCGGAAATTTCGATGACGTTGGCATCAACAGAACCGATCACCTTGCCGGAGGTGTCCAGGACAGCCGCCCGTTGGATATCGACCGCCCCCTTGGAGTTGACGGTAATCTTGCCGCCCAGGCCGCCTTGGCCGGTGGCCTCGGTTTTGGAGTTCTGGCCGAAAGTCATCGCGCCGACGTTGAACTCAACCAGGCCGCCGTTTTTGCCGTTGGCAAAAATGCTGCCGTTCTGGTACAGGTACCGGGAGTCAACCGTGACACGTCCACCATTGCCCGTATACACCCCGGAACCGTTCATCACGGCATTCACGTCGATATTGCCATCCACGCGTACCACGCTGTTAGGAGCGTAAAAATGCAGGTGGCCGCCATTGCCGGTCAGGTTTCCACCCAGGTCGGACTCGCGGCCGATAACGGTTTTGCCGGGGCGAACCCAGAGACCGCCGCCGCCATCGTTTTTAAACAATGTTTTGCCGCCTGGGGTGTTGTAATAGGTTCCTTCCACGTTTCTGCCGTTTACTTCGGCATTAATGGGGGCGGAATAAGAAACCGGCATCAAAGCCAGCGTCAACGCCATAGATATGGGCGTCGCCGCAACCGGCAGGCTGTTCAGCTTCATCCGGTTGAGATACATGACTTCAGTCAGGCTCCGGATTTCGTGCTTTAACGAAAACGAGCCGCAGGTTGCCTCTTCTCTGGAGACTTCAGTCTCAGCGTTGATCATTCTTCTTATTCTCCTTCACTTGTGCGGGGAACCCTTCGCGTAAAAACAAGGTTATAAAAAAGCTATATGCGTAGCAATAACCCAATCCGGCCACAACAGTTTGTTGAACAGATTTTGGGAGCAGCCAGATGTAATGAAAATTTAATCATGAGCAGGCATTGAGGAACACAGCCGGTTGGCTAGGAAACGCATTCTCATGGCAGTGGTGTGCCTTAACCCTGAAAGGTAAGCGGTTTCAGCAATTCATACTTCTTAACGAGGAGGCAAGCGATGGGCAAGGCGGAGGATTGCTGCCCAAAAGTACCACAAGAATAATCTATCTTGCTTTTTGGTTTTTTAAACAAGCGATTGTCTAATCATGAAGTCAGAGAAGGGAATCACACGAAAGCTGTACTACATCTGGTGGATTCTGGCGGTTGTTTAAACAGGCCTTGGCCAAGCCAAAGGGGCAGAGAGACAGTGAGAGAAAAGGAGGTACATAATCATAAACAAATACCAGAGTCAACAATTACACCTTTTTCTAGTATACATTTCTTAAAACTTAAGACATGATAGAAACAGAATTCTAAGAGTTGGGAAGTGAGAAGATGAGTAAGAGCATAGGCGTCGTTTCGCTTATATTGCTGAGTTTGCTACAGATTGCCACGCTGCCGTCGGACAAGGCAAGCGTTCGCCAGGAAATATCGGGCGCTGCTGCCGATTTTTGCGGCGAAACACCGGCAGGCACCATACAGCGGGGAATTATCAACTACAAATGGCGAAACGGACAGCTCAACCAGTTTGATGCGGATCCGTTGACTGAATTCGACGGCTCATGGGATTCCGTCCGTACCTTTCGCATTGATAACGGACAGCCCATCAAAGTTTATATCGATAAGAACCCTGGAAGCGCGCACCTTTACAAACCCGCTTACGCGGAGTTTGTCCGGGCCGGGATGCAAAGCTGGTCCGATGCGCTGGACGGGCGCCTGAAATTTGCCATCACCAACAACCCGGCCGATGCCAACATCAAGGTAAAATGGGTGCAAGGGTTCTCCGATCCCTACCAGGCGGGCCTGGCCGAGTACCAACCGGGCAAGGCAACCATCCGGATTAAAACCGTCGGGCTTCCGGCCAACCTCATCAAGGGCAACATCATGCACGAAATTGGCCATGCCTTGGGCATTTCCACGCACAGCAACCATAACGACGACATTATGAAGAGCGGCCGTGAGTGGGCGTCCTACGACGAATACCAAAACTACCAGCCCAAGCTGTCAACTCGGGATATTCTGGCGATTCGACGCCTGTACAGCCCCACCTGGGTGCGCGGCGAAAACCTGTACGTCGCCATCGGCAAGCAACCGAACCCGCATTACATTGCAGGCGCGGAAACCCCGGCCGTGTTGCGTCCCAGCGATCGCCAGATGTACCAGCGCTCGACCCGATCCATCCAGGTCGTCAACTTCCAGCCTTATATCGATAGCGTCAACCATCGTATCGGCTTGCAGTGGAAGAAGCTGGGATTCCATCCTGGCGGAAATGCCGTCGTCATCCTCTCCAAAATCAACAAGAGCGGTGAGTTGCTGGGATACGAGGTCAGGCAATCCTCCGGCAACCGTTACAAGGATTATGCGGCCATCAAGGCCGTCAGGAACGCTGCGCCGTTCTGGTCACTGCCCGCCAATTATCCGCGGGACACGATGAACGTGGAAATGGTCTTTAACTAGATATTTCAGGAGTGAGAATTGGAAGCGGCTTTCGGGCCGCTTTTTTTATTGGCTTGGCACAAAAATGGGAAAAATTTCCTACGCCGCTTAGGAAGGTTTGCTCAATACAGAAATCGCCAGAAGCGGTGTAATAGGGTTATCGAAACGACAGGACACCGAAAGGAGCAAGGATATGGCAACAATTCCCTCTCTCTCCGCATTGAACGCTATTCCACCGGAGCTGTTGAACGCTTCCGGATCGAATCGCCCCATCATCCTGATGATGCCGCCTGGCACCCAGCAGCAGCCCCTTCAAGCCGACGCGTTTCAGTTGCAACAGCCGGGACAGACCCAAGCGCAACGGGGGACATACGGCATCCAGAACCATGGCGTGCAAAGCTACCTGCCCATCCAGGATAAGCGCGCCGTTACGACGCAGGAAAGCGCCGAGATTGAGAAAGGGCTAAAGCGCTGGTGGCCCAAGCTCTACGCCAGCTACGCAACTCCACTGCCGGAAATGTTGGCTAGTCCAGCCAAGTCGGGCTTGCTGGGCGGGATTATGATGGGGCTTCTGGGGGGCATTCTCGGTGCCGCAGGCCGGAACCTCGCTTTTGTATTGCTCGGCCTACTCGGTGGCGGTGTCCTCGGCAGCGTCACCGGCTACCTGGGACGGCAAAAGCGTAACGAGGACGTGCTGGATCTGATGAAGCGGCTGCCGGAAGGCGCCACCAAGCGCGACATGGAATCCGACCCGGTTTACCAGGCGGAGCTAAATCGCCGTGCCATGGCGGCAAGCGGCTCCACTGCCGGTGATTTTACCAGCGCCTTGCTCACGGCCGGTTTGACGTCTTCCATGTTCAATAACAGCAGTCGCCGCAGTTATGGCGGGTACCGCCCCAGCACACGCATCAGCAGACGTTAATCAACTCCGTTTCATCCTTAATCTTGTCACTTTCACGCCTTCCGCTTCATCTTGCATTCGGGGGGCGCTTTTTTATCCATCGTTTCCAGGCGCTGGGCTTCCATCACGCGATCATACTCCGCGGCATAGCCAAGTTGCCCTTTACCCTTATCCTGCCCGATGATGACAGCGTACACAGGCGTATACTCCTTAACGCCCAGCGCGGCATACTGCGCCTGGAGCATTTGCATCATGTCGTCCGAGCCCGACAGCCAATAAACGATATCCGCATTGCAGGGCTGGAATGTGCTGACCTCGTTGCCATGGACATAGTAACCCTGGTGCTTGCCTGTATTCTGAGCTTTATCGGGTTGAACCGGCGGTGACTCCAGCTGTTGCCGACATCCAGCCCAAAGCATCACGAATAAGACGAACCCAACAATAGGGAGACCCTGATTCTTCATAGCGGATTCCTCTGTTTTAACTGCTTTTAGTTTAACCGAAACAAACAAAGCCAATTTCCTGCTTTTCCAGATATAGCTTTAACATATCGGCATTTATCTTTCCGGGTGTGGTCATGTAAAGCGGTCGTCTTGCCCGGCTGGATAGTATTTGAGCTTGGACATATGACAAAGCCATTTAACTTGATCTCTGCTTATGCTACAAAGATGAAGCATCTTGATAAATGATAGTGTAGTAGACCATGGCAAAAATCAACGGGAACGACAATCCCAATACGCTGTATGGCACGGCGGACGCGGACATTATTTCCGGCTTCAAAGGCAATGATACCCTTTATGCCCAGGCGGGTAACGACCGGGTGAATGCCGGTGCCGGGAATGACTGGGTTTATGGAGGCCCCGGCAATGATATTTTGAACGGAGAGGCCGGAAGTGACAATCTCCACGGCCAGGACGGCAATGACATGTTTATCTGCTCCGCCGGCGACGGGCGGGACACGTTAAACGGGGGCGCCGGCTTAGACAGGGCCAACTATGACGATAATGTGTCTACCTATGCAGTTGAACTGGATTTGGATATCTCTAAAACCGTGCGAAAAGGCCAGATCGATACGCTCATCGCTATAGAGCAAGTAACGGGCTCCGACGCTGCGACAGATAGTATTGATGCTTCCAGAATCCATACAGGACTGACGATAAACCTGGCCAGTGGATTGATTGTTGGGTCCGGCAATGCGATTACCTCTGCCCGAGGGTTCGAGCAGGTTGTGAGCGGCGACGGGAACGATCGCTTAATTGGCAATGACCAGAAGAATACGCTTCTGGCCGGTATCGGCAACGACTGGCTGTTTGGCGCGGCTGGTAGCGATACCCTGGACGGCGGTAATGGCAACGATACCTTGACAGGTGGAACGCAAGGAGACATTTTGCTAGGCGGCGCCGGAGACGACCTGTTTATTCTGGATAGTAAAATCGGGTTTGATCAGATTGTGGGCGGTGTAGGGAACGATACGTTGCGCAATACGACAGAAACCCCCAATCTGCATTTTTATACGTATTTAACGGCAGACGTCGCCAAAAACACTTTTTTTCACAGCATTGAAGTGGAAACCATAGAATCCGTTGCAGGGGAAAACGATATTGTGAATGCCAGCAAGGATGCTGCCGTTTCCATCAACCTACAGACAAACGCCATTTTTACGGCCACCAATGCGGTGCGCAATATCATCGGGTTCGACCATGTGATTGGTTCGGATTATTCGGATATCCTGGTTGGAAACGACGGCAATAACCAAATTGCAGGCAATGGCGGCAATGATACCATTACCGGCGGAGGCGGATCCGATACCTTAAATGGCGGCGCCGGCCACGATGTATATCTGTTTTTCGACGGTTGGGGCACGGATACCATTATTGATGGGGGCGGCACGGACAAACTGGATTTTACCAACAGCACTGTAGCCGTGGTGGTGGATTTGGAGAGCGGCCGGGCCCGGGCTGCCAATAACTCCGCAACCGTATTTTTTGGGCGCAATGTTTTTGAATATGTTACCGGCACGGACGGCAACGACCGCATTCAGGGCCAAACTTCGATAGCAACCAACAATGTCTTCCAGGGCCGCCATGGGGATGATACCTACCTGGGATATGCCTCATACAGCTTTGGGCACGATGTGATTTACGATCTTTCCGGCAATGATACGCTGTACTTTCGAAACGATACGTTTGGGCACTCCGTGAGCGACTCCAATATCGTGTTTACCCCGTTGGATCTGTACAACGACGCTGGGGAGATGGTGCCGGATAACAAGATCGATTCGTTACGCATCGGGATTAACGAAGTCAACGCCATGCCGATTCAAAGTGTCACCATCCACCATTATTTCGATAACAGCACAAGCAATGTGCAGCTTGCCAATGCGGGCCACGGCCATATTGAGACGATGGTGTTTATGGATGACGCGCAAGTGACCCTGGCGGATGTGAAAGCGGATATTGCCAGCCCGTTTTAACGGCTTAGCCGGCGATTAACAGCTTGACCTGAGCCAGGTCGACATCCGAGTCGTCGGAGAAGACAATTTGTTCCAAGTGCCCGGCCCCGGCCCCGGAAAGGTCGTCGTCCACGGAGGTGTTGTCGAAGTAGTT
>CALAJO010000012.1 GCA_937922745.1 uncultured cyanobacterium
TTCCACGCGCTCTTCCGTCGGCGCGGCTTCCGCTGGTTTGTCCTGGGCTTTTTGAGCCTTTCCACCGGACACGGCCGAAGGCACAAAGAATTCCACGTGCAGAATGTTGTTTTTCGTATTCTGCCGCTGAACCTGCTTGACTTCAACCGCTAAGGCATGGCCCATCCCTTCCAGGTGGTAATGGCGAACGCCTTTAAACCATGCCAGGTTAAATTCGTGGGCTTTAATCTGGATGGACAACGGGGCAAAATCCTTGCCGTAAATGGTGGCTGGGATATAGCCAATTGCCCGAAGCTTACGGGGCGTAATAGTGGTATCACGCTCAAAAATCGCAATGCTTTGTTGTTTAGGGTTCGTCATGGTATTAAAAGCTCCACTGTATGCTGGTTAGGTTAGTTAAAGCATAGTGCCATAAATACACACGCCGCGTCAAGAAGCGTCAAATTACCTCAAAAAATCATCGTCGTCGGTAACACTGCTTGCGGCGGGTTGCCCTCCTCTGCCGTCTGCTCCAGGAGCCCGACGAGGAAAACCAGAATTTATATCTCTAGGCCCAACATTGGAACTGCCGCCTGAGCCTGACCCTCCCCGGCCATCATCATCACTGCTTTCATAGCTTTTCTGGCCAGGTAGCCCAATGTCAACACGAATGCGATGCTCAATTTTTGAACCGGGGTTGCCAATATAAAAGTAACTATTTTGGCCAATATGGGTAAAATTACCGGGTACAAATGGGGATTCCTGACTCTTTTGTCTAAGTGCATCAGGAACCAAGGGCATAATTGAAAATTCCCCATGCTCATCTCTCTTTACAAAAGCAATAATATTAGGCGCTTCAGGTTTAAACGCCTTACTCATGAGTTCTTTACACCATCTTGCAAAAGGGTTGCCACTAACGGTTGGTGGCGCCAAGCCGAGCGCTTCATCCGGATCCATAAGCTTGATATGGGGGAGATAACCAACCACCGCTTTTACTTCACCGTTTTGGACATTGTTAATGACATGCTCCATCTTATTTAAAGCCATTGGCAAGCTGTAATATACCACCATATCAGGCCGGCGCAAGAATACGCGAGGAGACTTTAATGCGGATTTTAACACAAGGGAGGTTTTAGTATCAGCAACTGCTGGCGACTTATCGCCCTCTCTCTGGAATTGTAGTTTCTCTCCTTCAAAAACCCACTCTGCCTGACTCGGATCTTTGATGAGCCGTCCTATGCGATCATAAAGTGCAATCTCCTCTCCCGGCGTTACCCTTAGCATGCAAAGTTCCGTTTCCCCTGATTTTATCTTAATCACCGAAGGTCGTAATACGGCTCGCTGTGGATTTGTTGTGAGGGATCTTCCAACTTTATAAGAACGAGGATCCACAGTTTGTGGCATATATATGTGCGCCATACTCGGATCACTTCCAATGGGTATAGGACCATCAAAATCGTCATTTTCCAACAGGACTCTTTGAGTTAGCGCTGCTGTTTGAAAACCGAAACGTGTGGCCTGGGTTGCATCATATTGCAGGCGCTGTACCTGCTGCGGCTGTGGCAAAGCGTTTCTACGAGCTATATTATGTATGGCTGTCTGCTGTGTTGGTTGAAACGTAATGCGATCCATGTCATTTCTCCTCGATGTCCAAAAACGTGCTGGTGTTTGTATGCCTAAATTAACATCCTCAATCTTTAGAATTGCCTTTTTTATTTGGAATATAACGGAATGTAAATATGAAGGAGGCGCTTGCCGACGGAGAAAAAGAAGCCCCAAAAAGCGCAAGCTTCCGGGGCGATGCATTGGATGTCGTGAGTAATATCTAATGGAGAACCGGGATGCGCGCTTCAGCCGAAGCGTTATGAATCCGGCCCGTTTTTTTTTCCGCATCAATCCGCCGCTGGGCCAGTCGCTTGGCCGCCTCCTGCGTGGTGATGTTTTCCTCCCTCGCTGCCATAAAAACGGTTAAGGTGCGGTTGTAAACGGCTTCTGTCAATTCCCGCGCCTCGTCGAATGTCTTGCCCTGGATTTCGGACGCGACCATAATCACCCCGCCGGAGTTAATTACGAAGTCCGGCGCATACAGAATGTTCCGCTCCTTCAAAATCAAGTCGGCCGTTTCATCCGCAATAATGTTGTTCGCGCCGCCGGCCACAATATCCACGTTTAGCACCTGGGCCAGTTCGGACGTGATGATATTGCCCACGGCGTTCGGGGAAAAGATATCGGCCTCCGTCTCAAACATGGCCTCCGCCGGGATGAGATGGATTTGCCCATATTCCGCTTTCACGCGCTCCATGGCCTTTTCGCTTACGTCATTCAGCCAGATTTCGCACCCGGCTTCAACCAGGTGGCGTATCAGGTTGAACCCGACCTTGCCGGCGCCTTGCACAACCACCTTCAGGCCCTCCATGTCATCCCGGTTGTAACGGGCCTTCACCGAGGCTTTGATGCCCATAAAAACGCCAAGGGCGGTTAGGATTGAGGAATCCCCCAGGCCGCCATCCTCTTGTGCAAGGCCGGTAACCCACGGGGTGACCTGTTTCATGGTTTTCAAATCACGCGTGTCGGAGCCAATATCCCCAGCGCCGATATAGGTGCCGTGCAGCATATCGATGCGCTTTGCCAGGGCGTGTAACAACTCCGGCGTCTTTTGCTCAGGATGATCCAGCATGACGACCGTTTTGCCGCCACCCAGGTTAAGCCCCGCCATGGCCGATTTGTAAGTCATCGCCCGGCTCAGGCGTAAAACATCCTGAAGCGCATCCTGTTCGTTGTCGTAACGTTTCATTCTGCAACCGCCAAGGGCAGGGCCTAACGTAGTATTGTGGATACCAATAATGGCCTTTAGCCCGCTGGCTTTATCCGAGCAGAAAACAACCTGCTCGTGATCGTATTGCTGAATGTACTCGAAATACCCCATACCTTCGTTTCTCGCCATTCCGTGATTTTAGTGATGTCCAATAAAAACGGCTTTTACAACTTCTAGTCCAGGTAAGACCCCACCGGGGACACCAGAAAGGAAGGTGTTAAAAGCATTACCAAACTGAGAGTTTCCAAATTATCACCAAACCAAGTTTTGGCGTCAATCTTAGTGTACTTTTTACCCTCCTTCATGGAGGCCAACTCTTCCTTCAAATCCTGGAGCTTGGCCAGTTCGGCCTTTATAGCGTTAAATTTCTCCTTAACCTCTATGGCCCAAGGCTCAAAGGCGCAACCGGGGGCGAAAACCATAAACGGGCTATCCGGATAAGCCCTGCACAGCTCCGGGCGATCTTCCCAGATCCGGCATTTGTTGTCTTCCCCAATATAGCGGCATTGGTAAAAGACGATGTCATCCGGGGTTTGAAACGCCTCATCCTTTTGGGAGGCTTTCAGGGTTCGCTCCACCAGGCCGGGAACGATGGCAGCGGCATCCGCATGGCTGGCATGGGGAATAAAGATGGAAAAGAAGTTCCGGGCAAATTCATCGCCGTTTGCGGCTTTTGCCATCAGCTGATGGAACGGGATGCTGGGCGAGGCGGCCCGGCAGCAACAACCCTGCATTTTGCAGGCCGGCATTTCAACGCCTGTGGCTTTAACCCAATCTTTCCCACTCATGTCTCAATCCTGATCCTGGCGGGTTGGCAAGGTGAACCCGCTTTAACCTGTCTTATATTATCAGGGTAACGTTTTTTTGCGGAAAACAACCCATTCACCTGAATGGATTTATGCAAGGAAAATCCTGTTTTTTGTAACAAAGCGTGAAATTTCGTCGTTTGACATCATTTGCCATCTTCATGCCATACTTCTTTGTTAGTTTCTAGGCAGTAGCGTACTGAAGAACCAATCTTTCTAATAGTTACCCATTGATTTAAAAACAAGTAGTAGAGCCCGATTGATTGTATGTTGTTAACAAGTCCTCTTGCATCGCATATTTTTGCTTCCCTGCCCGGCACAACGCCGCAGGACGCCTCCCGGCTGTCTGCCGATTTATTTGGCCAGGCGACGCAGGGCTTGTCTTTTATCACCAATAGCAAGCCAGTTTCGCCGCTTTCTGGTTTAACCAGCCTCATCCATTCTGCAAAGCCCCATTCAATCCCGCATCGCAGGGAAACGGCCCTTTCTACCGTGGTTGACAGTCAATTGGCAGGTAAAATCTAATGTCTATCGGCGCTGTCGCTTCTGCTGTCTCTCCTTTCATCTGGAAGGATGCCATTGCCCGGAGCACCCTGGGAACCACCTTAAAGAGTGTCGGTGTTGGCGGAAGGCTGTTGGATATTCCCCCGGATCAGCATGCATTGCGCCAGCGCGTCTTGCTTCGCGAAATGAGCGTGCTGGGAATGATTTTTGGGGCATCCCTGGCGCTGGAGCCGCTGTTTACCAAGGTCATTTTCGCCCCGCTGCATAATAACCCCCGGTTTCAAAAGATGAAGCTGTTTGCGGATTTCATCCCGCAAGCCATCGGTTATGTGGCAGCCGAGATTGCGAGCCGCAAACTGTTCCCGGTACAGAAAACCTTTGAGGAAGCTCTCCATCACGAGGACGATGATGCAGAGGATGCACTTACGGCAAAGAGAGAAGCTGATGACGATGCAATGCCGGCCCATTCCGTCGCCACGAAAATCCATTCCAGTCGCTCCCTTTTTCAAACCCCCACGTTTAAGATGCTACCCTTATCACAAGGGTTTAAAGGTTATGGGAATCCCCCGGTTAACAACGCTTTTGCCAACCCACCGGCAAATGTTCCAAACTATTGGCAATGGCAGGGTCAACAATCCATATTGACGGGTTTTAATCACTAGAGCGCAACAAATAAGGTGAGGATATGTCTGCCAAGGTTTTAATCGTCGACGATGAAATCGATCTGGTCGGTCTGGTCCGATACAACCTTGAAAAGGAAGGGTTTACCGTTTTAACGGCGTATGACGGCAAAACGGCCGTGGGCCACATTAAAAGTTTCCAGCCGGATCTGCTTATCCTGGATTTGATGCTGCCGGACATGTCCGGTTTCCAGATCTGCCAGCATATCAAGGCAGATCCCCGGACGAAGGTGATTCCCGTCATCATGCTGACGGCCCGCTCCTCGGAAAACGATCGGGTTTCCGGGTTCGAGGCCGGGGCCGATGATTATGTTGTTAAACCCTTCAGCCCCAAGGAGCTGGTGCTGCGGGTTAAGGCGATGCTGGGGCGCACCCTGGTCCAGCGCCCGCCGGAGACGGCCAAGATTGTTTTGGGCGATTTAATCATCCACCCCAAAGGGCATCACGTCGAAACCTTGCAGGGAGAGGCCATTACGTTATCCTCCCTGGAGTTTAAGCTGCTGATGACGCTGGCGTCTCAACCCAATGCCGTGAAGACCCGCGAGCAGTTGATTGCCGATATTTGGGAAGACGATGGCGAAAATATCAGCGACCGCGCGGTGGATACGCATATCAAGCGGCTGCGGCAAAAGCTGGGCGCTTCCCGCAATGTCATCGAAACCATTCGCGGTGTGGGGTACCGCGCCATCGCCAGTAAAGAGCCCCTGGCTTCCGTGCGTTAGGCCGCGCCGCCAATGGAACAGCTGATTCAGGACAAGGATGCTTTACCCGCTTCATCGGCAAGTGAGGTTTCTGCGCCCAGCGCACTGGACAGAACCAAGCTGCTTCGCATTATCCAAGCCATGGTGGATGCCGTGGTCGTCATTACCCCTTCCGGGCAGGTTCATTTTTGCAACCCCGCCTTCGAGAAGCTTTTTAACCTGCGTCCGCAGTCTGTTACCGGCCAAGGATTGGAAAATCTTCGTACCGCCCTGCCGGATGACCTGTTTGACACCTTAAAGGCCTTATCCCAGGCGCAGGAAACCGGCTCCCACGAAATTACCATTATGCTTCACCGGCAGGAGCATCAGTTCCTGGTGTATACCACTCCCATCGAAGAGCAGGGCCAGGTGACGGAAGTGGTTGCGGTTTTCCACGATATTACCCAGGTGAAGCAAACGGAAAAAATGCGCCGGGATTTTGTAGCCAACGTGTCCCACGAGCTGCGGACGCCGTTAACGGCCATCCACGGCTATGCGGAAACATTGCTGGAAGGTGCGTTAAAAGACGAAGCCGTCGTGAGGGATTTCATCCAGATTATTTTCAACCACTCCCAGCGTTTGTCCCTGCTGGTTCGCGACTTGCTGGACCTGTCCAAACTGGAATACTCCGACGGGCTGGCAGAACTGCACCCGATTAACCTGATCAGCATCATTGAAAAAGTTATCCAGCTCAGCGACAAATCCCTGAAGGCCAAAAACATCCAGCATACATACGTGTCCCCCCAAAACTTCCCCAAAGTCCGGGCGGTGGAAACCAACATCGAGCAGGTGGTGACCAACTTGCTGGACAATGCCATTAAATATACGCCGGAAGGGGGCAATATCACCATCCGGGCCATGGTGGTGGACAACCATGTGCAGGTGGATGTGGAGGATACCGGCATTGGGATTGATAGCAAGCACATTCCACGCTTGTTCGAGCGGTTTTACCGCGTGGATAAAGCCCGCTCCAGGGATTTAGGCGGCACCGGGCTTGGGCTGGCCATCGTCAAGCACATTATCCAGCTCCATGGCGGGGAAGTGTGGGTTAAAAGCCGCCCCGGCAAAGGCTCGACCTTCAGCTTCACGCTTAACATCGTGTCCGAAGACGACTTGCAGCTCAACATCGCTTTTAAATAGGCTGAATTGGATTAAAGCAACAATTAAAGGTGCTTGGATGGCCCGACTGCGGTGATCACGCTTGGCTGCGTCAGGTATTTCTGCGCGACGGCTTGAACCTCCATCGCGCTGACGGCCTGGATCCGCTCGGTAATGGCGTCCAGATCGGCAACGCTTACGCCCAGGGCCAGTTGGTTGCCAATATAGGCGGCTTGCTGGGCAGCAGTCTCCATAAAGACAACCCGGCGCCCGAGGATATTTTCCTTGGCTTCTTCCAGCTCCTGGTGGCCAACGGGTTGATCGATCAGCTTCTGGCACTCCACTTCAAACCCTTTTAAGGCCTTCTGGCGGTTATTGGGCTCCGTGCCGATATAAAGATAGAACAGGCCGGTGTACTTCGAGGATTCATACTGGCTGCGAACCATATAGGCGAGCCCTTGCTTGTCGCGCAATTCGATAAACAGGCGCGAAGTGAGGCCAGCCCCGCCCAGGATGGTATTCAGCACCACCATTGCCGGGTAATCCGGATGGCTAAGCTGTGGGGCGAACCAGCCCTTGTAAATATGCAACTGGTTGGAGTCATCCTTGGCATAGGTAAGGTACTTGCTTTCCGTCAACGGCGGAATGGTCGGCGCCTGGGCATCGCTCAGGTTTTGGCCGCTCCCGCGCACAAAATATTGCTCCAGGTACCGCTGCACAAGGTCGGCTTCCACATTGCCCACCACGCTAAAAATCGCGTTTTGCGGCTGATAAACCGTTTCATAATGCTGCTTTAAAGGCCCAACCGATGTGATGCCCGGTAAGGCCTCCAGGATTTTGCTGTGGGACGCCTTGTATGGGGAATGCTTGAACATCTCGGTCATTAACAAATCGTGCGAGCGGTGCCTGGGGGAATCCAAATCCATCACCAGTTCGCCGTGGAGCCGGATCTTTTCCTTGTCGAACTCCGCCAGGGTGGAGTGATACAGCATATCCGAGAGCATGTCCATGGAAGCCTCAAAGTCCTCATCAAGGAACGTGGTGCCCATCACGCTGTAATCCCGGCGGGTTTCCGTGTCCATATCCAGGGAGAGGCCGTCCATTTCAATCGCAATTTGTTCAGCCGTGCGGCGCTCGGTGCCCTCGCAAAGCAGGTTATCAATCATGTCCGCCAGGCCGGATACCGGCTCCAGCCGGTTCCCGCCATGCATGTACACCGACAAAGCGACGCGCGGGGCGGTTTTCATCTTTTTAAAATAGAGGGTGCTGCCGTTACTCAGTCCAATTGTCTCGATATCGAGCGCGGAAGAATGGGTTGGGGTTTTCATACCTCTCCTTTCGGAACCAGGGTGGCCGTATACGCATTGCCCAGATCGAACCACTTGCGGGCCGCCTGCTGCACGTCCTCTAACGTTACCTCCTGAAGCACATCCAGGTAGTTGATATAGCTGTCCAGCGTGTCTGCAATGGTCAGGCTCTCGCCAATGGATTCGGAAATGCCGCTGGCCGTCTCGGAGGTTTCGGCGAAATCGACCTTCATCTTCTTGACCGTGCGCTGGAACTCCTCAAGCGTAATGGGCGTTTCGCTTAAGTAACGCCGCATTTCGGCACGCACATCGGCCAGGCATTGCTCCGTATGCGGGCTGTTGAAGTTGCCCTGCACAAAAAACACGTTCCCCAGGCGAAAAGTGGACTGGCCACAGGAAATAGTGTTAAAGACCGGCTCTTTCGGCCGCTCGATAAAGGCCTGGTAAAACCGGGAGCTTCGCCCTTCGCCCAGCACCTTGCTGGCAACGTCCACGGCGATGGTTTCTTTTAAGTCCATCGGCTTGGGGCCGTGGAAACCCATAATAAAAAACGTGGTCTGGAAGTCGCCCTCAATCACCGCATCTCGCTGGCCGCCGTTGGTTGCGGCCGAGGGAAATTCGGCTTTGCCATTAACGCTTTTCGTTTCCCGTTGCTGCTTGGAAAAATCGAAGTAGCGGTGGATCCGCTCTTCCAGCCAGTCGGGGTCGAAGTCGCCCACAACGATGGTGGCCAGGTTTTCTGCGCCGTACCAGCGATGGTAGTAGTCCAGGATGTTTTCCCGCGGGATATTACCGATAATCTGGCGCGTGCCGATCACGTCACGCTGGTAGGGATGGTCTTCCGGGTACATCATATGGTTCAGCGCGTTATAAATCTTCGTCCAGGGCTGGTCTTCGCGCATGCCGATCTCTTCAATCACCACGCCGCGCTCCCGCTTGTTTGCCTTGCTGTTGGGATCAGACGGGTCGTGCTGTTCGCCGATTTCCTCTATCGGCAAGGTGGAATACAGCAGCATATCCGAGTGCATGTCGAGCGCTTTTTCAAAGTTCTTGTTATGGGAGCCCTTGGGGCCGGTGATGTAGTAAAACGTAAAGTCCTTCCAGGTGGCCGCGTTAATAATGGCGCCCATACTTTCCATCGCCTTGTCGAACTCGCCCGGCTTGAACCGCTCGGTGCCCTTAAACATCAGGTGTTCCAAAAAGTGCGACACACCATTGTTCTGCTCGTCTTCGTTAATGGATCCGGTTTTGACCCACGTGCTGATGTTGAATACTTCGCCCCGCTTGGGCACATAGATAAATTGGTAGCCGTTCTCGTAGGTTTTATGCACCGCATTTTCCGGGAGATACGGGATTTTGATCGGTTCTTCCTTTACTGCCATCCGTTCGGTCAACCTAAACTCAACAAGACGTTTTTCTGCATGTTGCTCCATTCTACTTCAGCCAATCCCCATCTTGCAAATGCGCGCATGGCGGAATTATTAATTTAATCTTAAATTTTAAAAAACAGCTTTAGTTACGTTTTTAAATTATTAGCAAAATATTAATATTCCAGCTTTTAATATATATGTAAGGGTTACGCAAGTGGCCAAGAGCAAAAAGATAGGTTGGGCCAGCCATTCAGGCAGATGAGTCAGAGGGGTTCATTGAATTAACAAAACCGCATCGATAGTATTTAGCGAAGAACACACACCGTGAGGGGTTTTAACTGTCCAGTTGTCCACACAGTGCACATAACCCATAGCCAAGGAGCATTGCCGTGCTCCTTTTTTCTTTTTTATACGTTAATTTTTTTCTTTAGGAAATTCTGTAACCGCATTACCTTCTTGATCAATTAATCCTTTATTCCGTAAACTGCTAACTGTATTCATATCCGCCTGCACCGCTGGGGTCGAACCGCCTGCAATCAAGGCATACGTTATCCCTTCATTTTTGGATAAACCCGCAATTGCAGCAATAACTCTCCCATCTTTAATGTCCAGTCTAGTCGCTAAGTCTCTTGCCATTTGCTCGCCAATAGTGTCACTTGTCTGATTGCTCTTAAATCTTGCAGCAGCAGGCTTGCTAAGTTGCACAGCATTAAATTGAATCCTGTTCATAGTTTAAACCTAAAATTGACTTCACTTCCTAGCTAAAACAAAACAAGGAAAAAATTGCTCAGGTTTGTTGATCACATTTTCAAATCGAGGGTAAATGAGTCGAAATTATTTCCGCCCATAACTCCGAAAGCATTAACCTTTGGAACAGCATTGTTAAAGGCCGGCAGGCCAGCATTTCTAAAAGTTCGATTGCCTAATTCTGGAGCGGGCAACGCGGCTCGAACGCGCGACCCCCAGCTTGGGAAGCTAGTGCTCTACCAACTGAGCTATGCCCGCATAGGTTTCATCATAAGAGAAAATTCGAAGAAAGGCAAAGCTGAAGTTCAGGGCTCATCTTTTTGTGTTGAGGAGTGAACGCCCTTTTCCGCGTCCGGACGATACGTAATGCGATAAATCATGCCGTTTTGATCGTCCGAGAGCAGCAGATCCCCATCTTTTGTCATCGTTAACCCGGCGATCCGGGCAAACTGGGCCTGTCCCCCTTCTACCAGGAAGCCTGTCAGGAAATCCTCGAACCGTTCGGGTTGCCCGTTTTTAAAGTGAATCCGGCTGAGTTTGTAACCCACAGCAGGCTTGCGATTCCATGAGCCCCGGAAGACCTGGAAAGCGTCGTTGCGATAGTCTGCCGGGAAGCGGGAGCCGGTGTAAAAGAGAAAGGCAATGGGCGAGCTGTGGGCTTGGTGCGCCAGTACTGCGGGTTGGGTTTGCTTGCAATAGCTTGCCTTGGTGATGCCGGGGGGATGGCCGGGCATCATTTCGTCCGGGACTTGTTTGCCGTAACACCAGGGCCAGCCGTAATGGTTACCGGCCTCAATACGGTTCAGCTCTTCCGGCGGAATATCCGCGCCGCGCCAGTCGGATCCGTGATCCATGCCCCACATCTCTTTGGTTTCGGGATGCCAGCCAAACCCGATTGTATTTCGGAGGCCTTTAGCATAAACGGTCCGACCCGATCCATCCGGTTTCATCCGCAGGATAGTCGCATGTTCCGGGTTGGCTTCCACACAGGCGTTGCAGCTACTCCCTACGGAGACATACAAGTAGCCATCCGGCCCGAAGGCCAGGGTGCGGTTCGGGTGGTTGCCACCAACAGGCAGATCTGACAGTAAAGTCGTCGGCTGGGTTACCTTGCCCAAATCCTTAACGGCCAGCCGGTATAAGCTCTGCGGTGTCGCCAGGTATAAGTAACCTTGATGCAACGTAATGCCATGCACATCTCCCAAGCCGGACAGGAGGGTTTGGGTTTCATCCGCCCGTCCGTCCCGGTCGGCATCTTTCAGCGAAAGCACCGTCCCGGCGCGAGGCTGGGTAACATAAACCGTATCATCCCCGCCCACTGCCATCATTCTGGGATTTTGCAGCCCTTCGGCAAACACGTTGATATGGAACCCGGGCGGCAAGCGTAACTGCCGCAGGTATTCCGGCTTAAACGGCCGTTGCTGCGGAACAAACGTGGCCACCTCTCCCGCTGGGGCTTTGGCCGAGGATGCCTCGACATTTTCTTCTGGCAGCGTGCTGTTCGGATCCGCCCTGGGCGTGTCCGGTTGGCAGCCCAACAGCCAGGTTCCCAGCAAGGCGGGAAGCAATAACGCCTGAATCCGTTTGAATGACATTCTTTCTAAGCTGGTAAACATGGCCTTCCCTTTCCTGCTTAAGGTTTATGGAGAATCGGGATTTTAACGTATGTCGGATGGCTGAACATAGCGTACCATAATGGAATAACCCCAAGATGGGATAAACCTGTCATGAGATGTTTTCGAGCCCCTGCCGGCCTGATTGGCCTTATCGCCTTCCTGTTGGTATCCGGCAACGGAATTGCCCAGGATACCTTCCAGGTCAAGGTTACCAAGACATGGACGGTGGAAGACGCGAGCCAGGCCGCTTTCGATAATACGCCGTATACCATCAATACGGATGGCTATGCGGGAACCGACCCCAATTACGAGCTTCATCGGGAGGCGCTGCAACAAGGGGGCTATGCCGATGGCACGGGCGAAGTCGTGGAGTCTCGCGGGGATGGACGCTACGCCGTCCGGGGCGGGGACTCCGATGAGGCGATGATTTACAACGGCCAAGGCCGCCTGGTGGAACTGGAAGTGACCCCGCAGCGAACCTTCCCGCTAAAAACCTATCGTTACAGCTACCCGGATGGCAACCTGTCCGGCATTACGCTGCAAACCTCCGCGGAAGAGCGGTTCGAGTTCGAATCCTCCGGCGACCTGGTGAGAAAGTGCCTGAACGGCGCTTGCACCAGCACCTACTAACCGCCTACCGAAACTTGGACGCGTTGAGTTCGATAAACTGCTGCTGATCGGCCGGCACCTCCGCATCCGGAAAGATTGCCTTGACCGGACAAACCGGCTCACACGCGCCACATTCAATGCATTCGTCCGGGTTGATGTAGAGCTGGGGTTCGTTATCCAGTTCGTAAATGCAATCCACCGGGCAGACACCCACGCAGGCCTTGTCCTTTACATCGATACACGGGCTGGTAATCACAAAAGGCATAGATTTTGACCTCCAATACAACGTTCACATCGATATGGATTTAAACAGAGTGCTTTTTATATTGCATTGAATCGTTCGCATTGGTTATTCCTCTATCGCATAAGATTTTGGCTTGCCTGGGCAAGGGCTTTTACCCTGTCATCGCCGGGAAAGTGCGACGAACGAACCCATTTTCGAGCCCACCGTGTTTCCTTCGGAAATGGAGGCGTTTGCTCCATCTGACAAACTGGGAATGATGGCGTTCGTTTATATACACTCCTCCAAACAAGCCAAGGAAAAGCGGACTGGGGTGTTTAAAGGCAAAAGAACGGCTGAGTGCATATTGCTTAAGCAGGTGATTTTCTGAAGATGCCCTTCCGGTAGTGTTAACCCATTGAGTGTATTTATTCAGATGATATAGATGATAAGGGTTAGTCAATGAACACAATGAAAATGGCCGTTTTGACGGCTTTAACCATCGGCTTGACGGGAAGCGTATTTGCGGCGCCCGGTCAGGTCAACTCCATAAACGAGGGTAAAACCATTAAGGGCGGCGTGTACTTCAACACCCCCGGCGCCCGGACAACATTCCAAAATGAGGGCGGAAGCCTGCATTTACCGGGCGGCAGCGTCGTTCGCGGGCTGGAGTCCAATATTAACCGGGTTCCCAACGGCAATGGCGGAACAATGTACTTTCGGGCGCCGGGCAATATCATCCGGATTGATGGCGATGTGGATGTCAGTGCAGTCAAGAACAATTCCCTGTACCTGGGCAATGGGGGCAAGGCCTTCTTCGATGCCGCCTACCTTTACCAAACCGGCAATGTGTTTGCCAATGGGGTAAATGGAGGCTTAATCCAGTATAACGTTGCCGCGGCAACGCTGGCCCCTGGGGCAAAGGCAGTTGCGCAAGGGTTTGGCGGCAACGGCGGAACCGTCTCCATCAACGCCTCCGGGGTGGTGGACTTGCAGCGGGGCAGCATCATCGACACCTCCGGCAAAGTGATCGGGACGTTTGATACGAATGTCATCAATATTGTTGGGGGCCTGGTCAACAACGAGGGGCTCCTCAGGGCCAATGGCGTGGCCGTGGATACCCGGCCGGCCTCGATAGACAGGTCTATCATGAACGCCAACCGTCAACTGGCCAACAACCCAACCCCGGAAGCGATTTCTCCAGGGGAAGGAACCGGGCAGATTCTGTTTGGGCCGCAACTGGAATTTACCGTTCCCGGCCCCACCACCACGCGCGGTGGCACCATCAGGCTGGTTGCGACCGGCCGGTCGCTGGATGCGACATCCGCCATTCGCAATCATGACGGCACGCTTTCCAGCACGCTGAGAAACACCTTGCTGGCCCGGCACAATACCCTGGTGGACTCCCGTAACGGGGATATCGTAAACCGGGGGCAACTACAGGCCAACGGCCAGTCCGGCAAAGGCGGCGGCACGGTTTTGCTGAGCGCAGCGGATGACATCCTCCAGGCCGGCAACATCTCTGCCAATGGGGATAACGGCACAAACGGCGGCGACGGCGGGACGGTCTTCCTGGGTGCGTTGGGCACCATCAGCTCCACGGGGCAGATTGGCGCCAATGGCGGCCACTCCACGCAGGGCAGGCCCGGCGGCAATGGCGGCCTGGTTGCCTTTAGCTATGGCCAGATGAACCACAGCGGCACCCTCCAGGCCAATGGCGGGAATGGCGCAAATGTTGGCCACGGGGGGTTAATTGCCTTTAATGGAAATACGAACCCCACCGGCATCGGTTTGATCCAGACTACCGGCAGCGCAGGGAAGGCGGGTACGGTTTTACTGCCCAGCCTGAGCAACCGCCCTGCCAACATACGCAGTAACAATAGCGTTGCCCCACGTGTCCTGCTGAGCAACCGGAATGAACTCCTGGTGAATGGGGAAACATCCCTCCTGCTCTCGCACGATGCCGGCAGCAATGGCGCGAATGACCAGAGCTTCCTGGCCCGGCTGGACGATGCCACGATTCGCACGGTGACGAATCCCCTGGGCATTAACGGTAATCCCGTCAACTTCCTAAAGGATGCCGCCAATATGGTCATCGCCGGCACGGACGGGGCGGCAATCGACCTGGATTTCGCCAACGCCAACATCGCGCCGGTGTTTACCAACCTCAACAGCTTAATGGTGCAGAACAACGGCGATGTGACCAACAGCATGCACTGGTCGCCCGGGATTCACCTGGTGGGCAAGGGCTCGCATGATACGACCTTTTCTGTCGGTGGCGGCCACATCTCGATCCTGAGCAGCGACACCATTGTGAATGACGGCTTCCTGCTGACCCGTGGTTTCTGGTCCGGCGGGAACATTCACCTGGCTGCCGGTAAAGATGTCATCAATAACCTGGTGGTGTCCAACATTGCCTTTAACAAGGATTTGGCCAGCGCGTTTGCGCCGAAACCCGGTTATTTCTCGTCGCATGGCGGGGCGCTTTCCATCAAGGCGGGCAACGATATCGTCAATAATTACCGGCTTAACAGCCCGCTTGCCTTCTTCGATATCCATCCTCCGCTGGGCGGACGGGGCCTCATCTTTCCGGAATTCCTGAGCGCGGCCGGCATTGGGCAAACCAACACGCTGGTGGCCGGCAACACCATCCACAACAATTTTGGGGCGCACCTCTCGGCGGACGCCTTGACTTACCGAAGGGGAGTCGATGGCCTGGAGAACCCGGCGCACACGTTTGGCGGCATCATTACCTTGCAGGCTACAAACGGCATTAACAACACCGGCTTGATTACCGCCAGCGGCGATGCATTCCAGGGCTTTGCCGATGGCCGGGCAGAAGACGGCCCCCGGTTTGATGCCGGAACCCAATACGCCGATCTGGGCACCGCGCTCAGCCGGGATGGGGATATTATCATCCAACCATAATTCTTTCCCTTAGCGTCACACCCATGGCTGCCCGGCGTAAAGTCGGGCAGCCATCTTACATGGCCGTCTTTTTGATGTGTCGCACATTCAACCTTATGCCTGGGCCAAGGGCAGTTGCACCTGCTGCGGCGCGGGCTCCTTTTTCTTCCGTGCAGAAGGCTGGGGTTTATCCAAGGCCATGGGCGGTTGCGGCGGTAGCTCCACACCATTCTCAAGCGGCGGGGTCAGTGCATCGTTCAATGTCCTGGCCGTTTGCACCTGCCGAACCTGTTTTAGTGCCTGCGCGGCCACATCCTGCCCATGCAAGGTGCTACTGCCGATAAAAATCCCGTAATCCCAGTTGCCCTTTTTCTGGTAACAGTCCAGGGCGTTCAGCATGGGGACCAGCGCCTTGTCCAGCAGGGCTTTTATCTCGGCAGCCGCCTCGGCCATCGTGGGGTAGGCCGGGTTTTCGATGATGTCCACAATCTGGGCGGCCAGGTTGTCCGGCAACTGTTTTATCCCCGGCGTACGCGGGTTGGATCGCACAGCGGGCTGTGCATCAGGGGGGATCCTATCCATTTCGTCAAAACCCGTAACTTGCATGAACACTGTATTATAACCAATTTTCACCGGCCCGTCACACGGGTTAAAAAGCCCAAGTATAGCCACCTGTATAGATGAATACGGAAACCTAGGGAATAGATAAGCGCCCGACAATTTGGGACACTAGGGGGTATAGAGACGCTTGTCTGTGAGAAGAACAATAACAAGAGGAATGAATGCAATGAGATCGTTTATGAGCTTTTTGGCCGTTGCCGTGGTTGTGGTGGGCGTTATCGCCGTGGTGTATATGACCATGAATGGCGCTAACGAACGCGTGACCCACAATATCGACGTGGAAAGCCCCCGTATTGAATCCCCTGCAATCGATGCGCCGGATGCGCCTGCGCCGGCCGTCCCAACCCCAGGTGGCAACGAGTAATCGATTTTTTCCATCACCACCCACAAACACTTTGTTTTCTAATGCGCTCCTGCAAGCCGGGGGCGCATTTTGGGTTTTAGACAATTCTTGGATTTCATCGGGTTTCATTTTAAAAATTGTACCTCTGGGTGCATCGGTCGATACCCATCCTGATGCTTCCAAACCAATCGGACCCAACACAGAAACAAGGAGTTTTCCCGATGTCGTTCTTTTCCAAACTGGGTGTGGCGATGATTCTCTCGGCTACCATGTTCACCGTCCACGCCAAGGATTTTATTACCCTGAGTGAGACAGAGCCCCCGGAAATCCAGAAGGCCCGCCAACTGGCCTTTAAAAACAGCAAGCCCCAGCTCGATCCGGAAAAATATGCGGCGGTGGATCCGCAGTATGAGGAAAACAAGAAGCAAAGCCTCACCAAGCGCAAGTTCTTTCGGGGCAACCGCTCCATTACCTACTTTGAGGACGGGACTTACGGCGTGTCCGACTTTGATACGTTCGAAAGCCTGCACTATGACCCCAGCGGCAACCTGAAAACCATCATCGTCAAAAAGTTCGACCGCAAGGATAATATCTACTTCCCCAACGCCGATCTTCAGTACGAATATCCTTCCGGCCAGTTAAAAGGGATTGCGTACCGCCTTTCTCCCGATGAGATTTACGGCTTCCGGCCGGATGGGACGCTGAGTACCCATTGTATCAACGACCGGTGCCTGGATTTAACGCAAAAGGTCAGAATTGACAAGTTTGTGTTCGAATAGGCAAAGCCTTATCGGTTTCTTTGAAAGCTCCCGGCCTGGGTCGGGAGTTTTTTTATGCCTTGCCAAGTTTGATTGAAAGCTGCAAACTTACGGATAAAGCCCGCGAAGCATCTTGGCGGCGGCGACACGGCCCACACCGATCATCATGGCGGCAGTGCGCGGGTCGACATTCTTTTCCATATGGAGGGAATACACTTCCTCGAAGGCGCGATCCAGGAGGTAGTTGAGCTTTTGGACGACTTCCTCCTCGCTCCAGAAGAGGTGTTGCAGCCCCTGCACCCACTCGAAGTAGGAGACGACCACACCGCCGGAGTTGGCCAGGATGCCGGGGATAATGAAGATGCCCTTGCGGTTCAGGATATCGTCGGCCTCGGGCGTGACCGGGCCGTTGGCGCCCTCTGCCAGGATTTTGCACTTGATGGCATCCGCATTGGCTTCCGTGATGACGTTGGCAAGCGCCGCCGGAACCAGGATATCCACATCCAGCCCCAGGAGTTCGTCGTTTTCAATTTTCTCGGAGTTGGCAAAGCCCACGACAGTACCGCGCTCCTTGGCATAGGCCAGCAGATTGGGGATATCGATGCCGTCCGGGTCGTAGATACCGCCCTGCACATCGGTAATCGCCACGATCTTGCAGCCCATCTGGTAAAGATACTTGGCGGAAACGCTGCCCACGTTCCCAAAGCCCTGCACGGCGGCCGTCGGGTGATCCGTGTTGATTTTAAGCTTCTCCAGCGCCTTTTTTACGGTAAAGGCAACGCCCCGCCCGGTGGCTTCGTGGCGGCCCAGCGAGCCCCCCACGTTAACCGGCTTGCCGGTGACGACGCCGGGGACAGCATAGCCCACAAAGTTGCTGTAGGTGTCCATAATCCAGGCCATCGTCTGCTCGTTGGTGTACATGTCCGGCGCGGGAATGTCTTTTTCGGGACCAATGATGGATAAAATCTCCGTGGTGTAACGGCGTGCGACGCGTTCCAGCTCGTTGGCGCTCATCTCTTCCGGGAAGCAGCAGACGCCGCCTTTTGCCCCACCATAGGGCAGGTTGAGCAGGGCGCACTTCCAGGTCATCCACATGGCCAGCGCGGCCACTTCTCCCAGGTTCACTTCGTGGTGGAAGCGAATCCCGCCCTTGGTCGGCCCCAGTGTCTGGTCATGCTGGACGCGGTAGCCCGCCAGCACCTTGGTGTGGCCGTTATCCAGCTTAATGGGGACGGAAACGATGAGAGCCTTGCGGGGATAACGCAGCCGTTCGTGGATGCCGGCGTCCAGGTTCATCAGCTCGGCAACAAAATCCAACTGGCGCTGGGCGTTGAGGAACGTCTCGTTGTGAAACTCGTGCATCGTACGGTCAAAGCCCTTGGTGTAAAGTATCGTCATTGCCCCGTCCTTTTTTCTATCCTTGTTTCCGCTGACTGCTGGTTGAGTTGATTATGCCCTGATAAAGCCCAACACGCAAGGTCGATCTTGCAGGCCGGGAATCCATCCAAGCTTCGGCAACAGTATCGGCGGACAAGGTGTTGACTTTAACTCTCGCCGGGTTTGCCCGCCATCGAAAAAATGGACGATCGAAGCCATTTTGAAAGTGAGAAAACAAACCCATTTTTGGGAAACCCCGATTCTATGGACAATATAAAACTGAAAAAACAAAGCCATTTTCGGTGTCCTTTACGTTTCTTTCAAAGATTAATTGAGAACCTGGGAATTTTGCTGATACGCTTTCCGCTGGCGGACAGGGAAGCCCGTTATTGAAGTGAGAAAACAAAGCCATTTTAGACGGGATGCATCGGATGGCGGTATTAAATGCGTTTTTTAACCAAACGAACCCAATGGGATGGCAAGCCGCTGGCAGCCTGGCTGCGAGAAGCATTGTTGTCCCATACCTGTCGTGCCTGCTAAGTCGTTTTATTTGCTAAAAATATAATCCATGCGTTTTCTCGGATGGCCCTAGCCCCGCCCCAATGACTGCCCACGTTTTCAAAGCTCTTTAATGACTTTATCCCGACCCTGTTTTATCGCGCCCTATTGGCAGAATATCATACTATTTAAATAACTTTTATATCTTAATGATTCATTAAGATTTGAGTGATAAAAGCACCTCCATCATCAGAGGCTCTAACGCTAAAGGATGGATCATCCTAAAAAGAGCGCTGGCTTGGAAAGGCGTGAACTCTCGAATCAGACCAGGTCGTCCAATTCCCCCTTAACGCCGCAACCTGCTAAAAACCTGGACAGGAAACGACTGGCACTCGGGGCCAAACCAACGCTATACACATCATATTAGCATTTCAAAAAATGAAGTTAAACCCTTACCCCGAATCGAAAAGTAGCATTCATTCGCCAGGTTCGCTGCTATCAGTAAAATTCAGTGGCCAGAAAATCCAATTATTTTGTTTTTATTCTGTTGTATTGACAATACATTTATTATCCTGTACTCTGAGAATATAAGGTTGATGCAGTGATATTGATGCGCTTCATTCATTACTATGATAAATACAATGGTCAACTCCATGCGTTTAACCAGCACGGTGTCACCCAGGAAGAAATTGAGGTCGCTTTTATTCAACCGGTAAGGCAATACAAGGATGAGTCCGCATTCATCCGTATCTGCAAAGCCAAAAATGGCGAATTAATGGAGATTGTTTTTGTCTGGAACAAACCAAACCAGGAAGCCTTTATCATTACGGCATACTATGTATAGGAGATTTGGAAATGGCAGCACGCGATCCAAGACCTCAAAATAATGTTGAGGCATTAGCAAATCAATATGACCAACGTGGCCGTAAGGATGCGACCCTGAACATGCGCATTAGCAGTGCCGAACTTGACGATATCAAAAAGGCTGCTGAAGCCGCAGGGTTTCCCAAGTATCAGCAATGGCTCCATATTATCATTTCTGATGCGGTGGCCCGGCAGCTTGGCATGGAGATTGAAACATTCTGATTGAAAGCCCCTAACTGTAGGAATTGGGCGAATACTTGGGCGTAACCTCAATCAAGCCGTTTTAACATGGCATAATAAAAAGCCCGCGCGATTGACCGAACGGGTATAATTGGGGTTTGATGCGAACATACAGTCATATCTGGCAGGAGCCATGCTGAATGCGATTGGATAAATACCTGAAAGTGTCTCGGCTCATCAAGCGCCGGACGGTGGCAAATGACTTGAGTACGGGCGGCGGCGTGCTGATGAACGGCAAGATTGCCAAGCCTTCCGCGGAAGTGCGCGTGGGGGACGAGTTGACCATGGACCTGGGACGGCGCACGCTGACGGTTAAAGTGGTGGAAGTGCCCCAAAAGGCCGTGCCTGCACAAATGGCGGCATCGCTTTACACCGTAATTTCCGATGTTTATAATGATCCCCAACCGAATGAGTAAAAATTGAGTGCAGGAGGCACAATTTATGGGTTCCTTTATCGATCATATCCACGCGCGGGAAATTCTGGACTCTCGTGGCAATCCTACGGTCGAAGTCGAGGTTTACCTGTCCGGTGGTGAAGTCGGTCGGGCCAGCGTGCCTTCCGGCGCAAGCACCGGCTCGCGAGAGGCCATCGAGCTTCGCGACGACGAAACCGGGCGTTTCCTGGGCAAGGGCGTCCTGCAGGCCGTGGATAACGTGAACGAATTGATCACCAAGGAACTGGTGGATCTGGATGTTTTGAAACAGAACGATATCGATAAAGCCCTATTGGATCTGGATGGCACCCCCAACAAGTCCCGTCTGGGCGCCAATGCCATCCTGGGCGTGAGCATGGCAACTGCCCGCGCGGCGGCGGCCTATTTAAAGCTGCCGCTTTACCGTTACATTGGTGGGGTAAGCGCAGCAGTCATGCCCGTGCCGCTGATGAACATCCTGAACGGCGGCGCCCATGCCGATAACAACCTGGATATCCAGGAGTTTATGATTGTCCCGGTCGGTGCGTCCTCCCTCTCGGAAGCCGTGCAGTGGGGGTCGGAAATCTTCTGGACGTTGAAAAAGGTGCTGAAGGAAAAAGGGCTTAGCACGGGCGTGGGTGATGAAGGCGGCTTTGCGCCCAGCTTGCGCAGCAACCAGGAAGCGCTTGACCTGATTTTGACCGCCGTTGAAAAGGCCGGCTATAAAACCGACCAGATCAAGCTGGCGCTGGATGTGGCCAGCTCCGAGTTTTACCATGGCGGCCAGTATGTGCTGGAGGGGGAAAACCGCAAGCTCTCCAGCGAGCAGATGGTGGGCTACCTGGAAGACCTGACCCGGCAATATCCCATTGTGTCCATCGAAGACGGCATGGCAGAAGGAGACTGGGACGGCTGGAAGCACCTGACCCAACAGCTTGGCAAATCCGTGCAGTTGGTTGGGGATGACCTGTTCGTGACCAACCCGGAAATCCTGAAGAAGGGCATCGAAAGCCAGGTGGCCAACAGCATTCTCATCAAGCTGAACCAGATTGGCACGGTCAGCGAAACGCTGGCCGCCATCAATATGGCGCGTCAGGCTGGTTACACCACCATCATCAGCCATCGCTCCGGCGAAACCGAAGATACCTTCATCGCCGACCTCGCTGTGGCGGTGAATGCCGGCCAGATTAAAACCGGCTCCGCCTGCCGCACGGATCGCGTGGCCAAGTATAACCAGTTGCTCCGCATTGAGGAGAACCTGGGTTCGGTTGCCCATTACGCTGGCTCCGAGGCATTCCCGGCCCGTCAACCCTTAACTGCCCCGGCCCTCACTTAATTTTTGCCCAAAAACCTGAATGCAAGCGCCTTAAACGGAACCGTTTAAGGTGTTTTGCATTGTAAACCACTGGACTGACGCGTCGTAAAATGCCCCGGCAGGTGGATATTTTTCGACTTCCCCTGTTTGGCTCTGTTAAATCCCCTGCCGAACCCTTATAATAAAGAGGTCTTTTTCTAAATCTATTGTTTGCATTACGGGGAGACAGACATATGCAAATCGTAACCAACGGCCGCAATATCGAATTGACGGATTCCATCAAGTCCTATGTGGATGAAAAGGTCGGTCGCCTGCAAAACCACTTCGATTTTATCCAGGAAGTCCACGTTATCCTTGAGGTTGAGAAAAATCCCCGCATTTCCGCCAATCAACTGGCCGAAGCCACCATACACGTCACCGGCGCCGTGATTCGGGTTGAAGCGGCTTCCGAAAACCTGTATGCCAGCATCGATATGCTGGTGGACAAGATTGAGCGCAGCCTTCGCAAGCATAAAACCAAGCTGATGAACCGCACCGGCCCCCGCAACCACGAAACCATCCGCAAGGAAGCCGGCGCACTGGGTGCCGATGAGGCTGAAGACACCATGGAGGACGTGGAAGATATCGAGCTTCGCGTTCGGGTTGAGGAAGAGGAAGAAGAGGAAAGCCTCACCTAGCTGCCTGAAGGAAAACAGATCTGATACCAGCCATAAGTCATCTTGTGGCTGGTTTTTTACGCCTTTTTCGAAAAAATCGCTTAGCGCCTGCGCCTTCTGAAGGTTCGCTGTTTAGGCTGCCGCAGATGGGGGCGGTTTTTGGCAATCAGCAGGCGATGGCCTTCATCGTCCTGGTAAATTTCGTAGTCCTCATCCGGCGTACCCGCCCAGATGCTCCAACTGGCGTACGCGCCCACAATGGCCTCCAGAACGGAACTGGGGGCCAGGTTGGTGGGTAAATTCTTCACGCCCAGCTGATAATCCAGCGCCGTTTGCAGCGCGCGGCACCCCTGCGGCGATCGGCTCCGGTAAGGCAGCAGCATATCGTAATTTACGCGCGTCCAGTAGTTAAAATAGAGCAATACCATAATGCCCATCTTATCAATGGTGTCGTAGAGTTTGTAGCCTCGGGCCTCGTAGCGATCCAGCATCTTACCGCTGGCACGCTTGAGGCGTAATGGGTGCATTTTCACTTCTTCCTGCACAATCTTTCCGGGGATGCTAAGGCTCTTAGGCATATCAATCACCACGATGGTGCCGCTTGCCGGGCCCAGATTCTCCACGACGGAGAGAATTTCCTTGTCGGAATAGATCTTGTCCATCCTCACCAGGTTGCGCTCCCGGTCAACCGTGGCAAAGCCGGTTTCCAACTGCTCGTTGGGGGCCAGGTCAATCGCGGCGAAGCGCAGTTTCAGTCCGAGATCGGGCAAAACGGTGGCGGTGATATTCTCTTTCAAATACATTCTGGATGGTCTATGCTAATGTTTTACGTCAGAGACAATCATACCCCATGTGCCTGAAGGAGGACAAACATCGGTGTTAAAAGCTGGTATCGTCGGACTGCCCAACGTCGGCAAATCAACCCTGTTCAACGCATTAACGTCAACCTATCAGGCAGAGAGCGCAAATTATCCGTTTTGTACGATTGAGCCCAACAAGGGCATCGTCAAAGTGCCGGATTCCCGTTTGCAGAAGCTGGCGGACCTGAACCAGTCGCAAGCGCTGGTGCCGGCCGTGTTTGAGTTTGTGGATATCGCGGGCCTGGTGAAGGGCGCCAGCCAGGGCGCGGGCCTGGGGAACCAGTTCCTGGCCCATATCCGCGAGGTGGATGCGATTGTCCATGTGGTTCGCTGTTTTGAAGACGAGAACATCATCCACGTGGAAGGCACCGTTGACCCGGTGCGCGATGCCGAAATTATTACAATGGAACTGGCCTTGGCCGATATGGACTCCATCGAGAAGCGCCTGGCCCGCCTCAACAAGGGGCGCAAGGGCGCGGTGAAGGAAATGGTACTGGAAGCCGAGCTGCTGGAGCAAATCCTGCCGATCGTTTCCGAAGGCAAAATGGTGAACATGAGCGACTTCAAGGAGGCGGATCAAAAGCAGATCCGGATGCTCCAGCTTCTCAGCACCAAGCCGGTCCTGTATGCCGCCAATGTTAAAGAGGATGAACTGACCCAACCGGAAAAGAACCCCCACTTCCAGGCGCTTAAGCAGTTTGCTGCGCAGTTTGGGCAGGTGGTTATTCCCATTTCCGCACAGATTGAGGCCGAACTGGGAGAGCTGGGTGCGGAAGAAAAGGCCGATTACCTGCAAAGCCTCGGCGTGGAAACCTCCGGCGTTGACTCCCTGATTAAAGGGGCTTACGATCTCCTGGGGCTGAAGACCTTCTTTACCGTGGGCCCCAAGGAAGCCCATGCATGGCCCTATCCGGCCGGCATGATCGCCCAGGATTGCGCGGCCGAGATCCACTCCGATATTTCCCGCGGCTTCATCAAGGCCGAGGTGATCTCCTACACCGATTATATTGCCAGCGGCGGGGAGAAGGAGGCCAAGGAAAAAGGCGTGATGCGCCAGGAAGGCCGCGACTATGTGATGATGGACGGCGACGTGGTTCACTTCCGGTTTAACGTTTAGGTCTTTATTCCTTCTTTGCGCCTTCCTCAATGTATTCTTATGGTTGTAACAGGCACGGATCCGGCAACATCCTTAAGAAAGGATGAATTTTTGACGCAGGGCAAGCCCCTCAATGGTAGACTTAAATTTTATGCTACCGCGTATAGTGTTTTTACCGTGCTTTGCGTATGATTCATATTCAAATTAGACGTGTTGAGACTTGAAAAAAGAATCACTCTGTTAGACAATATACTTAATTTATATAACAGCTCATTATAAGATATAGCTCACAAGGAGAGGAAGGTGTTATGGCTCGGGTATTAATTTCGATGAAAGACGACTTTCTGAAACGGATTGACGAAGTTGCCGAATCCGAACAACGCTCTCGCAGCGAATTGATTCGTGAGGCACTGCGCCAATACATCCGCAAAAATGTTGTCGCGGCCAACCCTCGCATTGATCAGGAAACACGCGCCTTAGAAGCCCTGCTTGAAGAATAGCCGCTTCTGCCCCAGCGTTATGATCACCCATCCTAAAGTTCGTGCTGTACTTTTCCGATAAGTAACCAGGAAAAGTACAGTACAACGTTTAGAGGGTTTGAAACCATTACCTTGCTCAAATCGGATTTCACCTGCTAGACTTATTGTATATATTCCTATCATCGGGATGTAGCGCAGCTTGGTAGCGCATCTGCTTTGGGAGCAGAGGGCCGCAGGTTCGAATCCTGTCATCCCGATTTTTCTTTTATCTTACTAAAGTGCAAGCCTTGCAACGATACGTTGTGGTGTGGATTTTGAAACGTTAATCGAGGTTGATAAAGCTGCGAGTGCGGCATTCGCTGATTCGCGGTAACGTTTTTTCTGGTTTCCAAACCCCACGGCGGAAAAGTCTCTCTTGGATTCCTTCAATCGTTCATTACGATTGAACAAAAAATTACGGGATGAACTCCTGCCTGCCTGGAACATCGAATGATCCTTCTATCTTACTCAATCTACCTGTTTGGAGGATGGGTTTGTATTTGAGATGGCAAATTTATTGTTTGAGAAGCGTTACATGACATGAGTTTAAGGTTTTGGAAATTGCTCTATGTTGGCACCGTTACGCATACGATTTGCCCAAGCACAAACAGCCCGTTTAGATGTACCCCTTAAAAGTCAACCTGCATTAGAAGATCCGCGCATTCCTGAAAAACCAGGCAATCTACAGATGCCCTCCTTACCTTCAATGTATACCGAAGGGGTCTTTCCTCATTTGGAATATTTAATCAACTTACTGCGCTCCTTTAGCGAACAGGCTGCGCAAGAAGAAAAACCCCTTGCCAACAGGGTGTTGGAAATCGTCTTCGCTCAGCATCAAAAATTGGAAGAAGACCATCAGCGAGATCAGAGGATTGGCTTTATAAGTCGTCCTAAAACAAAGCTCGCTCGGTTTAGTCGAGAGCTTCAATTAGTGGATGAAATTTATCCCCAACTGGTCGAATTGGATAAGCAGGGTAGGCAAGAGGCAAAACCTTTAATAGCCATTTTTCGCACCGCGCGAGGAAGCTTGCTTCAATCCATGATGCCGGAATTGAAAATTAAAATACCCACGTTGTATCCCCTATTAGACGCTTTGAATCTGGAAATTGAAGAGCTCGGCAAGGGGAAACCGCTAGACAATATAGACTATTTAGAGCCTTTGTTTGCGTGGCGTCAGGCTTTTGAGTCTATGCTGGCATTGGATACCTACAGTAATCCGGTGCTGAAAATGCAGCCCACACCCTATCAGATTCTGCAACAGCAAGCCAATTTCTTGCAACAGCAGGCAGTGCCACGCCTGCAAAATGTTCTTGAAGCCGGATACGATTTTGCACGCCCCATTCTTGAAAAAATTCGGTTAACACAGGCCAAGGTGGAAGGCGAGCAACTTGCATTTCATGAATCACTCCCGCCCAGCCACTTTAAGTATGTTTCAGAAGCCATCAGACAATTTAAAGAAGCAGCAAAAGCACCTGTAGGGTTACCTCAGGATGCTTTAAGAGTAACGCTTTTTCTGTATGGAGGACTGTACCAGACCGAGTATGGGTTTACCCCATTAAACAAGCCGGACTGGTCTCAAATGCCCCCGCAGGAAATGTTCCAGCGTGAAGAAGTCATTATTCAGGGGATGCTAAACGGTTTAGCAAAAATGGATGAAGACAACCCCTTTGTCGAGACGGCTGTCGATATTTTAATGAAAACCCGGCAGGCACTCTTAAAGGATTATGTAGAACTCGAAAAGGGAAATCCAGAGAGTCCTTATCGAATATATATGCTGAGCCTGGAGCATTTAGAAAACCAATTAACCGTTAAAACCAAGTTAACCCAGGAAGCACAGGACGTTTTTACGTTATTATATGATGGACTTTTGGGTTTAAGACGCGTAGACAACCGTGTAAGGCTTTTATCAGAGGCTGAGCCGACCCGTCCCTTACGAGAGCGGGTGATGATTCAGGAAGCCCTTAAACTCTCGGACCATATTCTACCGGGCCTCCAAAAACTGTCAGAGGAAGGAAATATGGTTGCACGCGCCTTTATTCCCGTGGTGGAGCAGATGTGGAAGGGGCGTTTTGACTTAGTTTTCAGGGCCATTTCCACAAATAAAACCCATCCCAATGTACCATTGGTGCAGCTTCTCAAGACCATTCGAAAGGCTGCTCCTGAAAACGCTTCTGCTAACTCGGCATACCGGCAGCTCGTGGCTGAGGTGCTGACTTGGGCACTTTATACGCCTGCAGGGGAAGCAACCTCTGATACCTCAGCCAATGATTTACCTGCGATTGAACAATTGGGTAAGAACTTGTTTCACATTGCTGACCAAATTGTCCCCAATAGCCGCAAAAAAGCGAAAGATCCCCAAGCCTTGGCGGCGCTTGAGCCCACATACCAAGCCATCAACAAAGTACAAGCCAAGGGGCTTATAAAACTTCTGGAGCAATGCTTCAACTATATCAACCAGTACCGGACGATAGCGGATGAGGACGTTATTACAAATTTGAATACTGTTTATCAACTGGCTACAAAGGCGTTTGCTCTACAGCCTAAAGACTATGCCGACTCACAATGGCTTAATTTGCTTGCAGATATTGTGATTCACTTTAGGACTCCTGGCGTAGATAACTATAATGCGGCCCATTTAAGAGTAGATTTGGCATTAAAACGGCTGCTCACCCTTGCAAATAATAACCATCCTGAGGCAGTCAACCTGCTTTTACAGCGCATTATCCCTTCGTTGCAAACGGCTGAACCCATTAGGCCGGGTGAGGAGTTGACTGCCAAAGCCTATGACATAAGAATTCGGCGAATGCGAAGAGAGCAGGATGAGGTGCTTGACCCGATTTTAAACTGCCTGAAAGGCCTCGATGTTCAACAATATCCTCAAGTGGCATCAGCAATGCAGCAAGTTGAGGCCATGACCAATGAAATGATGGCCCAATCACTTACAGAGTCGGTTGATTCCTATCCCCAAGCAGATAATGAGGGTATGCAAGACCATTTATTGAGTAATGCCATTATTGCGTTGCGAAAAATTGCGGATACAACCAGCGAACAAACTCCAACAGAATTAATTCAAGCCCACTTAAATAATATACGTACTATCTTAAACCAGCATGTTATCAACCGGCCAATCTATCAAGCCTATCGCCATTCCGAATCTTCGGTAATCGAAACAGCGATTAATACGTTATTAAAACTGCATAGCAAGAAAATACCGTTGGCAGCCACCTTTTTAATTGAAAATCAAGATTTGCTGGAAACCGTTCTTGAGCGATACTCAAAAGCTCGTATCCCAGATGATTGCGGCAAGAGTATACTAGCCTTTATACACAAGCTTTATCCCCAAATTGCCGATAAACTACACTATGCCTTTAACAGGGAAGACTTTTATCCTCGCTTGGTCGAGCGATTTCAGTCCGAACAAGATCCCAATATCATCGTGTCGCTCGCGTACGTGCTTGGTAGAACTCATCCGGTAATTCTCTTCAGAATCAGAACGGCAGAAGCGAGTTGCCAAAAGGCTTCATAGAACTTGGCATATCGTTCATAGCGGATTTCCAATTTTCTAAATTTTCCCATCCAGGCAAACGTCCGTTCGACA
>CALAJO010000013.1 GCA_937922745.1 uncultured cyanobacterium
TTGGTTGCTGTAGGGCTTTCAGGCTTCAGGCAGTGGCGCTGGACTATCCTTTCCCTTGTCTTGTTGGCCCTCAATGCCAGCCTTCTCCTGCCGTTCTATACCCATCAACCGGCATATCGGGCCAGCGCGAGGGGTGCCGCAAAGCCCATCCGGGTACTCCACATCAACCTGTGGATTGTCAATAACGATGTTGACCGCGTCGTGCGGCTGATTCGAGAAACAAGGCCGGACGTCCTTTCCTTTAATGAGTATTCCCCTAGCTGGCAAAGGGCGCTCAAGGCTTCCGGCATCCTCAATCCCTACAAAACCGCACTCCACGACGAGGAGGATATCGGCCTGTACAGCCTGGCACCGGCCTTTAAAACCGATAAAGTCAGCATCCCCTACAAGCACATCCTCGCAGCGACTGTTCCGCTCTCCGGCCAGCCTGTTACCCTTATGACCACCCACACCCGTGTGCCAATCGGCGCAAAACGGGTTCGCCATCAGATACAGCACTTTGAAACGATGGCTGAGCTGGCGGCGGCTTCAAAATATCCGGTCATCCTCCTTGGCGATATGAACACCACACCCTGGGCCTACCCTTACCGGCACTTCATGGCCCGCGCCGACCTAGTGGATACCCAGTATGCATCCGGTATTCAGCCCAGCTGGCCTTCCCTGCTAATCCTCCCCTGGCTCCCGCTGGATTACGCTTTCATATCCCCAGATATCAAAGTTATATCAAGAAAAATCGGCCCCCATGTGGGCTCAGATCATTACCCGGTTCAACTGGAACTCGCCCTACCTGCCGAAAGCCGTTAGTGTCGGGCGTATAACTTGCGGATGGTCTGCATATCCCGCTCCGACAACTTGGAGACGATAGGATGCGTAAACATAATATCCCCCGGATCAGGGCTGTGCCCCCAAATCCCAATGGCATGCCCCAGCTCATGCAGCATCAGCCGGCTCACCTGCTCCGCCCGATAGGGCATTGGCAGTCTGGCGTCCTCTTCCCCTGTGTTAACGGTAATATTCACCTGCATCCGCTCGGCCCGGCCCAGGCGTTCGTCCACGTTAAACTTGGCATGCCCCACATCCAGGAAGGGGTGGGACAACGGGCCCTCCTTCAGGGTAATGATGATATTGGCCACGTCCGGGGCCAACACTTCCTTAAACCGCAAGCGCCCGCCGGATGCCGTTTCCCACTGGCTAAACGCCTTCTGTGCAGTGGGAATAAAGGCCGACTGACGGTCATCCGCTATCTGGATATATACCCCGATAGGGTTCAACTTTTCCGGCCACAGCAGGGCCTTTCCGCCTGTCGCATTGGTTGCCACTTCGGCATAATGGGCCGCGGGTTTGGCCACGGAGCGGTTTCGGTCATAATTGCTCACGATGGCTTCAATCGGAGGATCCGGCTGCTTGGACAGCTTCAGGTACATGCGGTAAGTCTCCAGGGCCTCGGCAATCTTGCCCACACGCTCGTAAATCACGCCCAGGTTGCGGTAAAGCAGGGGCTCCTCCGAGGCATAGCGCAAGGCAGCCTCATAAATCCCGATAGCCTCGTCAAAACGCTCCTGCTGGTTCAAAATATTCCCCAGGTTGTTGGAGGCCTGGATAAGCGTCGGGTTACTCAGCAAGGCCTCCCGGTAATGCACCTTGGCCGCTTCCAGGTTCCCGTGGCTCTCGGCGTCAACCCCCTGGTTAAAGGCCGCAATGGCCCGATGCTGGGCTTCCTCGGAAATATAGTTGCGCTGGCGCAAATACAGCTGGGACAAGCGGTAGGTCGTCGATGTCTTGGGCAGGGCCGGCAGCCCCATCTTTTGCTCCAGCCGGGAAATCCGCTGCTCCATGGGTTGCTGGCCATACTTACGGCCAAACACCTGCAACTCCATCGCATCCAGCCCGGGGTCGGCTGCATGCACCGGCATCAATAAGGAGGTCACCAGTACCATGCCTAACAAGAAAGCATTCACGGCAACCCGCATCATCTTATCCGGCCACCTTCGGTTGCAGCGTGGCGTTCGAGAAGAAAATCTCGACATAATCCAGCAGTCTGGGCTTCTTCCTGGCCTGTGTCGCCTTGGCTTCCTGCTCCATAGAGGCAAACTCCACGTTAGCCAGGCTCTTGTAAACCTCGTTGGCCTTCTCCAGCTTATCCATCTTCTTGTAGAGCGCCGCCAGGTTAGTATAGGGCTTCGTCATCTTTGGATCGTACAAAATGGCCTTGCGGTAAGCCTCCTCGGCCTTGCTATTGCGCATATCCATCTCGTAGGCGAATCCAAGCAGGTTCCATACCTGGGCATTTTGCGGCTCGTGGGTCAATATCATCCGGTACAGGTTAATGGCCTTCTCCAGTTCCTCGTTCTTAAGGTAGGCATAGGCCAGGTTCAGCTGGGCCTTACGATACCCGGGATTCAGTTCAACCGCACGCTCATAAGCGTATTGGGCTTTCGTGGGCCGCCGAACCGTCTCGTAGATAAAGCCCAGGTTATTATACAGCTTGGCTTTCTCAACAGAAGAAGGGCAGGCTGCAATGGCTTTTTCCATTTCAGCAATAGCCTGACTGGCCTTGCCCACGCTAACGGAAGCCAAGGCGGCATTGGCATACGTCACCCAGCTGGACTCCTGCTTCTTGCGCTGCAAATCCGCGAACTTCTCAGCGGCGTCGTTGTTTTTACCCGCCAAAAGCAGCACCAGCCCGTAATCATTAGTATCCGTCTCCTGGTTGAAGAAATAGGCGGGTATTTCGTAAAGCTTTGCCGCGGCATTATAACGACCATCCTGGGCATAGGATATGGCCTTCTTGCGAGAGAAGTCCGCTATCTTTTGGAGAAACTTCTCACTACTGGCCTTCTGGGCGGGCCCCAGCTTTGGAAGAAGCTCATTAAGCGCCATAAAGGCCTTCAGATTAACCGGATCCTTACGCAGGATCTGGGTCAGGATATCCCCAGCCAGCTTGTGCCTGCCCACTTGAGACAACGACTGGGCCAACGCAATATCAATGGCCGGATCTTTAATCGTCCCGCGCACGGACTTCAGGTGCATAATGGCGTCAAGCGGGTAGCCGGAACGCGTCAGCGAATCCGCCAGGCCGACATGGGCCTCCACATTCTTGGGATACTGCTCCAGTACCGCGCGCCATTCATAGCTGGCGTAATCCCACTGTTTGCTGCGCATGTAGTTTTGCGCCGCTTCCAAATGGTTGGTCATCGTCTGGGCCAGTGCTGGCGAGGCTATCAGGAGGATACCTGCCATTACCAGGGTCAGCAATCGTGAGGGCTTGTTCATGAGTCCATCCTTTACCATGAATAGAAGGGAAACATTGGGAAGTAGCCTCTCATCCCCTGGTTCAACTGCCTGTTCAGGAACCGGTCTCCGTTATTGGCCAGTATCGATGTCAAATCGATATATTGGTTACTGGGCGAGCGGTAATGCAGCCCCACCAGCAGCCCGTTTTCAAAAACAAACACCGTGGCCGCCCCAGAGCCATTGGCCTCGTAGTAATAATAATTCTCAATCAACGGGTAAATCTGCTCTGAACGCACAATCTCATCCGGAGGTTGTCCAAGCGCCTGCTGCACGTCCACCGCCGAGGAACCGCCATAAACCAGGTTTTGGAAGGCGCCATCAGCTGTCCAAGGGCTGAAGTTGTTGCGCAAAGCCATGGCAGGGTTCGACAGTAAAACCACCACAAAACCCAGCAGCATCCATGTCGCAAGCCGGGCTTTCGCGGTAAACTGTATAATCCGTGTGAGATGGCCGAAAAGTGTTTCTCTCACGCAATACTTCCTCTATTAGCGGGCTTTGGGCGCTGAAGCGTGGGCAGTCTTCTGCTGGGGATTGAAGATGACATTATCCGCCAAGGCGTCAATCTCCGTGTAATCATACTTGATGAACTCGAACTGGGCGTTGGTCCAGCCTTCTTTTCCATTGGGCAGCAGAATCTTAATCCAGCCGGAGCGGGTGTGCCCCAGGTAAGCATATTCACGGCCTACTTCAACGACACCCAGCTTCTCCCCAGTATCCAGGGGCCTTGTGAATGCTTCACCCGGCTTCAATGCAAGCAACTTCGGCTGGTGAGCCCTGGCCTCGGTCGCGGCACTCTCAATATTGGTAGGGATTGCAACCTTGGGTGAAGGGATTGTGGAATAGTTGTAAGCCTGAAGCCCAACCACCTTACCTTGAACCGATGTTGAAACCTGGGGCGCGTTCGGAGAAACATTGCCGAATACTTGTCTTTCCCTGTCCATCGTCTCCCGGCGAACGTCATCCAGCTTGCCCAATTGGGGATTTCTATAAACATCCGGGATCTTACCGAATGGGATGGTTAAGCCCGCTTGCAGGAACCACCCCAAGGCATTTTGACGGCCTGCAAAGGAAGAAAGGCCGGGATTATTCTGTAAGCCGAATTGAAGTCCAAAGTTGGAACGACCAAGATTGGCGTTAGGTAAAGGCAATGGGTTACGCGGCATAACCAGCATAGAGTTTCCACCGACCCCTTGTCCGCCAACTGCGTTAGAAGGGGCAATCAGTACCGGCTGAAGCAGGTTCTGGTTATAGCTCTGGTTCAGGTTCTGGCTCATGTTGGCGTTGGAGTTGAGGTTGGTGTTGTTAGAGTTAAGCTGGTTCTGGTTGGTGTTGCTGCCGGTTGTAATATGGTTCTCGTTGTTAACAACGGAAGAACCGGTTGCATCACCGTTAATGGCAACACCGGTCTGGTTGGCCTGAAAGTTCTGGTTACCGGATTGCCCCCCTTCCTGTTGGGCCCATACGGCTGAAGACATTGGAATGGTGCAAGAAAGGACAACTAAAGCGCTTAAGATAAAAGCCTTGCGGTTGTCTCTTCCGTTAATCAGCTGGCTTGCTTGTCCCTTCATGAGATCTCTATCTCTTTCTGCATTCAAACTTGTTACTACGCTCACTTTGTCACCCTATGAATTTAAGGTTGATATGATAATGTCCCGCTTTTTTGGGGATAGACCCCGAGCCTGTAAGGCTCGGGGTCTGAAGATATAGAGAACTAGTTCTCGTCACCATTATGCATTTGGTTGACGTTCTGGCTTCCGCCGATTTGGAAGGTGTTCTCGGTGTTGGTGATGGTGGAATCGGTAATTGCACCGTTGGTACCTACGCCTACGTTGGTGAAGGTCGCGTTGTTGTTACCGAAGAGGCTATCGGAAACGATACCGGTGTTAGCGATACCGCCAGCGCCTACAGCGCCGCCAGCCAGGTCACCGTCGAACAGGTGAGCACCATCGTTGGCAAAGTTGCCGTTGAAGTTAACAGTGCTGCCTACGCCAGCATTGAAGAACCCATCAAGATTCATATCGATGCTGTTGTCGGTGTTGAAGCTGTTGGCGAAGTCCATATCGAGGTTCAAGTCGAAGTTGGACGTGTTGTGGGAGCCGGTAGAGTTGTCCGAATTGTTGCTGTTGTCAGAGTAATCGTTGCCGATGTTTTCGAAAACGTTCTCGTCGAAGCTGTTATCGGAGTTGTTGGAGTTATCGGAGTAGTCATTACCAACGTTGTGGTTGTTAATGCTGTTATCCGAGTTGTCGTTGTTGGAGTCATTGGTGGAACCAATGTTTTCCAGGTCAGCGTCAATATTGATGCTGTTATTGGAGTTATCGGAGTTATCGGAGTAGTCATTACCAACGTTGTGGTTGTTGGTGCTGTTATCCGAGTTGTCGGTAGCGTTGAAGCTATCTTCAATTTCGACGTCAACGTTGGTGCTGTTGTCGCTGTTGTCGTTGTTGAAGTTCTCTTGGGTGATATCATTATCCTGGTTGTTGGAATCGTTGGTGGAGCCAACGTTTTCCAGGTCAGCATCAACTTCAATCGTGGTGTTGTTGGAGTTGTTGGTGCTGTTGTCGGTATTCAGACTATCGTTGATTTCCAGATCCAGGTTGGTGCTGTTGTCGCTGTTATCGGAATTATCAGAGTAGTCGTTACCAACGTTATCGTTGTTAACACTGTTGTTGGAGTTGTCGTTGAAGCTGTCTTCAACTACAACGTCAACATTGGTGCTGCTGTCAGAGTAGTCATTACCAACGTTGTGGTTGTTGGTGCTGTTATCCGAGTTGTCGGTAGCGTTGAAGCTATCTTCAACTTCAACATCAACGTTGGTGCTGTTGTTGGAGTTGTCGGTATTGGTAGTGTTGTTGGAATCATTGGTGGAACCAACGTTTTCCAGGTCAGCATTCAATTCCAGATTGGTGGTGGTGTTGTTGGAATCGTTGGTGCTGTTGTTGGAGTTGTCGGAATTATCAGAGTAGTCGTTGCCAACATTGTCATTGTTAACACTGTTGTTGGAGTTGTCATTGAAGCTGTCTTCAATTACAACGTCAACATTGGTGCTGTTGTCGCTGTTGTCGGAGTTATCCGAGTTATCGGTAGCGGTAACGTTGTTGGAATCATTGGTGGAACCAACGTTTTCCAAGTTAGCATTTAATTCCAAGCTGGTGTTGGTGTTGTTGGAATCGTTGGTGCTGTTGTTGGAGTTGTCGTTGTTGGAATCGTTGGTAGAGTTGTTGGAGTTGTCATTGAAGCTGTCTTCAATTACAACGTCAACATTGGTGCTGTTGTCGCTGTTATCGGTAGCGGTAACATTGTTGGAATCGTTGGTGCTGTTGTTGGAGCTGTTGTTGCCAACGTTATCGTTGTTAACGCTGTTGTCAGTATTGAAGCTGTCATCAACGTCTACATCAATAGCGGTGTTGTTGGAGTCATTAACGCTGTTATCTGTATCGTTGTCCTGATTCGCTTCGATATCAGCATCAACATTCAACTCGAGGTTGGTGCTGTTGTTGTTGTAGGAATCGTTGGTGCTGTTGTTGGAGTTGTCGTTGCCAACGTTTTCCAGGTCGTTGTCGGAATTATCGTTATAGGAATCTTCGGTGGAGTTATCGTAGTTGTATTCGTTATCATCATCACCGATATTGCTATGGTTGATGGGGCCGACTTGAGAGTCGTCGTTAGCATTTGCTGTTTGGGCAAAGCTGTAATTGGTCATGGAGACTGAACCAATTAAGGAGAAAGTGACTGCTAAAGCAGCCAGCTTCTTATTCATCATGTGGTTATCCCTTTCCACTTTTCTACTACACTAATCAACAGTGAATTAACCATTTGTAAGAGAAACTTATTTATCTTTTATAAAACTTTTCCCGTATCAACCTCCGCGAGATTTACACAAAACACTAGCCAGTGCATGCGTTACTTGATTATTCGTCGTTGTCAAAAACTTTGAATACATCCGTCCGCTCTTAATTGCTGCTTGTTTAACCCAACCTGGTTTTGCGGTGGGTGGAATCGGCAGATTTCCAGGTCCTGTCAGAAATTGATTGAATTTATCTGATCAACCCTTTAAGTAAGTTAAAGTTAAACAAGAATCAATCCAAGTGTCAATACAAAAAATAATAAAAGTTCATAGATTATATCCGAATTTAATTATAAAAACAGTCGGATATAAATTATACAAGAGATATTACTCATGAATACCTTGGAAATCAAGCTTCCTATTTTCTCGTAAAAAACAATAATTAAAAAGTTCTTCTTTGTAGAAGACCTTAAAGGCTTTATTATTGATACTCATTATTAATTATTTAGCTTCTATTAGAAATTTATTTTACCCATCATCAGACAGCATATGCCTATATAAGAAAAAAGCGCCGTTACAGCGCCTTTTTATTACTATTCCATTACCGGATCATCCGAATGAACCGTAATTTCGGGAGGAGGCGACTTGGAATGATCTCTGTCTTTCAGGTTTCCTAGATATTCCGGTAGCTCAACTCCTGCCATTTCGGCAACATCCTGCAACGGTGGAAGGCTTTTTATCATACTGGACAGAAAATTGGCCGTTGAAGAACCGTTTCTGCCAGTATTGCCAGAATCCCAGACGGTAATCTTGTCGATCTTGAGGTTTTGGATGGCTTCAACCTGCCGCGATACAATGTCTTCTATCTTTTCAGTCATCAGTAAAGTTGCTGCGGCCTTGGCGTCACCGTTACAGCTTTGAATCAAGGCGGCGTAACCGGCGGCCTTGCTATCCAACACCTGCCGAATCCCGCGGGCCTCGGCTTCGTATTTCAGCAAGGTTGCGTCAGCCTGGCCTTTTGCTTCTCGACGGGTTTTCTCGGCTTCCGCCTCGGCCATAATTTCGACTTTGCGCTTCTCCACTTCCTGCCTCACGACTTCTTCGGCATTCAAGCGCTCTTGCTCCGCCTTATATTGCGCTTTCTGGATCTCCACGACCGCCTCGCGCTTGGCCACCTCCCCGCGCTGTAAAGCGGTTGCCTGGCGAATGGCCAGCTCCGCATTCGACTCGGCAATCAAGGCCTGGGAAATGTTTTCGCCTTTTACGGCCTCGGCTTCCTGTTGCTGGATAAAGATACGCTTGTCGGCCTCAGCAGTCTTCATTCCCTTTACCGATTCAGCCTGGTTTTGAGCAACCTTAATCTCTTTTTCACGGGTCGCTTCGGCTTCCCCGATGATGGCAGCCGACTCCTGCTGCTGAACATAGATGCGTCGATCGGCTTCGGCTCGCTTCATTCCTTTTTCTGCTTCCGCAGTGTTCTCCGCAACCTTGATCTCGCGCTCACGATTGGCATCCGCCTGACCGATAGCCCCTATTTTGTCCTGCTCGGCAACATCCACCTTTGCCTTGTTAATCGCCTCCGAAGCGGCTTTCTTCCCAATGCTTTCGATGTAGTCGGATTCATCCGTGATATCGGTAATATTGACGTTGATCAAATAAAGCCCGATTTTATTGAGTTCCGGCTCCACATTATTCCGAATGGCCGAGAGAAAGCTCTCCCTATCCTGGTTAATCTGCTCAATCGTAAGCGAGGCGACGGTTAATCGAAGCTGACCGAAGATAATCTCCCTTGCCATGGCTTCAATGGTATGGGGCTCCAGCCCAAGCAAGCGCTCTGCGGCATTGGTCATAATGTTCGGTTCGGTACTGACCCCAACCGTAAACGTACTCGGGACGTTAATCCGAATATTCTGGAGGGAGAGCGCGTTTTGCAGCGGAATGCTGATCGTCATCGGCGTGAGGCTTAAGAATGCGCAATCCTGAATCAGCGGCCATACCAGGGCGCCACCCCCATGAATACATTTTGCGGATTGCCCCTCACCTACTTTACCGAAAATGACAAGGATTTTATCCGACGGACAACGCATATAACGGGAAGCGAGAAAGACCAGCGTAGATATAATGAGGAAAACAAATGCGCCAATCGTTAAAACCCAGATGCCAAAATTCATGATGACCTCAACTCCTCCAGTTAACCTTGATGCTCAATTTTTTCCACGACCAGGACATTGCTATCCAGCACCTTAACAACGCGTACCCGTTCTCCGGTATTGATTTCAGACAGATCCGACGCGATGGCGTCCATTGTCATCAACCGTCCCTGAATCACTATCTGGACTTTGCCCGTATCGTTGGGTTTGATGGTAAGATAGACCTGTCCTTCATTCCCCACTGCGTTACGGATGTCCACATTTCCACTGGATTGCAAACCCAACATCATCGAGAACAGCTTTGTGACAAGCCACATACTGCCAAGTCCGGCAATGAGTGCGCCCAATAAAGCGGCCAGGGGAAGCAATCGGAGTTGTTCCAGCAACCCTAAGCCAACCAGGCCGAACATCATAAAGAAGGCCGTCAGGCTTTGAAAGGACAGAATCTTAAAGCTGGTATCCGTATCTCCACTAGAATGCTGGCTTGCCGTTGCATCAATATCCACGTCCCCGGAGAAAAATTGTAGAACCAGCTGGCCGAGAAACAAGAAACCACCCAGGGCAGCGCACAGTGTAAAAAATTGGCCCAGCGTCGATAACTCCCCAAAAAATGTATCCATTGGAGATAACCTTTTGCTTTTTTAAGGATTATTGTGGAATCCGATCAATCTTTGAACGTTCATTCGGTTGAGTTTGGAAAACGCTACGATAAAGCCGTTTTCAGGGTCAAACCAAACTTGTCGGATTTGATAAATAAATTTCATTAAAATTTGAAACAATAGAATATTTTGATTGCATATCGTTTGCACCGCGATTGACACGGACAACTTGCAAACCTGCACTGTGCGCAGCATCCAGCTCCTCTTCCACATCGGAAAGGAACAAAACCTCCGAAGCGGGCTGCTGAAGGGCTTCAACAATACGCTCATAAGAGTGTTTCTCGCGCTTGCCGCCCACGTTGGTATCGAAATAGTGGGTAAAAAACAGGGTTAAGTCCCCAGCAACCGTATGACGAAACAGCAATTTCTGCGCAAAAACAGAGCCCGAGGAATAGATGCCTATCATAATGCCTTGTTGTTGCCATTGTATGAGGCTCGGCATTACATCCGGATACACATGGGCCTGGTATGCGCCGGTTTCATAACCCGCCTGCCAGACCATCCCTTGTAAGGCCTTTAACGCGGTATGCTTACGATCGGCTTGAATCCAATGGAGAAGGGTTTGGATGGACTCTTCCGTATCAATCGCGCGCCCTTCCTCTTCCCTAATAGTATTCGCAACCTGAAGGAGGCAATTTTGAACCGATTCATCGGATTGGCGTTCGCGGACATACTGCGGCAAATGTTGGGCGGAATACGGAAAAAGCGTCTGATGGACGAAGTTGATATCCGTCGTTGTGCCTTCAATGTCCAGCAAAATAAAGCGAATCATAACGTCAAGCGCCCTGATAATACGACTCGACGCCGGACTCGGTGTAATGTGGAACCCATCCGGCGGCATCAATAAAGATGCGAATCGCCTTGACGAACGCCGGTTCACCCAGATCGAACCAGTGCTTATAGCCGGCCGGAACCGAGAGCAAATCCCCCGCTTCGCACTTTACGCAAACAACGGGCTCGCCGTTCTCGAAGTTGAACCAGAAATAGCCTTGTCCATCCACAAAAAAGCGGACTTCGTCCTCGGAATGCGTGTGTTCTCGTAAAAACTTCTCCCGAATCTGCTCCAAGTTCTGCGTTTGTGAGTTGACTGTAATAACATCGGCTGTTTGGTAGCCGTTTTCGGCCATGTAAGGCTTCAACTGCTCCCGATAGGCATCCAGTATCTCCCGTTCCGAAGCGTTTTCGGCCAACGGAACCTCAGCCTGCCATTGCCGAATCAGCACACCACGCGCAGCAAGATACGTTTGTATCTCCTTAAAGTCGCTCAAAGTCTGCCGCTTATCGGGAATGATCAAAATAGCCATAGGATTCTAATTTTAGGATACATTCCATCACATATTCAAATACTTCGGCGTGCCGGCGTGCTTGGGGGGCGCTGTCTCCCCAGGTATAAAGGCCATGTCCGGCCAGCAGGAAGCCATAAACCGGGTGCGAGGCCGCTTTCAAGTACGCGTCTATCTGTTGGGAAAGCGCTGGCATGTCCTGGGAATTGGGGAAAATAGGCAGGACGATCTCGGCATCGTGTGATTTCACACCCTCAAAGCCTTTCAGGATTTCAAATCCCGTCAGGATAGCCTGCCCTTTTGACTCATAGAGCTTGGAAAACACCGTGCCATTGATTGAATGGGTATGCAGCACCAGCTTGGCCTCCGGAAAATTCTGATAAATCACCGAATGGATAAGCGTTTCCGCTGAAGGCTTTGGCGCCTCATGCCATTGCGTCACCAATTGCCCCGAATAATCCACATGCAGAAAGTCTTCCGGGGCCAGTGTGCCCTTATCCCGGCCAGAGATTGACACGTAAAACGTGTGGGATTCATTCAACAGGCGATAGGAGAAGTTGGAGCTGGTTGCGGGCGTCCATCCCTGGGCATGCAGAAACCGAATAGCCTCGACCAGTTCAGTCGCAAGGGAGGGCGGCGTTGTTTGCAGGACACGGCTCATGCGGGGCGCTCCTAAATTTCAGATGACAGCTTGAGTACGGCCATAAAGGCTTCCTGGGGAACATCCACCTTGCCCACAGCCTTCATCCGTTTTTTACCGGCTTTCTGCTTCTCCAGCAGCTTGCGTTTCCGGCTGATATCGCCGCCATAACACTTTTCAAGGACGTTTTTGCGCATCGCCTTGACGTTGGTCCGGGCGAGAACCTTGCTACCGATGGCGGCCTGGATCGGCACTTCGAACATCTGACGCGGAATAATCTCTTTCAGCTTTTCCGTCAGCGTTCGGCCAACATAATAGGCCTTTTCCTCGTGGACAATCACGCTTAGCGCGTCCACCGGGTCACCAGCCAAGAGGATATCGAGCTTTACCAGCTTGGAGCGGCGATAACCGGAATACTGGTAGTCCATACTCGCGTAGCCCTTGGTGCGGGACTTCAGCTGGTCGTAGAAGTCCGTGACCATTTCGTTCAGTGGCAGTTCGTATTGAAGGTTTACGCGCGTGGTATCCAGATAATCCATCGCAAGGAAGGTTCCCCGGCGGGACTGAGCGAGATCCATCAGCGTCCCGACAAAATCATTAGGAGTAATAATGCTGACCTTGACGATAGGCTCTTCGATATACTCCCGATCAGCGGCATCCGGCAAGTCTGCCGGATTGGAAATTTCCAGCATTTCGCCGCTTTTCTTGAACACATGATACACAACGCTTGGCGCCGTCACAATCAGGTCGAGGTTATACTCCCGCTCCAAGCGCTCCTGGATGATCTCCATATGAAGCAGTCCAAGGAAGCCGCACCGGAAACCGAAACCCAACGCCTCGGAGGTCTCTGGCTCAAACGTAATGCTGGAATCATTCAGTTGCAACTTTTCCAGCGATTCCTTGAGATCCTCGTAATCCTCGTTGTTAACGGGATATAAGCCGCAAAACACCATGGGGATGGCTTTCTGGTAGCCGGGCAAAGGTTCGTCGGCGGGCTTGGCGGCATTGGTAATCGTGTCACCCACGTAATAACCCATATCCTTGATAGAAGCGGCCAGGTAACCAACCTCTCCGGCGGACAAGACGTCAATCGAGGTCTTGTAGGGCTTCATCACGCCTAATTCGGTGACATCGTAGGTTTTGTTGTTCGCCATAAAGCGGACTTTATCCCCTTTACGAATCTGCCCTTCCATCACGCGGAAATAGGGAATAATGCCCTGGTATGCGTCGAAGTAGCTGTCAAAGATCATTGCTTTGAGAGGCTTATTGACATCCAGCGTCGGCGGGGGAATTCGTTCCACAACGGCGGCCAGGATCTCCTGAATCCCAATGCCTTCCTTCGCGCTGCAAAGAATGGCTTCGCTGGCATCCAGGCCAATCACTTCCTCGATCTCATGCGCCACCTTGTCCGGATCGGCGCTAGGCAAGTCAATTTTGTTAATAACCGGGATAATCTCCAGGTTGTGGTTAATTGCCAGGTAAACGTTTGCCAGGGTCTGCGCCTCAACACCCTGGGCGGCATCCACAATGAGCAAAGCGCCTTCACAGGCTGCCAGGCTGCGCGAAACCTCGTAGCTGAAGTCCACGTGGCCGGGTGTATCAATCAGGTTGAGAATGTATTTCTTGCCCTTGTACTCGTAGTCCATCCGCGCGGCTTGCAACTTAATGGTAATCCCGCGCTCGCGCTCCAGATCCATATTATCAAGGACCTGATCTTTCATCTCCCGCTGGCTGATGGTCTTCGTTGCCTCCAGCAGGCGGTCTGCAAGGGTGGATTTTCCGTGGTCGATGTGGGCAATAATACAGAAATTGCGAATTTCAGGGCTAGACATGGGCAAGAACGACTTCCGAATTCCAGGACGCTAATTGTTGCTGAACAAAGTGTAACACATCCTCGGTCTGCATATCCTGCGCGGACTTTTCGGCGCGCAGCTTCACTTCGAGCAAACCTTCAGCCGCCTTCTTTCCAGCCGTCACACGGATAGGAAAACCCAGCAGGTCGGCATCCTTGAATTTGACGCCGGCGCGCTCATCGCGGTCATCTATCACCACTTCGATGCCGGCGGCCTGTAGTCGCTCATAGATATCCTGAGCAAGCGTCATTTGGGTTTCATCACTCGTATTGACCGGCACAACAACAACGTGGTACGGCGCAATCGGCAGGGGCCAGATGATGCCGTTTTCGTCATGGTAACGCTCTACCGCCGCTGCCGCCGTCCGGGAAATCCCGATGCCGTAACAGCCCATAATAAAGTGGTCTTCCCGGCCATCCTCGGTGCTGTAGGTTGCGCCCATCGCCTTGGAATACTTCTGACCCAGCTTGAAGATGTTCCCGACTTCGATGCCGCGGGTCATTTCCAGCGGGGCTTTCTCGCATTCCGGGCAAATATCGCCGACGCGGGCCAGCTTCACATCGCGGTAGGCGGTTTTAAGCAGTTCCGGGTTCGGCCAGTTGAAGCCGACTTTATGCCAATGCGAGCGATTATACCCAATGGCAAAGTTCCTGAGCGGGGCAATACTGTGATCGATCACGACAGGTATCGCTTGATCCTGGCTTGGGCCAAAGCTGAGCTTAACGCCGGGAATCCGGGTTTCGCCCTGGAATGCCTGCCATTCCCCGGCGCCGACATACCCTTTTTCCGTACCGGTGTAGCGGGCCACTTCTTCCGCGTTTGCCAGGCGGACTTCGTTGGCGCCAACGGCATTAAGAACCTTGATCTCCTCGGCTTCCAGGTCGCCGCGGATGAAGACCAGGAATGGCTCGGCTTCATCCTTGATATAAAGCAGGGCCTTGCCGATGAGCGAAGGGGGAATCTTCAGGAACTCCGTCAGGGTTTCGATAGAAGCGCAGTTGGGCGTCTCCACGTTTGCTTCTGCCGGGAAAAACGCGGAACCGTCCACTACGGCATCCGGCAGGATCGATTCGGCGCGGTTGCTGTTGGCGGCATATTCGCAGGCGCTACAGTAGTACACGTCGCACTCGCCGCTGTGGGTTTGGGTCAGCACCATAAACTCGTGGCTCACATCCCCACCGATGGCGCCGCTATCACTGCGAACCATCCTGGTTTCCAGCCCACATCGCTTGAAAATCGCCTTGTATGCATCGGCCATCACGTAATACTCGCGATCCAGGTCTTCTTCCGTCGTGTGGAAGCTGTAGGCATCCTTCATAATGAACTCCCGGCCGCGAAGCAAGCCGAAACGCGGGCGAATCTCGTCGCGATACTTGTTCTGAATCTGGTAGAGGTTGACCGGCAACTGGCGATAGGAGTGAATTTCGTTCTTGGCAATGGAGGTGACTACTTCCTCGTGTGTCGGGCCAAGCACGCAGTCGCGCTCGTGGCGATCTTTAAGTCGGATTAGCTCTTTGCCGTACACTTCCCACCGGCCGGACTCCTGCCAAATATCGGCGGGCTGGAGAATCGGCATCAGGATTTCCTGCGCACCCGCCTTGTCCATCTCTTCCCGGACGATGTTTTCCACCTTCTTCATCACACGCCACATCAGCGGCAGGTAATTATAAATCCCGCTGGCCAGGCGGCGGATATAACCGGCGCGCATCAGCAACTGGTGGCTGACAACCTCGGCTTCGGCCGGGTTTTCGCGCAGGGTGGGCGCGAGAAGGGTGGACATACGCATAAAAGTGGATTCCTCTCAATCACAAGGACTGACACTATCTTATACCAAAAAACGACGCGCATCATATCCCCTGCGGCTTGTTGAGAAAAATGAACGAACGAAGCCATTTTGCCTTTGGAAGCCTGTTGGCGAAACAAACCCAAATGGCCGAAAAACCAGATATATTCTATCTATTTAAGAACATTTGAACGGCAGGATCCCGCAAAAACACAACCCTTCCTCAGGCGACGGCTTGCCTGGGCGGGCCTTGTACTCACCATGTGGGCTATTCGCAAGGAAGTTTGCCCATAAGGGGATTATGGCTGGGGCATGACGTGGCCTAAAATGCCCCTAAGACCCTGACGATTGAGTTAACGTAACAAGACGTACCGAGAAGGAGTTTCCAAATGGGTAGAGTCGAAAGATCGATTGAAGTGAATGCCCCTGTAGAACGCTGCTATGCAATGTGGACGGATTTCGAGAATTTCCCGCAATTTATGAAGAACGTGAATTTCATTCGCCATAAGGGGGATGAGGGCGTTTGGCTTTGGGAAGTGAAAGGCCCGCTGGGCAAGAACGTTTCCTGGGAAGCCGAAGTGGATTCCATGCAACCGAACAAAGCCGTTTCCTGGCACAGCGTGCGCGATGCCGAAGTCAACAACTCCGGCGCAGTGACCTTCGAGTCCCTGGCCGATAACCGCACCCGGGTCAACGTCGTGATCTCCTACGATCCGCCGGCCGGGGCCATCGGTGAGTTCGTGGCCGACATCTTCAGCAACCCCGAGAAAATGGTTGAGGAAGACCTGCACAACTTCCAGGAGCTGGTTGAGAACAGTTCCTACACCGTGGGTGTGGGCAGCCGTACCGGTTATCCCGGTGCAGAGGCCGGCCTGGGAACCACCCGCGACACCACCTTGTCTCCCGACAATGATGTGTATGCCCGCCAAAACCTGGGCAATGACATGGATATCAATCGCGGCATTTAAGCAGTAGCATTGATAAAAGCTCAAACAGGAGGGCGTTCATCGTCCTCCTGTTTGGTTTGTCTCCAAAAATTGCAGATTTGCCTTTCCGATTTGGGAATTAAGGCAGGCGCAGATAGAAATCTCCCATTTTCAAGACATCTCCTGGGTAAAGGGACATTGACTCTCCGGCCTCAAGGTACTTTGTAGGATCCTTGCATTCTTGATCCGCCATAATTTGAGGAATATAACCTGTCTTGTGTCTTGTCTCATAGGCGGTAAATTTATAGCCTCTTTCGCTATCCTGTTCCAGCATGCCTTGTCGTCTGCTTAGCGTGGCTGGTGCGAACAATAAGCGGAGCTGGACGTCATCAAAGTTAGCTTCACCAGTATAACGGCCGATTTGAATGGCATGCCCCTTTGCGATTTCCAACTTAATCAGCCTGGTAATCGCTTCGGGATCTATGGTTGGAATAGGTTGCCGGGTTACGGTGGAAACAGGGATATCACACCCTCCAACCCGAATAATATTCCCGGGCTTCAGCATTTGTGTGCCATTTAGATTAACACGATCGATCTGGGTAGGGTTCGTGGTTCCCAGGTTCTCAACCACCAACTGGTTATCCTGGTCAAAGTAGATTTCCGCCTGTTTTCGCCCAACGGTTTCAAGCGGAATGATGCACATATTGTCTGCTTCTCGGCCGATGGAGACGATATGTCCCAGGCTCGCCTGCTGAAGAATATACGCGAACGCTTCAGCGCCTTGGCTCGGTTGAAATGTGACTCCCTGGGGCTGGGCAACAACTGTATGATCGATATTTGCCCTTCTTCTGCTGCTAAACTTTACTTCATCCCGGCCCGGTGAAATGCGAACAGGATTGGACACTGCCTTAAATGCATCCGCTTGTTGAGGGCGAGTAACTGGCTTGAATGGATTAACTGCAAACATCTTCATTCATCAGGGCCCTTATTATCAGCGTCTAATTCGGGGGGTAAGCTGTTTGATCAGCGTTTTCAGCTCTGTAACCGGAATGCTTCTGTCAATGTTCTTTCGAGGATCGCCAAAATCAATAACGTGATCGTCTGTTAGGATTAACGACTTCCCTGGCAGCACAACATGCGCCTTGGACTGGCTTACCCATAATCTTTCAATGAAGTAAAGCTTATTACGATTTTGCGGATCAAAGTTGGCATAGATGGGCCCCTCCCCCTCATTGGAAATGACAAGCTGACCATCCCGGAGCTGGAGCCCGGCTCGCATCTGTTGCAAATTGGTCAGGTTCATCCCGCCAAGAACGCAATTGACCTCGCTTTTTTTGTCGGAAAGCGGTGATTTCTGTCCTTCGTAAGTCACAATAATCTTTTTACCCAGCGCCAGGTGAGCCGCGATAAATTGTTTCATTTCTTCCTGCTCTTGGAGCGAAAAGGTTTTAGCAACCACAGAACTGGCGAAACGCGTTTTATCTGTGCCCGATGTCTTTGCCTGGCGTGCCTGGTTACTGCCGAATAGCAGTGATTGTCTGTTAAAGGAGACTAGAGAACCTATCCCAAGGGATTGCATTTGTCGTTATTCTCCATTGTTTTCAAGCGAGGTTAGATTAATAACACCGCTCAATGGAGAAAATTGCCATGGGAATTTAAAAGAAAGACCCAGCTGCTTTGCAGGACAAGTTGCAATTAGACTTGAATCTGCTGGACGCGCTCGTAAGCCTGAATAACCTTGGTAAGAACCTGGGACGCCACGTTAATGGCAATATCCGCCTTGGTGTTGGCAATCATCACTTCGTGGATGTCCACATCGCCCTGGGTCAAGGCGCGGTTCATCAGCTCATCCGGCATCGTCAGGGATTTATCGGTATCCTTCACCATATTGGCCACCACGTCGCCGAAACTGGCCTTGCCGGCGCCATCCACAAAAGAGGCCGCCGGTTTGCTCTGGTTAATGGCGAAACTGTTGTTCTCCCTGAAACTGATGCCGTTAAGGGCGCTAAACGGGTTGTTTCTCATATCTTACTTCTCCTGTTTTCCTAGGTTTGGGGTGGAAGGGGCGGCAAAGGCGGGGTGGGCAGGAAAGGATCAAAGGATCGGCTTGCCAAGCCCTGCGTCTCCGGAATTTTTGGGGCGGGTTGAAGCTGAAGCGGCTGGATGACCATGGGTTGTGGCGGGATGGGTTGCACCGGCGGCTGCTTCGCAATAATGGTTGTCGGCGCAACCTCTTTCTGGTTATCGAGATACGCGGTAAGTACCTTGCGGACGTAGTTCTTGGTTTCCTTGAAAGGCGGAATACCCTGGTACTTGGCGACATTGCCGCTTCCGGCGTTATATGCGGCCAACGCCAGCGGCACATTGCCGTTATAGCGCTTCAGCAGTTTGGATAGGTACTTGACGCCCCCTTCAACGTTTTGGGCCGGATCAAACGGGTTCTTCACGCCGAGTTCCCTGGCCGTGGCGGGCATCAACTGCATCAGGCCGCGCGCCCCGGCGCGGGAAACCGCATTGGGATTAAATGCGGATTCCTGCTGAATGACCGCGTTAACCAGATTGGGATCCACGCCGTACTTGGTGGATACTTTCTGGATTAGCGGTTGCAGCGCATCCTGTTTCTGTTTTAACGAGCCGGTCACGGGCTGGACTTTCGGCGGCGCTTCGGTGGTTCCCAAAAAGGACTGGAAGGCGACCTGGCCTTGCAGCTTGGGAGAAGGCGTTGCAGTGTTTTTGCGCTTGGCTTCCACAGCCTGAATCATCGCCTCCAACTGCTGGACGCGACTGTTAATGCTATTGACGCCGGAGCCTGCGGCGAAGCCTGCGATTTTAGGACTCGGTTCGAAAAACATGGGATGGACTCCTAACCATGAGATAACTGTTTTTCCTCAACAGGGTTTGTATCGGTGGGGTGGGGTGGTGAGTGCAGGAAATGCGATGGGAAACCGTTTGTATGGAGGAGGGGTTGGGTGGTTTGGGCTGGTCTGTAGCAATGTGTGCTGGTTGCGCAAGGGGCCGTTCCCTCCCCTTGCATCCCCTCCCCGGATATTCTTCTGGCCTCGCTTGC
>CALAJO010000014.1 GCA_937922745.1 uncultured cyanobacterium
CGCCTGCCCAGTGTCGGAAGGTTACGTGGAGAGGTTAGCCGCAAGGCGAAGCTTTGAAACTAAGCCCCGATGAACGGCGGCCGTAACTATAACGGTCCTAAGGTAGCGAAATTCCTTGTCAGGTAAGTTCTGACCCGCACGAATGGCGTAACGATCTGGGAACTGTCTCGGGGAGGGGCTCGGTGAAATAGGAATGGCTGTGAAGATACGGCCTACGCATGCCAGGACAGAAAGACCCTATTGAGCTTTACTCTACCTAGTAATTGAATTTTGACTGTGGTTGCGCAGGATAGGTGGGAGACTTTGATATCTGGACTCCGGTTCAGATGGAGTCGTCCTTGAGATACCACTCTTCCACAGTTGGGATTCTAACGATTAGCCGCTAACATCCGGCAGTCGGACAGTTACTGGCGGGGAGTTTGACTGGGGCGGTCGCCTCCTAAAAAGTAGCGGAGGCGCTCAAAGGTTCCCTCAGGCTGGATGGAAATCAGCCAAAGAGTGTAAAGGCAGAAGGGAGCTTGACTGTGAGACTTACAAGTCGAACAGGGACGAAAGTCGGACTTAGTGATCCTGCGGTTGTGAATGGAAACGCCGTGGCTCATCGGACAAAAGTTACCATAGGGATAACAGGCTGATCTCCCCCAAGAGTCCACATCGACGGGGAGGTTTGGCACCTCGATGTCGGCTCGTCGCATCCTGGAGCGGTAGTACGTTCCAAGGGTTGGGCTGTTCGCCCATTAAAGCGGTACGTGAGCTGGGTTCAGAACGTCGTGAGACAGTTCGGTCCATATCCGGCATGTGCGCAAGAGATTTGAGTGGAGCCGTCCTTAGTACGAGAGGACCGGGACGGACGAACCGCCAGTGTACCAGTTGTCCTGCCAAGGGCAAACGCTGGGTAGCTGTGTTCGGAGCGGATAAGTGCTGAAAGCATCTAAGTACGAAGCCCACCACAAGATGAGATCTCTCACGCGGTTAACGCGGTAAGTCCCCAGGAAGAGAATCTGGTTGATAGGCAGCAGGTGTAAGTATGGCAACATATTCAGCCAAGCTGTACTAATAGGACGAGGGCTTTTCCTATATCATTGGCAGTCCTGAAGACAGGTGTCGCAACTTTATCTTAAATGCTTAGCAATAAGCTTCTATGCAGTACTCAGGGTACGTCACCCTACAGAAATCCCTGGTGGTTTAGTAGCAGGAAAACACTCGTTCCCATTCCGAACACGATCGTAAAGACTGCTTACAGCGACAATACTCGGACCGCAAGGTCCCGGAAAGATAGCCTTCTGCCAGGGTACTATATTTATAAAAAGAACTTCTTCTGATTTTGAAGAGGTTCTTTTTTGTATATTGCACAGTTAGGCAATGGCAAGTCTTTTAAGCTATCGCATACAATGGTGATTTAGACTATATGCATCTTTGGAAGTTTTAGGCGTCTATGCTGAGTAGTTTTATGTTATCCAACTGGAATGTTCAGTTGGTTGTTTTGTCAATTTTTATTGGTGTGCTAGGTTCTTTTATTGCCCTGGATAGTGCAGGGCGTATGCGTAGCGCAAACGGCAACTCTCGTAAATTCTGGTTTTTCCTCGGCATATTGGTGATGGGTCTTGCGATTTGGTCTATGCATTTTGTGGGAATGCTGGCGCTTGTGCTGCCGTTTTCTGTATTTCACGATTTGAAGCTGAGTGTGGTTTCCATGCTGGCGGCCATTATTGGTTCTGGTATCGCCTTTTCCATTATTAGCCACAAAAAGTTGGACGCGATTCAACTGGTAACGGGCGGCATTGCAATGGGGCTGGCCATTGCTTGTATGCATTACATTGGTATGGCCTCCATGGTGGTGCCTGCCAAGGTTCAGTATGATCTATCGCTCTTTGTTTTGTCCATTATCAGCGCAATTCTGTCTTCAATGGGGGCATTATGGCTTGCTTTTAAAATTAAACTGGATAGGCTAAAGTTTTTATTATTGCAGAAGGCAGGTAGCGCCTTATTGATGGGATTTGCCATTGCCGGTTTATTTTATATCGGTATGGCGGCAGCTCATTTTACCCCTTTTGAAGATGCGTTGCAGTATACGCAGACAATACCTTTTGTTGGGCCATTTCCATTAACGGATATTTTGATAATTGCCGCAGGCGTATTTGCAGTCGCCCTGTTGATTTTAACGTCGCAAAGCGAAGGTGAGCGGCAGAAGGTGCTGGTTCAGCTTCAGCGGCGTGAGCGACAGTTAAGCCACCAGTTGAATTATACCAATGTGATTACCTCCAACCTGGGGGAAGGCGTCTATGCCATCGATACAAAAGGATGTATTACCTTTCTCAATGCGGCTGCGGAGCAGATGTTAGGCTGGAAGGAGCAGGAAGTAATCGGCAAGCCGATTCATGGGATGATTCATTATAAGCGGCCTAACGGCCTGGACTTTCCCGTGGATGAGTGCCAACTGATTAAAGTGGTGGAGACTGGTTCGACGCTTCGTAATCACGAAGATGCGTTTATTACCCGGGATGGCCGTTTTATCGATGTCAGCTGCATTTCATCGCCGATTATACAGGATGGGGAGATTAAAGGGGCGGTCCTGGCTTTTCGTGATGTTACGGAATTGAAGCAGGTGCAACAGAATATCCGTGCAAGCGAAGCTAAATTCCGTCAGGTTTTCTCTTCCAACATTATTGGGATTTTGTATTGTACGCTCGATGGCCAGATTACGGATGCCAATACTGCCTTCCTCAATATGGTGGGCTATACGAGAGACGAAATGGAGCGGGGTCTGTTGCGATGGAATGAGATTACACCGCCGGGTTATGAGGAAAAGGATAGGAAGATCATCGAAAAGATGCTGGCGGGAGAGGTGATTAATGGCTATGAAAAGCAATACCTTCATAAGGATGGGCACCATGTAGATGTATTGCTGGGGATTGCCATGCTGGACGGCTCTGCCAGTGAGGCCGTTGCCTTTGTGCAGGATATTACCCAGGAGAAGCAAGCGAAGCAGGCGCTATTGGAAAGTGAGTCCAGGTTTCGTCGCTTGTCCGACTCGAATTTGATGGGAATTGTCTTTTGGGATGCGCAGGGTAACCTAAGCGATGCGAATGAGGCGTATCTGGAGATGATGGGCTATACGCGTGAAGATTTAAGAGAAGGGAAAGTCCGCTGGCTGGAGCTTTCTGCGCCCGAGAGTGTATTGTTGCACGAGGATGGCATGAAACGCGCACTGGCTGGCGAAAGCCTTCAACCTTACGAGGCCCGCTTTATTCGCAAGGATGGCCGTTATATTGATACTCTCGTTGGCTATACCCTGCTGGAAGGTACAACCGAAAATGGGATTGCCTTTTTGGTTGATATTACGCAGCGCAAGCAGATGGAGATTGAGGTGAAGTACGCCAAAGCCGAGGCCGAAGCGACCAACGCCTTGCTGGCCATTATTAGCAAGGCGCAATCCCGGTTTATCACGTCGGAAGATCCATGGCAGTTGTTTGATGAGTTTGTGCAAGACTTGCTAAAGCTGACGCAGAGCCAATTTGGCTACATTGGCGAGGTGCTTTACAAAGAAGACGGGAAGCCTTACCTGATCTTCAGGGGGTTGACCAACATTGCGTGGAGCCATGAAACCCAGGCGCTTTACGAGCAACTGACGACGGTAGGCCTGGAGTTTCATAACCTGGAAACCCTATATGGACTGGGCCTGAAGAACGATGGCTCGGTCATCATTTCAAACAATCCGATGGATGATCCGCGCAAGGGCGGGCTTCCCGCCGGGCATCCTCCGTTAACGGCGTTTATCGGGTTGCCGATTTACAGCCAGGGAGTACTGGTAGGGCAGATAGGCCTGGCGAATCGGGTTGGAGGGTATACCCAGGATATTGTGGACTACATCCAGCCTTTGCTGATTACATGCGGCAACATTATTGAGGCGTTGCGAAACGACAAGCGCCGCCTGGAGGCAGAAGAAGCGTTGCGTCAATTGGCCGCCGAGCTGGAGCAACGCGTTATTGAGCGAACGGCGCAATTGCAAGCCGTTAATAAAGAATTGGAGGCGTTTTCCTATTCCGTATCCCACGATTTACGCTCTCCGCTGCGAACGATTGATGGTTTTAGCCAGGCCGTGCTGGAGTTTTATGGCGAGCTTCTGGACGAACGCGGCAAGGATTACCTGCAACGGGTCAGGAATGGCACGCAGCAGATGGGGCAACTCATAGATGATATGTTGAACCTCTCTCGCCTGACACGGGGCGAAATGGAAATACAAACCGATATCGATTTGTCCGGCATGGTGGAAGGGATGGCGCAGGAACTCCAACACCGTAACCCGGAGCGCAATGCAGACTTTATTATTGAGAAAGGCTTGACCGTGAACGCGGACAAGCGGCTGCTGAAGGCGGCTTTGCAAAACCTGCTGGATAACGCCTGGAAGTTTACGGGCAAGAAACCGCGCGCTATGATTGAGTTTGGCCGAACCGAATACCAGGGTAAGAATGTCTTCTTTATTAAGGATAATGGCGCAGGGTTCGACATGAAATACGCCCACAAGATGTTTGGCGCATTTCAACGGCTCCATGCCATTACAGAATTCAGCGGTACAGGGGTTGGCTTGGCGACTGTCCAGCGAATTATCCATCGTCACGGTGGAGAGATATGGGCTGAAGGGACGCCGGATGAAGGGGCCACCTTCTACTTTACGCTTAATCCCGTAGACAAGACACAGGAAGAACACGATGGAACAGCCCAACAGCAAAACTATTCTGTTAGTCGAGGATAACCCGAACGATGAGGAGTTGACGCTCCTCGCGTTTCAGCGGAACAACATTACCAACCCCGTTGTTGTGGCTCACGACGGAGTAGAAGCCCTGGATTACATCTTTGCCCGGGGGCAGTACGAGAGCCGCAACGCAGCTGACGTGCCGCAGATCATCATCCTGGATCTCAAGCTGCCCAAGGTGGATGGCCTGGAAGTGCTAAAGGCCATTCGCGGCGATGACCGCATCAGGCATGTTCCGGTGGTGGTATTAACCTCATCGACTGAGGACAGGGACATAGTTGAGGCCTATAATTTAGGAACGAACGCCTATGTCAGGAAACCGGTCGATTTCATCCAATTTACCGAAGCGGTTAAACAACTTGGTTTGTTCTGGCTGCTGCTGAATGAATGCCCGGTCTGTTGCAGGAAATAATTCATGCGCATCCCCTTACGGACGTTAATAGTTGAAGATTCGCTCAACGATACCGACTTGTTGCTGCTGGAATTGCAACGGGGTGGCTATGACGTCCATTACCGGCGGGTGGATACTCCGGAGGCCTACCAGGAAGCCCTGGAGGCCGAAACCTGGGATATCATCCTGTCGGATCATTCCATGCCGCGCTTTAGCAGTACGGAAGCCCTGCAAATTTTAAAGGATACCGGCCTGGATGTGCCGTTTATCATCATCTCCGGCGCCATTGGCGAAGAGGTTGCCGTGGAGGCCATGAAGCTGGGCGCAAACGATTACCTGGTCAAAGGCAAACTGGCCCGGTTAATTCCTGCCGTACTGCGGGAGTTGCGCGAAGCCCAGGGACGGGTGGAAAGCAAGCGTACGGAAATGCGCTTGCAGGAGAGCGAGGCCCGTTATCGCAGTGTTGTTGATTCCAACCTGATTGGGATTTTGCTGACGGATACCCATACCGGGGAAATCCTGGAAGCCAATGACGAGTTTCTCAGCATGCTGGGCTTTAGCCGGGAGGATTACGCGCAGCGCAGCATTTCCTGGCTGGCGTATACGCCGCCGGAGTTTGCCGTTGGCGACCAGAAGGCACTGGGCGAACTTAACGAGAAAGGTTACACCAAGCCGTTTGAGAAGCAGTTTATCAAGCGCGATGGCAGCCTGGTGGATGTGTTGATGCTGGGGACGGTGGTTCAGGGCTCCCCCGGCAGAAGCGTGCTGTTTGTATTGGATATCTCCGAACGAAAGCAGGCCCTCAAGGCGCTACAGGAAAGCGAGTCCCGCTTCAGGCGCATTGTCGAGTCCAACCTGATTGGCGTGGTGTTTTGGGATTTCGATGGCGCGATAACCGATGCCAATGACGCCTTTCTGCAAATGGTGGGATACTCCCGAGCAGATCTCACGGACAGGCTGCTGTACTGGAAGGAGTTGGCCCCGCCGGAAAACCCGGAGCTGGATGAGCATGGCTACAGCTTGCTGGTAACGGAAACCGACGGCTCCCCGCGCGAGAAGCAGTTGCTCCATAAGCAGGGGCATCGCATCAATGTGCTGGTGAGCGGCACGTATGTGGAAGAGACAACCCGCAGCCAGGGTGTTGCCCTGGTGCTGGACATTACCCAGCGCAAAAAGATTGAGAACGACCTGAAGGACAGCGAGCAGCGCTATAGCCTGGTTCTGGAGGGTTCCAACGACGCCATCTGGGATTGGGATATCATTCGCGACACGATATTCTGGAGCGACCGATTCTTCGAAATCCTGGGGATGACGCACCTGTCGCACGTCACATTTAACATCTTTATCGAATTCGTGCATTCGGCCGACCGGGATAAGGTGCGTGACCGGATGATTGCCCACCTGGAACGGCAGGAGCCGTTTGAACTGGAATTCAGGATGCGCCATTATTTGGGCGATTATCGTCACTGCTTGCTCAAAGGCAAGGCAATCCGAGATGAGCGGGGCAAAGCCGTCCGGATGGCAGGGGTTCTTACGGATATTACGGAACGCAAGCGCGCTGAGCAGGCTTTGGAACTGAGCCTGGAGCGGGAACGGCTTTCCCGTCGCATTGTGGAAGTCATCAGCCAGACCTTTGACATTGATTTTATTCTCAATACCACGGCCCAGGAGCTGGGGCGCTTCCTGGAAGCCGAGCGCTGCGTCGTGGTGAGGTATGAAAAGGAAGGCAGCAGCTTCAACGTTTCGCTCTCGGCCAATTATATTTCCGATAGCCGTTACCACCCCATCAGCGCCGATGACTTTCCGGCTGAACTGCTGCGGATGCTGACCACCAATATGAGCTGGGATACGGCCATGCAGACGCTCAACTTCAGCAATCCCAACGATTACTATCAATACCTGGTTCAACGCATGCAGCAGATTGGGATGTCGGATGAAAAGCGCGACGGCTTCATGAAGACGATTCGCGAGACGATATTCGACCGCTACCAGACACGGGCGGTTTTGCGCGTCGGCATTTCCTACCGGGGAATCCCCTATGGGGCGATTACGTTGAACCAGTGCAGCCGCGATCGCGAGTGGAGTGAGGACGAAGTCAATCTGGTGCGTTACCTGGCAACGCAGGTGGGCGTTGCGATTTACCAGGCCGAGCTGTATCAGCACGAGCAGCAGACCGCCAAGCGGGAAGCCGTCATTCGCCGCATTATCCAAACCGTGCATAGCAGCCTGGACCTGGATCAGATTTTCCAGGAAATTGCGCACGACCTGGGGATTTTCCTGGGGGCCGACCGGTGCTTTATCTGCCGGGTGGACGAGAACACTGGCCAGGTCATTCCACCCACGCGGGAGTATCGCTCAAATCCCGACGTGCAGACGGTGTTAAACGCACCAGCCACTCTATGGGAGGACATGGGCAACTTGGTGAGGCAGTTATACAAGTTTCACAAGCCCGTGGACTTCCAGGATCCGCATATCCAGTTGAAATACGATGTTAAAGAGCAACTCCAGGATTTTGGCGTGCAGTCCGGCATTGGCTGCGCCATCACCTATCGCGGGGAATACCTGGCAGCCATTAATATTCACCAGGTTAAGAACGAGCGCAAATGGTCCCTGTCCGAACAGGAGATTATCCAGGTGGTGGCAAACCAAACGGCTGTTGCCATTCACCAGGCCGTGCTGTACCAGCAGGAGCAAAAGGCCAAGGAGGAAGCCGAACGGGCCAACCGCAAGAAGAGCCAGTTTCTCGCCAATATGTCCCACGAGTTGCGCACGCCGCTGAACGCCATTATCGGCTATAACGAAATGCTGGAAAACGGCATTGCAGGTGAACTCAACGAAAAGCAGATGCGCTATGTCCACAATGCCGTCATCAGCGCCCATCACTTGCTGGACATGGTGAATGACGTACTGGATTTCGCCAAGATCGAGGCGGGGAAGCTGGCCGTTTCTCCGGATTATATTGCGCTGGAGCCCTTTATCGGCAACATCAAGGGTGTTGTTAGCGAACTGGCGGCCCGTAAAGGCATCCGCCTCGACTTTATGATCGCCGACGGCCTGGATGGGATTGAGGCGGATCCGGTACGGCTGAAGCAGATTTTCCTCAACCTGCTCAGCAATGCCATCAAGTTCAACCACGAGGGCGGCAGCGTGATGGTGCGTATTTATTCATCCGATGATGGGGACATGATGGTGTGCGAGGTACAGGATACCGGTATCGGGATTCCGCAAAGCAAGATGAACGAGTTGTTTACCCATTTCTACCAGGTTGATAGCGGCTTTGCACGAAGGCAGGAAGGAACCGGCCTGGGCTTGGCGCTTACCAGGCACCTGGTGGAGCTGCATGGCGGCGCCATTTCCGTTGAAAGTGAGGAAGGCAGAGGGAGCAAGTTTACCTTCTCTATTCCCGTCAAGTCTATTGTGCGCGCAGTGGAGCCGGTGGATGAGGATGAGACGGATACGAACCGGGAGATGAGTGAAGCACACTAAGCAGCAACGCTTCCAGTTGTCTCACGGCCGCCGTCTCTTCAAACAGCAGCGGTTGCCGGCCTGATATGGCGGCCTTCAATTCCTGTTGAAAGGCTTTATCGGTTGCGATTCGGTTTGCAAGCTGAGCATATTCACCTGGGGATGTTGCAATACAGTTGGTAATGCCCATTTTTTCGTACAGCCCCGCGGTCATGCGGCCTCGCATAAAGGCGGTTGGCATGGTAGCGATGGGCATGCCCAGGTAAAACGCCTCGTACGAGGTGATGCCGCCGTTAAAGTGCGGGGTATCCAGAATCACATCAGCCAGCATTACCAGTTGGCGAAAGTTGTTGATGTCCAGCTTGTCCAAAATGCGCACCCGGTTGCAGACCTCCGGCATGGTACGCTGGAAGCGCCTCATCAAGAGCCCCTTCCACTCCGGATAAAAGGCATTCGTCAGGATAAGCCTGCCGTTTGGATCCTGCGTCAGGATATCCGCAAGCACAGCGTCGAAATCCGGGTGGAGCTTAAACAGCGACTGGGTGCAAAGGTACAGGTTTTCGGTATTCTTTAGCCCAAAGTGCGCCTTGTCCAGCCTCCGATCAATCGGCTCCGGCCGCTGGTAAAACGCCGGGAGGGTATCCAGCATTAGCAGTTGCTCGGTGTAGTGGCCCTCGCTGTTTTGGGGCTCCCATAACCGGCTGGAGATGTAGCTATCCAACGTGTCGATGCCGCTGGTTTCCGGGTAGCCCCATGTCACCATCTGATGCCGGGCCAGACGGTTGTAGGCCAGGTAATACGTAAACGGATCCATCGCGCCGACATCCAGGTAGAACAGGATGTCCAGGTTCTCCGCCCGGATGGCCTCGCAGGCCTGGGCCATATTGCCGGACAGGACATTGAGATGGCGGTGAGGGTTTTGGACGGCAGGCACTTCGGTGGCGTTAACGGTAATGGCCACAACGTCAAACAGCTCGCGGGAGAGGTGTTCGACCAGCCCCATAAACACCTTGCCTACCGAGTGGGACGGCGAGAGAAAGCGCGTGATGAACCCGACTTTGGGCTTCGGGTTGGGTGTCGGCTCAAAATCGGTGGAACATGGCGTGGATTGGCGGATCAACCGGCTGAGGCTCTCCAGGAGCGGCCGGTCATCCAGGCCATGGTAAGCGAGGAAGAATGCCGGCACCCCTACATCGGCGGAAGGGTTTTCCAGCTTCAGCCCTCTTTCGGTGAGTTGCCCGATGGCCTGCCGCAGTCGCTCGCGCCATTCGGCAATCTCCTCTGTGGATTGGTAGATTCTCGGTATGGTCAGCGCGGTTTTCAACGCCAGCCCATCATTGGGCTGAAGCGCCAGCGCCTTGTGATAGGCCTGGATTGCGGGTTGGATTTCCCCCTTTGCAACCAGCGCATCTCCCAGGGCAACATGGGCTTCCCGGTGTTGGGGGTTGCGCTGCAATACCTGCTCATAGCAAGCGATGGCTTGCGGCAGCAGATGCTTCCCCTTAAGCGCATAGCCCAGGCTGAGCAGTGTTGCAGGATCCCGCGGTTTGATCTGGAGCAGTCGCTGCGCCACCTCAACCGATTCCAGGAATTTCCCTTGTCCTTTCAGCAGGGTTTCCAGCGTGGTGTAGGCGTCCACCTTGTCGGGGTTATAGGCAATCGTCTGGCGGAAGTGGTGGATGGCGTCATCCATGTTGCTAAGCGCCTGGTAGCTGCATGCCAGGCTAAAGTGGGCCTCGGCGTAGCTGGGCGCCAGGGCCAGCGCCCTTTGAAAGTAGGGGATGGCTTCCGTTATCTGCCCGGCTTCCCGGTGCAGGTTGCCCATATTATGCAGCGCCTTGACGTGGTTGGGATTCAGCTCCAGCGCCTTCCGAAAATGTGGGGCGGCATCGGCAAAGCGCCCAAGGATGCAGAGGGTGACGCCCAGGTTGTTGCATGTTTCCGGAAGGTCAGGGGCAATCGAAAGGGCTTGCTCATAACAGCCGATGGCATCGGTATGGCGCCCGAAGTGCTGGTACAGAAGCCCCAGGTTGTTGAGTATGCCGGCGTTATGCGTAAACCGGGTTCGGCCGGCTTCGTAGAGGTGAAGGGCCTGCTGCAATTGGCCGGTTTGCTGGTATCCGCCCGCCAGATCCACCAGGAGATGCTCGTTCCACAACCCCAGTTGGCGGGCTTTTTCTAGCAGTGTAATTGCTTGTTGGGGTTGGCCCTGCTGAAGCATCATTCGGCCTGACAAGTGAAGGAGGTGGGGATTTTGGCCCTCCCGGACCAGTTGCCCCAGCAGGCTGATGCAGGCGGCGGGCCAGTCTCCCGCTTCGAGTTGTTGGGCGGCCGCTGCGATAGGGGTATCAACCGGGGGGTGTATCGACATGGGGCTACCTCTCTCCTTCCACGCTTCTATTGTACCGGAGGCGGCAGGTTAAAGGCGTATTTTAAAACGGAACGAACGAAGCCAATTCCCCGGAATGCCAAATATAATCAATGAATTGCCGGAAATTGGCTGAGGCGGTTTTTGGTTCAACAAGGCTTACTCGGGTTTTTGGCTGGCGAGCTTGATAAGGCGGCGCAGGGCGAGCAGGGCAAAGCTGATGGCAATCAGCACCATGGAGCGCCACATATCCTCGATGCCGCCGGGGCCGATAAACAGGTTGAGCAGGCCAAACAACAGCCCCATCCCGAAGACGAAGAGCAGGGAGCCGGTCAAGGCGTCATCATTCAGCTTTTTGGGGTTTAATGCCGCCGGCCTGTTGAATGTGCGGGGCTGCCGGGTTGGAGGGGGTTCATCCAGCTCATCCCGCGGAACCTGGGCGGATGCGCTGCCCTGACTGGGTTTATGCCCGCACTTGGGGCACGTGGATTTGGCCGTGAGAAGCGGTATCCCGCATTGCGGGCAGGAAAAATCCTCGTCGTGGAATTGCCTTGAACCGCTTCGTCCTAAAATGCTCATCGTTGTACCAGGTTATCCATATCCTTGGTAGCCAGCTTCAGCTCGGTCAGCTTGTCCATGGTTTCGCTTAGATATTGCTTATACACGGGTGTATACAGCTTGGTGCTGTCCATGTTCTGGGCGGTTTGCTCAATGGCCTTGCGATCCTTGAGGAGGACGCGCAGGTCGTTGATGGCGCGTTTGACGTCGGCGCGGTTCTGGATGAGCTGGTTATGGTTGGTGTGCGGGTCGTCCATGGCTGCTTCGTACGAGCGAAGCGCGTGGTTCATTTTATCCAGCGCCGTAATAATTTCCAGGCCGTTATCCCAGCTCAACTGGTTCAGGTCGCTGATGTTGCGCGCCGCATAGGTGCCGCTGCTCAGTTGGATTTGTCCGAAAAAGCGCTGTTTCAGCAGGTTCATTTCCCCCTGGCCGGACATTTGCCATAACAGGGCGATAATGCCGCCTGACAGGATTAAGGCAAACACAACCAGCCCGGTTTTGCGGGCCCGGGGTTGTTGTAAAATCCGGGAGAAGGGAAATTTATGTTCTCTTCTGGGCGGCGCCTTAAAGCCGTGTAGTACAGCCTCTTTTACCTGGGTGTTTTTGCGGCGGGTCATCCTGCTATCCCTTTCTGCCTTACTCCTCTTGGGGGTTCCGATCCGGTTATCGACCAATTTTGACGAACCTGAAAAAACAGTGGCTTCTATTTATCAGGTCGTCATAATACCTATCAGATCCGATGCATAAAAATCCGGGGATGTATTCACCATTATACCCATTTTGCGCAATATAAAATTCGCAGAATAGAGGATTCACAGCCGTAAAAAAGGCTTGGCTGGTTCTGTTGGGTTGGATGAAATACCTGTACCGCTTGCTTTTGCAATGGCTTTACTAACCAATGGGTCTATTTTACAGATGGATGGATTAAACCGATTGGATACCATATTCATCGTAGTTTAAGCGAAGCGGAGCTGGAAACACGTTATATAGAGCCTCCTGCCACAAGCTATCGAGAAGCCTAACTTTCTCTCTCTCCAGCCATTCAAATTTAATGCGATGGCTATTGCAGCTACGGAAGATTGAGGGGCTCTCAAACTTCATTATTGATATATCCTTATCTCGTCTTCGACGTGAAACCGAATAAGCGGTATGAGCGTTTTAATACTACTTGATAGAACTCAGCGCGGCTTCGGCTTTAGGCACATTCCGTTTAGCTAACTGCTCAAGCACGTTAACAATTTGAAAGTCATAATATCGGCTTAATTTGGTATAGCCGCTTCTTGATGGAGTACGCATCAAAGCATCCACAACACTACCGTCCGAGGCGAGCAGGGCAACCCGATGCAGTAGATCATTGATGGGTCTTTCTGGTGTTTGGTTTGCTGCATCCAGCAGCTTAACCAGGGCTGTATTAACCCGTTCCTTAACGGGTCCTGCTATGGCCCTGACTTCAGCTTGAATCACCTCATCATCCAGAGTAAAGCCATGTTTGATATAGATGTTCCGTGTAATTTTTGCGTGCAAGGCTTCTATAAACAGTTCAGGATCCTCGCTGGCCATTAATTGGGTTGTCACAAAATCAAACAACGTACCAGCTTCAGGTTGCCGATTGGATATTAATGTACGTATAACATCTATGCGGTCTTTATTACTTTGCTCAGGAGAAAGGACAATACGGGCCAAGTGCGCCAGTATTGTAGAGGATTCACCGTGATGAAACGCCAGTATAATAGGGGAAAAGCTAAGGTTATTTTCCACTGTAGAGCCATTAGGATATGTTTCTAAAATTCTTTCCAAGGCTTTTCTTACTTTATCCGATGATTGTTTTACAAATGTTGATGCTTCCTGTGCCCGCTTTGTCTGAGAAAATGAGCTAGAACTCATCCGGTAATTTTCTGATAAGATGCTGTGGTTGTGATTGAGAGTTGGAGGCGAATAGGGATGGGTTGGAAGAATTTATCAGACACAGAGTGGGCGTTAATCGAGCCTCATCTTCCCAAACAAAAGCGAGG
>CALAJO010000015.1 GCA_937922745.1 uncultured cyanobacterium
TGTTGCTTCGCTCGCTCCCGCTCTCTTCGCAACAACCGCAGCCTTCCTTTCCTTGGACATAGATGGTCCTCCTTTCGGGGAATATCATCCCCTAATCTTGTGTCCAAGGAAACCCTAGGGCGGGACAGCTCCCACTCCACCAGGTGACGTGTTGACTTGGGCATGCCCGTGGAAACAAAACCACTGGCGGCTGGAATTTCCGCCCAGGCTATGAAAAGCCTCCACGAACTCTTCGCGCTTCAGGCTCAGCACTTGCCCGCGAATAATTCGCGCCGTATCGGGCCAGCTAAACAGGGATAATGCCAGGATCAGGCTGGTCATATTCCGCCCCATCCAAATTGTGAACAAAATCACGATCATCAGGCCGGGCAAGCTGTACAGGATATCGATGATCCGCATCATCAGGTTATCCAGGGGCCGATGCTCGAACAAGGCCGCCAGCGTGCCGTAAGCCGTGCCGATAATGGCGCTGACCAATGCCGTGGCCAGGCCAATCAGCAGAGAAATCCGGGCGCCAATCGCCAGGCGGGAGAGGAGATCCCGACCCAGCTCATCCGTGCCGAAAAGATGTTGCCCGCTCGGCCCAACCGTCGGGATATCCGGGTTAATCGCATTGGGGTTGGCCAAAAACGGCCCTGTAATGGTCAACAGCAATACCAGCATCAGCACGCCAAGGCTAAACCGGAGTTTAAACGGCCATCGCTTCATTGCGCCAGCCTGCCCCGCTCCTTCAGGCGCGGATCGACCAACCCGTAAAGCATGTCGGTTAATGTGTTAAAGAGAATAAGCAGCACACTATAGACAATTGTAATTCCCATTACCAGCGTATAATCCCGATTGCCCACCGCCGTAACGAAATATTTCCCCAGGCCCGGCACGGCAAAGATGAGTTCCACCGCAAAAGAGCCGGTAATAATGGCGGCGCTAATAGGCCCCAGAATGGAAATCAGCGGAATCAAGGCGTTTCGCAGGATGTGTTTAAACGTAATCACCCCATCCGGCAGCCCCAGGCACCGCTTGATGGTGACAAACGGTAGCAGGCCAACTTCTTGAACGCTGGTTCGGATGAGCATGAAGGTGTATGCAAAGGGCGTTAAGGAAAGCGCGATAATGGGCAGGATATAATGCTTTGGCGTGGCCAGTCGTGCGGCGGGCAGGATATTGAGGTGATACGCAAACACCATCACCAGGAAGGCGCCAAAAATAAAGCTGGGGACAGAAATACTGGTCATTCCCAAGATGGAGAGCAGCCCGTCCAGCCAACGCTTACGGGTGGTTCCGGCCCATGTGCCCAGCAGAATGCCCAGCGTAACGCCCAGCAACAACGCCCCAATACCAATCCGAAAGGACACGCCGCCCGCCTCTGCCACAATATCGTTGACATTGCGCGTAACATACTTGTAAGACGGTCCCAGGTCACCGCGCAGGATATTGCCCAGGTAATACAGATATTGCTGCCCGATGGGCTCGTTAAGGTGGAATTTGGCTTCCATATTGGCCTGGATGGCGGGCGGCAGCTTCCTGTCCTGATCGAAAGGGCCGCCTGGCAGCGCCCGCATCAGGAAAAACGTCAGGCTGATCACGATGAAGAGCGTTACCAATCCATTAAAAAGCCGTTTTAAAAGCATTTCGAGCATCGGGTGCTATAGTGCCTTGCTATTGCTGCTGTTGGTATTGTATCGCCATCTCCAAAAAGGGGACAGGTAGTTTCCGCGCTTTCGCATTAACCCGTGTAACAACTTCGCAAACGGTGCATCGCGCAATCGCATCTTTATGGGATAACAGGAGAATCAACATCATCGGGTGTGCGGAAGAGATGAGGCCCAGTCAATCGCTGCTGGCGCAATACAGCCAGACTTTAATCCCTTTTTTACTGCTTTTATTAGGTGGCGCTTACACAGCCTACGAAACGGCCTTTCCACTCTGGTTCTGGCTGGGTTGGACTCTGGTTGCCATGCTCTGCGCCCTTCTCTGCCTGACGTTAAAGGGCAGGCGCACGGTGTTGCTGTTGTTTCTTTGGCTTGCAGGGTTTCTTCTTGGCGGAGTTCTCTTTACGGTAGGCCAGTTTCAACCGAAGCAGAATGACATTGCCCACTGGATCAACCGGCCCGATGTCAATATCCAGGGCATTATTACCCGAATAGACAGCAGCCCGGCCGGGTGGGTTGTGTCGGTTCAGCAGGCAGACGGAAAAACGGTGTCCGGGCAGGTTCTCGTCCGCAAGATGAGAATAACGCCGGAAACCCAGCCCCATATCGGGCAGGTTGTGCAACTGGCAGGCGAGCTGGAAGAGCCGCCTTCCGCCCTATTCCCCGGCGACTTCGATTATCGGAAATACCTGCGCCAGCAACGCATCACCGCCTTGATGCGACCAAAATCCAATCAACTGCAAAACCAGTTCTCCTCATCCCCATGGCTCAGAATCCTGGATGGCGCGCATCATTTGAGCCAGCATATTACAGGGCATTTCCAGGCCGCGCTGCCGGGGCCGGAAGGGGCTATTTTCTCCAGTATTGTGCTGGGAGAGCATGCCGTGGGAATGGACGTTGCCATCAAGCAGCAATTCATCCAGTCCGGCCTCATTCACCTGCTTGCGGCGAGCGGGTTGAACGTGGGCATTATTGCGTTTTCCATCCTGTTCATCGGGCAAAAGCTGCGGCTGCCGCTTCGGGTTTCCATGCCCATTGCCATGTTGGGCGTTGCCTTTTACTGTCTGCTCACCGGCCTGCCACCCTCCGTACAACGCGCAGGCCTGATGCTGGAGCTGGCTTTTCTGCTAAAGCTGTTGCGCAAAGAGCTGACGCCTACCCTATTGCTTTGCCTCACCGGGACAATTTTGGTGTTGCTCAACCCGATGACCATTGGCATGATTGGCTTCCAATTGTCGTTTCTCAGTACGTTCGGCCTGCTGACAATGGTAAGGCCGCTGCAAGAAAAGCTGGGATTCTACCTTACCAATTGGGGCGCAGGGCTGCTGCTGGTCCCGGTGATTGCCCAGCTTTGGGTCACGCCGATTATCTGGTTCCATTTTAACCAGGTGCAGCTACTCTCCCTGCCAGCCAACTTGATGGCGCTCCCCATCGTGGGCACATTGACCAATTTCGGCTTTGTTCTTGGAGGCCTTTCGCTGATCCTGCCGCAAGTCTCCGGCTGGCTGCTGGGCTGGCTGGGATGGCTCCCCACTCTCCTCCATCAAATCGCCTCGTTTTTTGCCCAGTTGCCTTTTGCCAACATTACGGCCGCTTCTCCCACCCCGGTGGCCATCTTGGCAGGATTCGGCGTGTTGGCCCTCCTTGCTTTTAAGCTGAATTTCCCAGAGCGGCTGACCCATCGCCGCACACTGAAAGCGGCCTGCGCATTGCTTCTGTTGATGCTGTTACCGCTTTCCCTGCAAAAATGGAACGAACGAAGCCATTTTAGCCTGGCAATAATCCCTAATCGCAATCAGCCGCAGAGCCGGGTTTTCCACTCGCCGGACGGAACAATCCTGGTCAGCACGCCCGGCATGGACTATATAACCGCCCGAAACCTGAAGACCTACCTGAACAAGCACGGCATCCGGCGAATCCAGGCCCTGAGCATTACCCACCCCCAGCCCGGTTCCCTGCAAGGCCTGGACGACTTCCTGGGCCAGGTGCAGACCGAACAGATGCTTATCCCTGAGGCGATGGCCGGCCGGGCGCGCAATCGGGCAATCCAGTTGAGCCAACAATTTCTCGTGCCGCTGACAACGGTGAATGATACCACTCAGATGGTTTCCGGAGAGAGCCGGGGGCTGCTGTATGCTTTGCCGGACTTTGAGATAATCTCCCGGCTGGATATCGGTGGCAGTTGCCTGGTCTGGCATCTGAACCAGCCTTACCCCCAGGAAATGGACCAGAGCGTCCAGAAGCCCTGCCTCACCCTGATTGGGGAAACACCGGAGGAAAGCCGCTTGCAGCTACCGTATCAGCAAAATTGGGTTCGTTTGTCCGGTTTTCATATCATCACCCGTCACGGTCGCCAATTCCAGGTGAGTGCGCCTTAACCCGTTCCACCGTCTGGTGGAATCTTTACCTGTCATCACGTCTATCGGGCCCCTATCCGCTATGATAGGAGAAGCATGGATTGGTGTGAGGCAAGAGAGAGAAGATGAAACGCTGGATTTCCCTAACCCTCATCGCGCTGGGCTTAATTGGCTGGATTGTTACAGTAACCCCCACGGGACAGGCTCAAACTGAACAAAAGGCAAAGCCTGCCACAACAACCGAGGGGAAAGACAAATACTCATCGGCCATTATTAGCCTTTACAAGCGCATGCAGGAACTGGACGGCAAGAACAAAGCCTTACAAAGCAAGGTTGCCCAGCAGGATGCGACGATAGCCAGCATGCGCCAGGAAATTAACCGGCTTCAGACTGAAACCGCCTTTAACCGATCGGCGATTGAGAAGCTGCACCAGCGCTTAACCGCCCTGGACGCCAAGAGCAAATCCATCGTCTTTCCACAAGAGTAGCGGCGCTATTCGGCTTTAAAAACCGTTTGCAGCGCTTCCTTGAACTGTTTCACCGTAAACGGCTTACCCAGAATTTGATCGATGCCGTGGGCCATGGCCTTCTGGATATTGTCCTTGGTTGCGGCCGCCGTGACCAGCATAATCTGTAGGTGGGCAAACCTGGCGCGAAATGCCTCCACTAACGACAGGCCGTTGCCATCCGGCAGGTTCAAGTCCAGTAATACCAAATCCAACCGGGCATGCTTGGCCATCACGTCGTGAGCTTCCGCAACCGACTCGGCTGCAATAACCTGATGCCCTTCAAACTCCAGAATATCCGTGATGATCCGCATGTTGTTCGGCTCATCCTCAACTACCATCACGATTTTGGAGTCCATGTCCATACCTTTCAATCTATGGCGTCACCAAGTTCATTCTACCGGATTGAAGCCGATGGGGTGTGGCATCTTGAAGCGGCTTTAAGGACAAGTAAACCTTGAATTCGCTACCCTGGTTAACCTGGGTGTTAATTTCCAACCGCCCTTGGTGTAGCTCCACAATCTTTTTGACCAGCGGCAGCCCCAAGCCGGTTCCCTTAATCTGCCCGTCATTATTATTGGGGAGGCTGCCTTGTTCGAAAGGCTGTAAAATCCGATCCAGGTCACTCTGAGGAATCCCAGGGCCTTCATCCTTGACGGAAAAGACGATTTCATCCGGGCTGGCGAGCTGGACACTTAAAATAATGGTTTTATGGCTTGGGGTAAACTTGTAGGCATTGGACAACAAGTTGAGTAAAACCTGCTTCATCCTCACTGGATCCGCCCGAAAGACCGATGGCAATTTCGGGGACAGTTCAATGGCAAAATGCTGCATTTTCTCTGTTAACAGTGGCTCAATCGGGTGGGTCGTCTCCTCGATAAATTCAATTAAATCAATCTCCTGAATACTGAGGTTAAGCTTGCCGGCCTCGATTTTGGCAATATCCAGCAGGTCGTTGATAATTTCCAAGAGATGCTCGCCACTGCGGTAAATCAGGTTCAGGTACTCTGCCTGCTTTTCGTTCAAAGGCCCCAGCATTCCTTCCAGCCCCATGCTGGCCCCGGTAATAATGGTATGCAACGGTGTCCTCAGCTCGTGGGACATGTTGGCCAGGAATTGGTTTTTGCGGATATTTGCCTGCTCGGCGGTGCGTTTTGCTTCTTCCACCCGCTGCTCCATTTCCTTGCGTTCATGGATATCGAAACAGGAGCCGATATAGCCCGCGTAATCGCCGTTGGGGGTAAAGCGCGGCAAACCCACTTCAATCACCCAGCGGTAGCTCCCATCGTAATGGCGTAGGCGAAACTCCTGGGTGTATTGCTCCAGCCTGCTTTTTGCCTTGCGAATGGTATGGAGGCAATAATCCAAGTCATCCGGATGGATAAACTGCTGCCAGCTAAAACCCGCCATGGCCGTCATCGGTTGGCCGACAAAATCCAAACAAGGTTTGTTAACATAGGTGCAGAGACTGTTCTCATCCGTCATCCAGATCATGACCGGCGCGGTATCGGCCAGGTTGCGGAAACGCTCCTCGCTCTCGCGCAAATCCTGCTCCGCTTTTTTGCGTTGGGAGATATCTTCAATCAACGCCAGATAGTACTTGGGAAAGCCCTGCTCATCCTTGAACAGGGATACGGTCAGGTTGACCCAGACAGTCGAACCATCCTTGCGGATATAGCGTTTTTCAAATGCGCTATTTTCAATCTCGCCCCGGTTAAACCTGTTTAGGACTGCAATATCGATCTCAACATCATCCAGATGTGTAATATTGAAAAAATGCTGTCCCAGCAATTCCTCCGCGGAGTACCCGACAATCTCGCAAAATTTTTGGTTTACCCGCATCCAGCGGCCATCCAGGTCGGTATGGCACAGCCCTACGGCAGCCTGGTCAAACGTGGCCGAAAATTGTAATTGCAATTCCCTGTTGAGCTTTTTAACTTCCTGCTCGGCAAGCTTTCTCTCGGTAATGTTATCGTGGCTAATGACCACCCTTACCGGGCCATCCCCTTGGAATCGAGATACGCGCATCATGAACCATTTCACCCCATCCGCCGTTTCACAGGGGTACTCGTAGCTGAAGCTGGGTTTATAGCCGGAAATAACGCCCTTAATCCCCTGTACGACTTCACTCACGGAACCATCCGAAAGATTGGCGCAGGCATCAAAATAGTTCATTCCAACAAAGTTTGTCTGCAAATTATTCTGCTCTGCAAAAGTGTTCCAGGCCTTGTTAACGTGGATGATAGTACCTTCTGCATCCAGTATGGCAATATGTTTGAGCAAGGCATCTACAGTGGAGCGGGCAAACCGTTCCGATTCCCGGAGCGCTTGCTCGGTTTTTTTCCGCTCTGTCATATCAACGCCAAACCCGATGACTTCCAAGACCTGGCCCTGCTCATTGGTCCGGTTGATAGAGTTCCAGGAAATGGTTCTTTTCTGACCGGCTTTTGTGGTTAAGTCCATCTCATAGTTATGGACGTCACCATCCTTGAACGCCTCAAAAAGGGCCTCCACCTGGCTGTAGGCATTGCCAGGATAGAACAACCGCCACCAGTTTTTCCCAATCACCTCTTGGGGTGTATACCCTGTTGCAGTTTCAACAGCCGGGTTAATAAACGTTGTTGTTCCATCCGGGGCAATCCCGACAACAAGCGCAGGGGTGTTTTGGATGATTCGGTTGACATAATCCCTGTCCTGCCGAAGTGTTTCAAGCAGGTGCTGGCGCTCGGTAATGTCCCTGGCAATCCCAACCGTCCCGGTAATTTTTCCATTCTCACCTAACACGGGGCTTTTAACGGTCTCGATAACCCGAACCGTGCCATCGGCTTTCTCAAGGACTTCCTCCAGAACCAGGGTTTCACCGGTATGCAGAACGGTTTCATCATCCTGGTGGTATTTTTCTGCAAGCGCCTGCGGCCAGATATCGCTATCGGCCTGGCCGATAATTTGGTGTTGAGGGCGGTTGCAGGAATGGGCAAATGCTTCGTTCACCAGGACAAAACGGGATTCGCAATCCTTCATCCAAGCCAAATCGCTAATGTGATTCAAAATAGTCTCATAGGCAGTATGTGCCGGACGGGTTTGCAAGGCGGCTTTGTCTTGTTTTACCTTTGGGATGAATTGAAAAAGCAAGGCTCCCTGCGTATCCAGAGGATGTTGAACCGAGCTGATATATAGCGTGCCTTCACTCACACCCTCTTCGGTCAAGCGGAGTGTTGTGTTATAGCAAACGGGCTGCCTATGCACCCTAGCTTCAGTTCCATATTGGGAAAGATCCGGGTTTTGTGCCCAAAAATCCTGTAGCAGACTTGCATTATTGTAAATACCCACCTGTGCCTTAAATGCATGATTGCAGGCAATTAGCTCATTTTGGCTGTTTATAACCCATGCCATTCCGGGAAGAGCCTGGATAATTGCTTCTGCCGTAACCATCTAACTTCTACTCGCTACTTCTCTCAAGATAAAATCAATCATATTATAGGCTTTTATTAACAAAAGGAATCCCGGCAGCCCTAAAAAATCATTATTTTTTACGACCACCGGGTTAGTAAGGCACAATGGCATTAGAGATCGATCCAAGCTTTTAACGCCCAGCCTGCAAGTGCAATCAAGGCCGCGCTCAATCGTTCCTACCCAATTAATCGTTATATTAGGGTTGACAGGTATAGTGCCAAAGTACTATATTACCTATCCTTTAGATTGATATGAGATTTCTGGATTATTTCGAAGCACGGACACAAAACATCCTTTTTCGATTCATTGTTACGACTTGTAAACGTTTCAAATAGGACTAGCACAAGATGCTTTTGACCCGCTTCTATATAAACGAATTGATAAATCAACCTATTCCCATCCACCCTCAAAACGATACAATACGGGAATGGAAAGAACGATATTGAAAGGTAAGGAAACGAGGACAATGACCAAGATGACTTCATCCCACAGTGGACAAGCGGTGTATTTTGACATTACCGATGAAACCGGGATCGGGACACGCTTTCTGGAGGGATTCAGCCAATTTCTCGAAGAGGAAAAGGAAAAGGCCGTGGTTACCCTTCTGCGAGAAGAGTTTCCTCACCTGAGCGACGACGAGAACTTTATTAAACAGGTTGTGGAGAACCTGGATGAGGAAATCATCGAAGAGAAACGCTTCGTCTTCCTCTCCATCAACCCGCTTTACCGCAAATAAACTATTTTTCCAAAAGTAAAAAGCCCTCTGCGTGTTTCATCCAGAGGGCTTTTTTAGATATGAGATCCCCATCCTCTAGCGGCTAACATTCATCGCAAACAAACAACCCCTATTCCAGCCCCCTTAAATTAAGTTTTATTGCACCAATCCCAACATTTTCTTAAGCCGATTCAATTTCTCCCCTAAATAAACGATACCCCTGTTGGAAGATGAGAATTGATTGATTGAGAGGGTATTGTTCATTATGTCCAGCGCCATTAGCGGATTAAGACTGTATGACTACCAGGGGAGATACCAGGTTGCCCAAAACCTGGATGTAAACCGTACCGTTCGCATCCCGCAAACCGAATTTTCGCCGGAACTGGCCTTAAGTGGCCTGAATAGCCAAAAAAGCGTGCCGCCGGTTAACCAGGTAAGCTACGGGCTCAACACGCAAGGCCAGATCACGGAAAGCCCCTCGGCCCAACTGGAGAGCTTGCTGAAGGCAGGCGCTAAAATCTTTCAGCCTACGGGGAACCTTTCCTACCAGGCCGTAACGGATCCTTACAGGGATTACGTCAACGCATTGGAAGTGAGTGACCAGAACATGGGCCAGCTCCTTCAGCGCGATCAATTTGCCATCTTCAACGGCCGCCTGGGGCTAAATGTAAAAACCGACGGGGAAGGCAATATCGACAAAGTGTCCATCCAGCCCGGCTCCAAGGATTTACGCAACGGCACGCCGGTAAACGCCACGACTTTCCCGGACAGGGCAGAAATTACCTTCCGGGCAGCGGATAGGCAGGCCAACGCATTGCCCCCGATTGAAAACCTGGATAATACCAACCCGAACAATTCTCTTTTCATCGGGAAAAAACGCCCCAATCAATTCGATCCCCAACCGCTTCAGAACGATGGCCTTCAGTTTCGCAAGGAGCGGCTGACGCTGGAACCGGCAGACATTAGCGCATTGCGCCTTAACAAGCCCCTCTCGGAAGTACAGGTGCCGGACGCGCCAACCAATCCATTGCTCCAGCGGTTGCTTCGGTTGCAACCGGCGGAAGTGGATACGCGCATCTTCGGGCCGGACTCTCAACTAACAGCCGATCAGGCCAAGAAGCTCGGCGCGGTGAATGCTTCCCTCGGCGTGCGCCACAGCGACGGCTTTTACGAAAACATGGCCCTGCTGAGAGACAGACTCGCGATGGAAGCCAATCAGGCTCTGCCCCAGCGCATTGCCAAGGCACGTGAGAGTTCGATGCCGGTCAATCCTTTCCTGCAAATGGAGCAACCTGCCCAGCAAGCCGTATACTTTGGCAGTCCATCGCAATTTTTGGATTCCGCAAGCACGTCTGCCGATACCATGCAAAAGAAATCTTCCGGCGGCTATATTCCTTTCCAGATGGGAGGCGAAGGCAGCCCGCAGCAACAACAGCGCCGCCAGCGCGAGCCGTTATTTGCCCTGGCGTAACGCTACAGGATAGACAACATTTTGTGGGTCTGGGCAATCACGCGGACATCCTGAAAATGCCGGGATAAAAAGCTTTCCAGCTCAAACAACTTGGCGGGCGGAACCGTATTCTCTCCTGTCAGCAGGGACGTCATCGGCTGGATAATAACCGGGATATGTTTGTCCGTCACAATATCACAGGTGGCGGCTACTTCATCCACCGTCGTCTTGGATGAGACAACGAGCTTCACAAATGTCTCGCGGCTCCGGGCAACCTGGTAAAACTGCTTATGGTTCTCCAACTGCATGGGTTCCCCCGTGGCCGAAGGGATTTTAATATCCATGGCAATAATACTTACCCACTCCAGAATTTCCAGCAGTTTATCCGGCTGGGTTCCGCTGGTCTCAAGGTAAACCGGCAAAATAGGAACCACTTCCGGCAGCAACTCCTTTAAAAATGCCGTATAAAGCAGTGGCTCGCCGCCGGTAAAGCTGACGCTATGGTGTCGTGACGCAAGCGCAAAATGGCGGATCCATTCGCTTACCTGGGCAACAGTCATCGGGTTTTCAATCAATATTTTTTCGCCGCTGCCGGCAATTGCCTCTACTTCGCATTGCAAGGCCGCAGGACGTTGGGGCGTATCGCAATAAACGCAATGCAGATGACAAGCGTTAAAACGTACAAAAACCTGGCGCTTGCCCACATAAGGCCCTTCTCCCTGGATGGAAGAAAAGATCTCCTGCAAACCGGCCTTCGTATCAATTTGTTTGGAAGGTTCAACCAACGTTGCCATACACGTCATCCGCCCTGTTTGGTTGGTTTATATTAACGGGATTCTTTCGATTGTATCCCGATACTGTATTAAAGAAAAACAAGGTAGATTATTGCGACTTAATCAATATCAGGTTGCATAGGGGGAAAGACAGGTTTACCTTCTTTTCAAGTTTTGGGCCGCTTGCAGCCCTTCCCAAATTGCGCTCTCGATTGCTGCCATGCCTTGCCCGTCGGAGTGTGCCAGAATGACGCGCCCCATATTTTTGTTCAGCGAGCGCAATTCGCTTACCTGTCCCACACGGGATGTCATTAACTGGTGGCCGTAGCGGGTCAGCCTGATTTCCTTCAATAACTGCATCTTAAACGGCGCAATGGCTTGTAATTGGGTTATTAAGTCGGAGGCCAGGGCTTTGCGGTTCCCTAGCAGCAGTTTGCTCCGCCCCACTTGGGCATTGCGAAACGGGGCATATACGGTTAAAACCTGTCCCGGAGCTTGATCGTGAGAGACATACCCGGCATCAATGAAATCGGTAAAGGCCGGATTGTGCGGGCTCCAGTTATCATACGCCCCGTTAAAAACGGGCCGGTCAAAGCAGAAATTGGCCACCAGATACGACCCGTACCGCACCCCATGCAGAATGGCATCCTGGGAGTCGGGTAATCCGGCCAGGATTCTTCGGGCAAAGAAGAAGGGCACTGCCAGAATAGCCTGTTTGGCGCGAACGGTTATGAGTTCCTCCGGCTGGGCGTTTGAAAAATAGACGATATCGACAGCGTGATCTCGCTGAATAACTTTGGCAACGGACACATCCGTCATCATGCGGTTTGGGCCAGCCTTTTCAATGGCGGAAACCAGCCGTTGCGCCACCGCGGCGTTGCCACCGGGAAAGGCGTAAATGGAACCGGCAATCTCGGAATAAAAGTTAATGCCGGCATAGGCCGAGATTTCACGGATACTTCCGCCCAAGGCGGAATAACAGTAGGCATCGATGCAATGCAATAAATCCGGCGGATAATCCGTCTTAAGGTAATCGTAGAAGCTGATTTTATCCAGCTTCAACGCTTCCGTGGAAGCCAACTCGATGGGGACACCTGGGAAATCCTGCGACTGGAGCAGTTGCGCCAGGTGTTTGCGCAGCTTCTCAAAACCTTGCTGCACCGGGCCCTGGTTTAGAGGGTTCCACCGTCCCATCAGGTAGGCATTATCCGTTGGCTCCCGGATGGGTTGTAACGTTAAACCCAACGATTCGTAGAGGGGGCCGTAAGGTTCCTCCACATCCACCAGGTAGGCCGAACCTAACGCATATTGAATCCCTTGATAATCACCGCTCTTGGCATTCCCGCCCAGTTGCGCCTCACGCTCCAGCAGCAAAAAATCCGAATCCCGCAACTGATGCGCTGCCGTTAACCCCGTTAAGCCGCCACCGATGATGGCCACCTCCACCGTCCGGGAGGGCTTAGGAAGAGTTTCCAAAGCCATTCCATCCCGTATTCGGTGCATCGGGCCAAAGGAGTCACCGGTCCACTCCGGTAATTGGACATGGGCAAACGCACCCTTAGCGCCAGGTTCTGTTTTTGGTTTCCAGCAGCCACTCCCGGCAAGGCCCGCCGTTAAGCCCAGCCCGGCCAATCCCATCCACTTTAAAAAATCACGTCGATTCACGGTGTTCCTTCCACTCTTTACTATTATAGAGGGCCGCAATAAAAATCCGACCAAAACAAAACAGGATGGAAGGGATCCATCCTGTTTGCTGAAGATTAGACCAGACTAGAATTTAGGGTTGTTGGCGGTTTGCTTGGGTGAGCCGATGGCAGCCGTGGTTTTGGGCTCAACTACTTCAATCCAGGCTTTAACAGGTTCTCCCGCGGTGGCTAATGGATGAACCACCAGGGTATTGAGCGATTGCGGTTTAAGGAAGGAGGCTACCGACAACTTATTGTGCCCTTGTGGGTTGGGCGTCACGCTGATATCCTTGCCGTTGATCGATACTTTGACCGGCTGCGTGGTTTTGCTGGTAATGTTCAGCGTCCCTTGCGGCCTATCCACGTAAAAGGAGGTTTTCATTCCCTGCCCGGTGGAGGCCATAATCGGGATGGTGCCGATGGCAGCGCCTTTGTAATAGTGCTGCAAAATATCCACAAACTCGTGCCCGTTTTTGGAGAGGTAACTCGCACCCAGTTGGCTCATCCCGACGCCGTGGCCAAACCCGCCGCCGGTCGCCTTGACGCCCAGTAAGCGACCATCCGCATCTCGGTTGTGGTTAAACACCAGGTTGGCGCTAGGTAGGAATTTTCCGTTATGTTGCAGCACCTTGCGAATGACGAATTCCTTCTTCAAAGTCCAAACGCCATTGGTGCCAATAATGCGCAATTGCATAATCTTGCCGGAAACACCCCGCTGATCCGCAACCAGGGCTTTTAATTCTCCAATGGAGCTGCCAGACGGAAAAGCTGGCTGAATAAAGGGAGCCGTGACCTTATCCTTGGCAGCGGCAGCAAGGTTGGTATTGATGATGCTCTCCAGCTCGGCGCGTGTCCATTGCTTTTGCCAGCGGTAATTCGGGGAATTCACATCAAAGCTGTGCGGCCTGCCGGTATAAAAGGCCCGCGCAGCGTCTTCATTCGATAAATCCTGAACCGTGCCGACATCCGGCCCCCCTTTCAAATAAGGGATCGGGGTGCCGGGATACTTATTGGTGATGGGATCGGAAAACGCGTTTTCATAATTCTCGGAATAGCCGCCGTGGGATGAGCTATACAGCGCCAGCAGCGGTTCTCCGTTAAACAGCGCGACCAATCCCTGCGTTTCCGCCAATGCCTTGGTGGTTTGGGGATGCTCGGTGTTGGCGCCGTAATAAGCCTGGCAATACTGAGAATCGCAAATATCAAACTGGGGCCAGGGCTTTTCCCTTGGATGGATGGCGTAGTTTCGCGCCGCAACGGACTGGGCTTTCACGGCTTCGTAACCGTAGGAATAGGGCAATTCATTCGGCACGACCGCTTTTAGATAGTCCTGCATCGGCAATACGTTGACGACGGTAAATTTGCTGGGCGAAGAGTAACCGGGCATCAGCTCAAAGATGCCTCGATAGGTCGGGATGATTTTCTTGCGGGTAACGCTGGTAATTTTCAACTGGCCGGCACCCACGGGCTCCACTTTCAGGACATCGTTGAATGGGCCAAGCCCCTTGGGACTTGCACCTTCAAACAGCAGGAAGCCGCTGCCATTCTTGGCGACTTTAATCTGCTGGTCGGCCTTGCCCAGGAAAACAACCTTGCCGGAGCTTTTCATCGATACTTTGTAGGGACCCGTTGCGGTAATGGTAGACGAAGGGTATTCCATCTCCGTCATATTGTCATCGCTGATGCCCACGCGAATCAGGTCTGCATCCAGCACCGGCTTAACTTTTTGCGTCGCTTGCGGGGATTGCACCGGCTGCGTAACCGCCTTTTGCGGATCCAGTGGCGACAATAACTTTGCGGAATCTTGACCAATGGCGTATCCTACGCACAATACCGCTGATAAACCGAGTGTCCCTATCCATAAACGCATCTGTGTTCTCTGCATTCTATCCATCTCTTACGGCCTTTATTCCAAATTGTAAACCATGTTTGCCGGGTTGAACCCCGGTGCCCAAGAATCGATCGGAATTGGGTCTTTCAGACGATCGATTCTGTTACCTTAAGGCGAACGGACGCTAACGCATCTTATTCTAACGACTTCGTTCAGCGATATGAGTTCCCAATTTCAATCCCCTTATTATAATGGGTCTAGGACGATTCCAAGATGAATCGCAAGGCTACGCTGATCGGAGATAATTTTCCCAGCGCACGCCGTTAATGACGAGAGGCCTGCCGTGAAACTGATCCCCAACCTGACCCCGATTGATAACAAAGCGATTGAAGAACTGGGCATTCCTAGTATTTTGCTGATGGAGGAAGCCGGGCGGCGGGTTGCCTTGCGGGTTCATCGCCTGGCTGAAGATATGAAGCTTAAGCTGCCGCAGGTTACCGTCATCTGCGGCAAGGGGCGAAACGGTGGCGATGGGTTTGTGGCGGCGCGCCGGCTGGCCATGATGGGGACTTGCCAGGTTGCGGTGATCCATGCCGCCCCGGTGGAAGAAATGGCCGGGGATACGCTGGTGAACTTTAACCTGCTGAAGCATTACCCCATTACGCTTTACTACGGCATGATGCACGATCACCTGGCGGATTTGCTCAGCCGCTCGCATATTGTGGTGGATGCACTTTTTGGCAGTGGCCTATGCCGCCCGATTGAAGGCAACTACCGCGATTTGGTGAATGCCATGAATGATTGCGGCGCATTTAACGTGGCCGTGGATGTCCCCTCCGGTATCCATAGCGCAACGGGAGAGGTACTGGGTGTGGCCGTCCAGGCGGATTTCACCGTGACGTTTGCGGCGCCCAAGCCGGGATTGTATCTCCATCCGGGGAAAAGTTGCGCAGGCATTGTGGAAGTGGTGGATATCGGAATCCCGCCCATGCTGATTGAGGAGGATCCCAGCCGGATTTTCCTCGTAACACCACACATGGTAAAAAACCGCCTGCCACGTCGCAAAGGATTGTCCCACAAGTATTCCTATGGCACGGTGTTAGTGGTTGCGGGTAGCCGGGACATGCCGGGTGCTGCCGCCATGACCGCGGAGGCCGCCTTGAAAGCCGGGGCCGGTATTGTGGTTTTGGCCTGCCCGGCCAGTGCTTTCCAGCGGATGCAGCTCTCTTCGGAAATCGTCTGCCTCTCTCTGCCGGAAACCGATGAAGGGGTGATTGCGCCGGAAGCGTTCGAGACGCTGCGCTTTAGCTGGAACCGGGTTCACACGGTGGCCATTGGCCCCGGCATGACGCATCACCCTTCCGCCGTGCAGTTTATGGACAAGTTTCTCAATTACCTGCGTTTCGACTTTGACGGCCCGGTGGTGATTGATGCCGATGGCCTGAACTGCCTGAGCATGATGCAACAAACGCCCGCCCTGTCCTCCCGGTTTATCCTTACCCCGCACCTTGGCGAATGCTCCCGTCTGATCCCGATGGACAAGGCTGCCATACAGAATGATTTGCTGGCAGCCTGCCAGCGCACGGCGGAAAAATACAAGGCCACCATGGTTTTAAAGTCCGCCTCAACCGTTATTTTCGGCAGCAACCAGCGCCACTGGATCAACCCCACCGGCAACCCGGGGATGGCGACCGCCGGCAGCGGGGATATTTTAACCGGCTTTGTCGCCGGGCTTTTAGCGCAAGGCCTTGCGCCCGACCGGGCGGCAAGGGTAGGCGTCTATCTCCATGGCCTGGCCGGAGACAAAGCGGCAGACGAACTGACCCAATACTGCCTTACGGCAACCGATCTGATCCGGTATTTGCCGCAGGCAATCCAGCAGTTGCAGCCCTAGCCTTATGGAAACCATTTATATCAAGCGGCAAACAGGGCGTAGCGGACAGACACAGTATGTCGTCCCGGCGATGGGCATTCGCACGCGCGAAGGCGTTCGGTTGATTCCCCATCCCTACGGGACGGAAACCACTTCGTACGATGACCTGGAACAAGCTGTCAGCCACATTCACCGGGCCGGTTTCGCGGCAGAGTTTGATGGAAAGCATTATCCTCCCAGCGGGCGCGCCATTGTTTCTGCACCCAGGCCAATGCCCACCAGGAGCCAGGGAACACCCATCAGCGTGACGATCCAAAATGCCTTGCCCCTGCTTCATCAACAGTTGAAAGATGCCCAGCCGGGCGTGGTTGCGAGCGCAGCCTTTGCCCTTGGGGAAATTAAGGATGAGACGGCTTTACCCGGCCTCATCCACGCCTTTAGCAACGATGACCCCACCGTGCGCAAGCATGCCGCGGAAGCCCTGGCGAAAATCGGCAAGCCCGCCGCCAACGCCATCCAGATGGCCTTGAAAGACAAAAGCTGGGTTGTTCGTCATACGGCGCTCACCGCCATTTACGAACTGATCCATATTGAACTGGAGCAGATTCCGGCCCTGCTTCCCGATGTCGTTCCGCTATTAAAGGATGATACCTGGTTGGTCCGCAGCCAAGCCGCCACCGTCATCGGCGAAGCCACCCGCGTTTTTAACAATTTACTGGAAAAGGAATAAGCAGGTTACTTACGTTGGCCTTGCCATTCCACAATTCCATCAGACGATTCACTGCAACCCGTGCGATCGTATAGTGTGCCAAGGCGTTCTTCTATCGTGTCAAACAAGTCATCCATTGCCGGATCTTCCGGATCATATTTTGCCACAATCCGATATGAATCTGGTTCGACTCGAGCGATAATCCCATCGCTTATTGCAGCAGCGCGAGCTTCTTCAACTGGTAGTTCCTTGTCACCAGGCTCATCCATTACCTGGAAGACGGTTTCACCAGGCTTCTGTCCGGTTGGCGCAAATGAGATACGAAATGTATCAAGAGGGGTTTGAGGAGAGGCAGGGGCCGTTCGACTCATAAAGACATCGGTTAAGGCTTGTGCAACTGCTACCCGTGCAGGCTGATCTGCGGCATCCGCCCGGAGCAATACGCTGCGATGCTGACCAAAGCGGGTTAAACTCGTATTAAAAGAAATCTTCATGTACTTTTCCCTAAACAAATGAAACAAGAGAATTAAACCAAACATGCTTTTCAAATGCGTTTAAAAAGACTTTTCTGAATCCTTTGGCGTTACTTTTGATTGGCGTTCACCGAGCCATAAAATGCCATGACGCAATACATCCGGCCCTTCCACCTTTTTGTAAAGCTGTATGAGTTTGGCAGCAATGGTGTGATACATGGTTTTCATTATGGTATCTGCCGGCTCAAAAGCCTTTGTGACAAGCAGCAAGCCTTCCCTGGCACTAAACATAATACCCTTGGAGAGCGCTTCTTCCCTGGCCTCGGGGATTGAAAGATACGTGTCCTGTGGGTTATCCAAAAGCTGAATTACTTTGTCTGCAGGGTGCCCGGGATCGACTTCAGCTTTGAATGTAAAATATGCGCTCTTCCCAAGTTTTGCGCCTTGAATTTTTGCATCCGTCCATGCCTCAAAAACGGCTTTGACGGCTTGAACATCATCTGCACCGTTGCGAACCAGAATACATCGCCGCTGCCCGAAACGAGGCTGTAGAGATAAATGCGAGACTTGCATTAGGATTCTCCTTCGCGTAGTGGCTTTCGATTTAAGAGCCGCCGCGCCAGGGCCTCAATGCGCTCAAATAACTGCACCATACCGTGATCATCGGACGGATAGTTCACGGCAGTACCATAACTATCCGCTGTAATGGATACGACCAGGCCCTTGTCATACGCTTCATTCTTCGCCATCTCAACCGGCAAGGGCCTGTCTCCCGGTTCATCCATCACTTGGAAGATCGTTTCCTGGAATTCCCCTCCGGGATTAGAGGCTACCTCAATCTGAAAAGAAGCGGGCGATGTCGCACCTTTTTTTTGACCATAAAAAACATCATAAATATCGTGAAGCACCTTCTCCTGGAGGGTTTGGTGCGCTGCTGCCGTGCGCAGCAGAATGGCTCTTCGCTGGCCAAAGCGAGGGGATGATAATGCAGGGGCGCTTAACATGGCAGCATACCGCTTTGCAGATGCGGAATCATGTCATCCAGCCGGGTGAGGTCACACAAGGCGTCGGCCGGAAGGGGTTGATGGGCGTTCGTAGGGTTGACCACCTTTATCACGGGGATTTCGGCGGTTAATGCGGCAGCCAGGCCATCCAAGGAGTCTTCCACAGCAAGTGCTTCTTGAGGTTGTAGGCCCATGGCGTTTAGCGCCCTTAAATACGGTTCCGGATGCGGCTTATAACGGGTCACGTCATCCGCCGTCACCAGCAACTCAAAATAATCATGCCAACCGAATCGATCCAGCACATCCAGCGCCAAACGCTTAAACGCGGATGTGACCAACGCCATGCGAATATTATTTTCCGACAGGAAGCGAAGCAGCTCCGGCCCGCCCTCGGTCGGCAGGGCATACGTGGTATAACACGTCATTACCTTGTTGTGGTAATGGTTCAGCAAGTTCTGTACATCCGGCTCCAGGGAGTATCTCATTTTCAAAATTGCAGCAACCTGAGATAACGTAGTGCCGCTGAGTTCGCCAAACTCTGCCTCGCTTCCCTCATGCCCAAAGTCCGCCAGGAATTCGCGGTAAACCCCGTATAAAACCGGCAAGCTGTTGACCAGCGTCCCATCCATATCGAATAACACCGCCTTCACCGGGCTTAACTGCATGGGCTTTCTCCAGGCTGAACAATTTGCGGCATTGGCGTCCATCTCCAGTGTTCCTCATAATGGGATGAGCATACCAACATTGCCATGTTGTTGCAATCACCTTTAAGATTTGAAAATGTTGTTTAAAGTGTTTTCTTCCAGCTTTTCTGCTGGATATTGGCGTTCAGTGCCGCCCACTCAGGGTGTTGCGAGAGCAAGTCTATAATATCCTGCAACCCGAACGCAGGGTTCTGCGGATAGAGATGCTCGAAAATGCGGCGAATCAGTTCAAAATCTTCCGGCGTGTCCAGCGTCAGCCGATAAGGCGGATAAGCCTTTTGCGAGACATACTGGGCTTGCGCAAACCGCTCTGGATGGCAATAGATGTAAGGCGTCACATGCTCTTTCTCGCCTGGCTCGGTTGCCTCCCGGTATGTTCTTTCCAACGCGCCCAATGAAAAGACTTCCGCATCCATCCCAATGGGAAAGGTGCGTTGCAGGGAGTTGGAGACGTACTGGATTTGCGGTTGCCGGGCCTGGTAGTGGCGAATTATCGCATCCACAATGTCCGGATCGATCAGCGGGCAATCGCTACAGATCCGAAGCACTGTATCCGCCCGGTATTCTTTTGCTGCCTGGTAGAACCGTTCCAGCACATTATGCTCATCCCCGCGAAAGAAAGCGACCCGGTTCTGCTTACACCATGCCACAATGGCATCGTCGATAGGCTCCACGGTTGTGGCGATCACCACCTCATCCGCCTGCCGAACCCGGTGCAGCCGCTCGACCAGGTGCCCTAGGATTGGCTTTTCCAGCACGGGCATCAACACTTTTCCCGGCAGGCGGGTGGAACGCATACGGGCCTGAACCAGAATAACCGTTCTCATTTGTCTTGCCTGTTCTACCGCGAAGTCGACGGGATGCGCTCGGTTTTTAAAACCAATTCCGCCATGCGTGCCGACCCTTCCGCATTCATCAGCGCGAGGCCGTTTTGCCGCATCCGGTTCCGCCGCTGCTCATCGGTTAATAGCTGTGTTACCTGGTCATAGACATGCTCAGGCGTCAGGGTTTTTCCCCAGCCCAAGTTCTCTGCTGTGCCGTAATGCACAAATCGCGCCAAATCGTCTTCCTGGTTCTGGTAATGCGCCATCACCATGGCAGGAACCCCGAGGAAAGCAAACTCATAGGCCGTCACGCCCAGCGCCGTAATCCCCAATGTGGCGCGCGCCATCAGCGGGCGAAGCGACTTGACCCGCCAATGCAACGTAATGGTGGAAGGCAACCGGGTGGCAATGTTTTCCAGGTTTTCCGGGTGCGGGTATGCCGGCGGAACGATTAAATCGATATGGCAATCGCGCAAGTCCTGCAACGCTTCCAGCAGCAACTCGGATCGCTGCTCCGGATCCCGGCCGCCGAGGGTAATTAAAATGGTGGGCCTATCCAAATCCGAGCCGGGTTCATCTTCTTCCGCGCCATAGAGGAAGTTGTGGCCCAGCACGATATAATCCGCGCCCTGGTAAACCGGTTGCCCCGGCTGGTGCCACGTAGTGCCGGGCAGCGAATGGACATTGGAGAACACCACCCCATCGGCTTCGGAACAGCCCAGGCCGTTATTATTGATGACCATTACCGGCAACGTGGGATGGGAAATGCGCAAGCGTTGAATCAAAGTAGGCGTCACCGGGTTCTGGAAATCGATGACCAGGCGGTTATATACCCCTTGTCGAATCGTCTCATGCAGGCTCCAGCTATTTTGGATGACGGAAAAACCGCATTGCAGCAACTCCCGATGAATTGCAGGGTTGGGCGTATCCACCCAAAAGGATACATGGGCCTGGTGTTCCTGGATGAGCGCCTTTGCCAGCGTTTTGCACCGCTCCATACGACCCAGCCCATAGCTGCCGCCGGCTTGGATCGCAATCAAAACTTGGAGGGCTTGCATAATGCGTTTAAACTTTCTTCAACACCGATACATTTATTGTAGGTCAACTTGCAACGGCCGTAACCATTGTATTGGATTTTTCTCCGTTAGCCGCTTGTGTATCAGCCGAGGGTGGATACGCCGGGAATGACTCAAAGACAGGCTCCAATGTCTCGCGCAAGGCTTTGGCGCCCTTTTCGATGGCATTGTAGAGCTTCTCCGTCATCTCGAAGTTGTCTGTCAAAGCATCCACGTCGCCTGCGGCCACTTCGTTTTTCTCAAACCGGAGTTTGCGCTCGTATAACTTGGTATACTCCATCAAGTCTTTCTTGATGTAGCAGTTGATTAACATATTGCTCCGCGTCAACGCTTTAAAGTCGGTATCATATTGGGCCAGCTTTTTCATACGGCTTTTTAGGGAGCCGGTAATGGTTTTCTTTTTGGATAGTTCGTCCTTGGCCCGCTTTAGCTCCGATTTTGCCTCCACAAGAAGGCTTTCCAGCTTTAATAAATCCTCGTGGTCTTTCTGGTAGCTGTCGTAAACGTTCTGGTAGGCTTCGCTGAAAAATTCGCGTTCGGTATATTGCTCAGACAACAGGGACTCCAGTAGTTGCGGCCCCTGGAATTGTTTTACATTATATTTTTCCAATGCTTCGACAAAAGGCAGGTGTTCCATGCCATTGATGAGCGCCCCTCCTTCGGAGCAATTAACCAGGTTATGTTCTGGCTGTTTCATTTGAATCTGCTCAAAAACCTTGCGGAAACCATCGTAAGCCGGTGTGGTAAACAGCGTTTCGCCATGCCAGCCCTTGGTTTCCACCATTAGTTTTTCAAAGTGCCTGCGCTTGAAGGTTTGCCAGTCTGCGTCATCCTTAAAAAAGCCTTCCTTACCGTAGAACTCGCTGGCGTTGGCCATTTCCACAATCTTTTCGCCATTTTCGTTAATCGTAAAGCGGCAGCCTTGGTATACGGAGTTATCGGAGTACATCTTCCCTTCCGGGTAAGCTAAATCCTGCCCCAGCAGAAAGACCGGGTCGCACCCCAGCAGCATCAGGTGGATTAGGGCGGTTACGGATACCGTGCCCTGGTGGTTGTAGCCGTATAAATTCTGTTTTAAAACCCGCGACAGCCATTCCGTCATCGGATCGCGCATGTTGTAGGTAATCAGCTTGCGCTTGGCCTGCACATCGTAAATGCTGCCATGCACCTGGGGTAACAGCGTTAAATTCACCTTATCCATAAAAGAGACGCCATTGATCTGCGGGGAAACGTTTTTTACCTCAACAAAGCTCACAAAATCCGGGATGATACCGGCCTTGTCCAGCGCCCTGGCGGCCTGCCCAACGCATGCAATAATCAGGTGTTCCCGGTTGGCTTTCAACGCATCCAGCACACCCGGCCTATCCAGGGAAGGGCCGGCGGAAACCACCACGCCCGGCATGCCTTTAAACTTGCCATGCAGGAATGAGGCATCCGGATACTTTAATAAATTCGGCAGATTGTTGATTGAACTGCGGGTGAACTGCTCCAAAGCATAAAGAACGGTATTTTGCCCGATAATGGTGGTGAAAATACTGGAGCGAAGCTCATCCAAAACCTGTAACAAAAGTTGCGGCTCCAGCGTACGGTAAGAAGGCAACGGCAGCGTCTTGAATTTATCACCCAGCAGGTAGGCATTTTGGAAGTTGCCGATGATGTTTTCCACTTCGGTAATAATTCGAACACGTTCGGAGCGAAGCTCTTCCGAGAAATCCACCGCCTCCAGGGTTAAGCGCAGCACGTCCAGGTAAGGTTCAAACACCAGGATTTGTCCCTTGGTGTTAACATAGGCCCGACGCAAGAGATATCCCAGGCCAATGCCGAACATAAACAGGTTGCAGTCGTAACTGCGGCCCTCTTCCGGCACCTGTTCCTCGAAGATTTTCAACGCCTCGCCCATGGGGTCGTCAATATCGTGGAGGGCAATGCCATTGTAGGCAATATTAATATCGTTATGCGGCCCCATAAACAGGCTTACATTGGGGGATAACTCCATTTCCTGCAGTTTTTGTGCCAGCCGCGGATGGGTTTCTCTCAAGGCGCTCAGATTTTTTTCAAACATACAACCACATTCCTTCTCTTCTGCTTCGCTTTTTTCTCCCATCACGCCGGCAAAATGCCAAAACGCACGGATAACAGTCCATCCTTCATGATAGGGGCTGCCCCTGCCATTTACCTCACATATTTACTGTAATTTCTCTTCAGGCTCGCCCAAGGATTCATCCCCCTCCATTGCACTCAGATATTTTGCCCGGCACAAAGTTCCGAAAAATAGTTTTTATATTTATAGGGGTATACCAGGGGATAAAGATCGTTGAGTACGATAGGGCCACAGATTCAATCGCTACCGACGCCGGGGGTGCAGGCGCATGCCACTGCATTTGCCGGGCCGATGCCGCCCCTGCCCGCCCAGCTTCCGCCGCCGCAAAGCTTTTTAACACCTAATACCTATTACCAGCCACGGTTTGTGCCGCCACCGGCTTTAGGCCTTAACGGCCCCATCCGAACTGCCGCGGGCCCATTGGCGCAGAGCGTCCCGCTGGCGCCACTACCCAATATCCCGCCGCCGGCAGTGTTGGCGCCGCAAGTGTTTAACCCGAACCTGCCGCCGCTGCCCAGCATCCCACCTCCGGATGCCTTGGCGCCGTGCGTGTTTAACTACCATGTGCCTTACGGTTACGGTAATTATCAATATCCACCGGGCAATTATTATCCATGGGCACAGCAGCCGCTAATGCCACCGCCGCCGCCGATGCAAAACCCGGCCAGCCAGCCGGTGGAAAAGCCGCCGACACCCCCGCCGCCCAAGCAGGAGGAAACGCCCCCTGCCAAGCCGCCTGAAAAAAAGGAGGACTTGTTACCGCCGGTCAAGGATACGGCTTCCCTGACGCCGGAAAAGGTAAAGGAACTGAATGACAACCTGCGCCACCCGGATTCCAACATCCGAATGAAGGCCTCTAACGAGTTGTCCTCTATCCTGTCGGCCGACCCGGATATTCTATCCAAGCCGCAGTACCGGGAGTTTATGGAAGCGCTCATCCTGAAGAACCTGCGCGATCAAAGTTCTCTGGTTCGGCAGCCCATTTTGCTGGCCATGGCTGTTGGCAACCTCAACCATCCCACACCGCAGATTTTGGGCGCATTGCAGGAATTAAAGCCGCAGGGCGGGCTCTATAACTTCGAGTCGCAATATATCCAGGAGGCCCTGTCCACGTTACAGGAAAAGGCCGCCAATGCCAGCAAGAACGGCCCGGCATCCCAGGCAATCACGGATTCCGGGACAACGGCTTCCACACCGGCCAGCCCTGCGACAGCGCCGTTGGACGCAGCGCCAGCAAGCACAGATCCCAACAGTCTGCCGGCCGCCCAGAGCCTGCCATTGGATACAAATGCACAGCCTGCGGCCCAGCCCGGCGATAAAGGGATGCCGAGCGAGGCAGACTTAATGGCCATGCTCCAGGGGCTTGGAGAAAAAGGAAATGCGCCATCGCAACCGCAAAGCGCACCAGGAGCCACCGACCCGCAAGCGGACTTGATGGCCTTATTGCAAGGCGGTCAGCCAGGCCCGGCAACACCGCAAAACACCATGATGATGGCGCAAAAGCCCCCAATGGGGGCGCCTCCCATGGCCAGGCCAATGGGCCCTCTGCCAATGGGGCCACAGGCCAAGCCGTTTAGCATGCCAAACCAGGCATTTTTTCCAATGGCAATGACGCCACAACAGCAGCAACAACAACGACCAGCCATGCCTGCCGGACCCGGCTTCCCAATGCCGCAGGGTCAGCCCGGGCAAAAGCTGGCCACGTCCGCATGAGAGGGGTGAGATAAATGGGCGTTTCAGGACCCGGATCAACAATGTTACCAAAAGTCGCCGCGCTGGCGCTCTCCGCGTTCGGCTTTAAGATGCTGAAGGATGGGGCGGCCTTTACCCATTCGGAATCCTACCGGATGGAAGAGGTTATGACCAACCAGGATCGCTACGACAACCTGATGAACTCCATGAGCTACTACTCTCCCAACCAGCCGTTGCTAAGCCGCCTCCACCACTGGCTGCTTAACCCGGAGCGCCTGCACACCTGGACGCGCCCGCTAATCCACGTGCGAAACGCGGCCCAGTTTGTCTGGGACAATATTATCCCGATTGGATTGATAGGGTTGGGGGTAACGTACGCCTTCGAACTCAGCATCCGGAATATTGCCCAGCACGTCGGCAGCGGGCTATCTGCGGTTGCCGGCGCAACCGGGGCAACCTTTAAAACCGTCGGCGGTTCCTTGTGGAACGTTGTCGGACAACCACTCTGGACATCTTTAATGGGCGCCGACTGGGGCGGAACCCTGTCTAAGTTAAGCCCGAAACACTGGCTGTCCCTTGCCGCCATGGGGGGCTTGGGTATCTGGTTTGCACACCAGTTTAAGCGCGAAATTACCGGCGAAAATATCGAGGAGTTAAACGGGTTTAAATTCCTGTCGCCCGCAAATCCACGCCAATTTGGGGACTGGCGCTAGCAAACCTGGGGAAGTGGTATTTTACGCGTAACCCCGACGCTGTAAATCGCGCTTCACTTTATTCAAACCGGATTGCAGAATGCGGGAAATTCTGGAGGGCGAGATGTTGTATATTTCGCCGATTTCGCGCATCTTCATATTTTTGTAAAAGCGGGCTTCCAGGATTTGGCGCTCGCGCTGGGGAAGCTTGCTGATGGATTCCCGCACGACTTTCGCCATTTCGGTCAGTTCCGCGTTTTCTTCCGGGGTATGGGAACCATCCTTCAATTCCATCGGGTTTTCGGATTCCTGCATCGCATCTGCCGAGAGAATGGTTTCATAAACGGCTTCGCGGACATGATCCTTGGAAACTTCGATATCGCTGTCGCCCTCTTCGCCGGAAGCGGATTCTTCAGTCTCTTCCTTGGCGTCCGACTTCATGGAATACCACTTGTATCGATAGCGCAGCTCGTTGCGTACCGCCCACTTAATGGCCGTGGATAGATACGTGACGTTATACTCGGTGTCCGGGTTTTGGGTTAACAGCACATGGACGGCAATGGCCCCGATATTCACCAGCTCACTATAATCGATGAGGTGGTTGGGAAGCCGGCTGTATTCAACCCGTGCCACTGTTTCAATAAGCTCAACGTAGTCGTAGACTGAACGCTTCTTAGGCTCTTTGGGTTCTTGGGGTTTTTTTGCAGATGGCGAAGACATAAATGCTTTCATTAACCACTAAGGACAATGGTTTCATTGTAACGGAAAGTGAAGAACTCGTCATCACTATTTATCACTTATTTAGTGAGAAATAAGATCCTCTAGGAAGTGGGTTTGCAAAGACTGCCACGATTTGGCGTGCTGGATAAGGCTTTCCGTCATCTGGAGCGTTCTGGCGGAAAGGGGGCGTTTCAGGCGCGATTCGTTCGCCGGATAATGGTCAAACTCCATAAACATGAGTTGCGTCTCTCCCTTCTGGGCTAACTCCCATATCAAAATAAAAACCGCAACGCGCCAGGAATTGCGTCGATCTTAAGAATTGTATATACATTTTATTATTTGTCATGGCAGAGGTTGTTTCATCCGGCATGCAATCTAGGCCATGCGGTCAGTCTGGTTAAGTATGAAGTCTCTAGGCAAAGCGTCTGTATTCAGTCCAATCGCCGTCTTTATATCGTTCGATCCGCGCCACATCCTGCAAAGTATACCCGCCTACTAAATAATATTCCCTTTCGGTGGCGTTTTTTTCCTCGGTATGCGGACGATTAGGCTCGGCACGGAGGACTGGATCAAATTTGTCTTTTGGTTTGAACGTCACGCGGTACTTTCCTTCCCGTCCAACTTTTGCATAATTCGGGTTATCCGTAATATCGGTTCGAAAGCCCCCATGGGTTGAACGGTCGCTATTCACCCGCTCCCCGGAAAGTAAGCGCGTTAACTCGGCTTCGTCAATCAATCGGTACATGGTTCTTTGGGTTTTCCAATCCAGTTGTGGCGCTGCATTGGCTTCCGGTCCTAATATGCTTCCCAACCAATTCGATACCGTACTTTGTGTATGCTCCATTTGGGCAATGGCGTCAGGCTCTCCCCGCCGGGCAGCCTTAACCAGGTTATTGTAAGCAAGATCTTCCGGGTCTGTGGTAATCATCTCATCTTCATGCAACGATGCAAACCTCACTTGCCTGAGTGGCACAGCAATAGGCTGAACTTGTTGAACATCGGAAGATTTTGAAATTGACAACGGATGCAGCATATCCATAAAAGCTCCTGTCTATTCGAGGTGAATATTGTATTAACGCTGTTCAAGAAGATTTCTTGCCCAATGATCACACTTTGTTGCGATCCATGGACGTTAAGGCTCGTTTTTGATTAGATGGGAAGGAAAGCCCCTTCAAAAACGTGGAGAAATCGTTGCATGCAACCCGCCCAATTAACCGTCATCGAACTCACCGGCCATATCATCGACTCCTTGACGCTGGCCAAGGTGATTGACACCATCCAGGCCCACCAGTGCGAATACCAGATTAATGATATCCGCATCGGGCGGGAGAAAAACGATTTTTCAACGGCCCAGATATCCCTGTGGGATGGCGATAGCGCAAAGCTCAACGCCCTTTTGGAGCAGTTAAAAACCTATGGCGCCAACCCGGTTGAAGAAACCGACATCGAAACCGTGACCTGCCAGCAGGATGGCATCTTGCCACCAAACGGCTATATTCGCTTCAACCCGCCCATGGAAGTGAAGCACCAGGGCCAATGGCTGCCGGTTGCCCGCGAGGGCCAGGATCTCACCATCGTGATCGAACCCTCGGGTAAGGCCCGGCTGATCCAGGTGAGCGCATTGAAAGCAGGCGATCGCTTAGTTGCCGGGAAAAACGGCGTTAAAGTCCTGCCGACTGTAGGAGAAATGGCGTATGCCTAGCCCCTTGCAGGAAAACATGCCGAAAACCGGCCCGTTGCAAAATACCGGCAAGCCCCACATCCTGATGAGCCCGCCGGATTACTTTACGGTGGATTACGCGATTAATCCCTGGATGATTGAAGGCAGCGTGGACAGGGACAATGCCCGCCGCCAGTGGGACAACCTGTATAACGCCATTACTCAGCAAGCCGGTGCAGAAGTGCATATTATCCCTGCCGTGGAAGGCTTGCCGGACTTGGTGTTTACCGCCAACGCCGCCTTCGTTCACGACGATACCGCGATTATTGCCCATTACAAGTACAAGGAGCGCCAGCCGGAAGAGCCGTTCTGCGAAGAATGGTTCCGCAACAACGGGTATCGCACCGTTACCCTGCCGGAGGATCTCTTCTTCGAAGGGGCCGGGGATGCGCTAAAGTGGCAGGACAGGGTGTTTGCCGGCTACCGGACCCGCACCGATATTATTTCCCACCAGGTGATTACCCGCGAAACCGGCTTGCCCGTCTTATCGATGGAGCTGGTGGACAATCGCTTCTACCATATCGATGTTTGCATCTGCCCGCTTTACGACGGGCATTTTATCTATTTCCCCGGCGCGTTTGATGAGTACGGCCTGCGCGTCATCGAAGCCAACATCCCGGAATCCAAGCGCGTGCCCGTCACCGCGGAGGAAGCGGCCCGTTTTGCCTGCAATGCCGTCAATATTAACGATACGGTCATTTTCAACAAAGGCTCCGATCGCCTGGCCGAAGAACTCCAGTCGAGGGGATTCCAGGTGATCCAGGTGGATTTAAGCGAATTTCTCAAGTCCGGTGGCTCCTCCAAGTGCCTCACCCTGCGGATTGCCTAGCTTGCCGCAGATGACCCGGCTGGAGAAGCGATATAAAAGCCTACTGGCTGTGCTTCTTCTGCTTGTCGTTGTTGTCGAGTTGATTTTAACCCGAGCCTGGTTGTTGGATCAGCGCGGGATCCAGGGCGCGTTGTGGCATTTCTTCCAGCAATTGCGGATTGAGCCGCTTTACCAAATCACCATGGTCGATTTTACCGCCGTGGCCTTGCTGGTATTCTGCTGGATGGCCTGGGATAGTAAACGCAGAGGCCATTGGGCGAGGGCATGGTTGTGGCTGCCGCTTTTCATTCTATATCCCTCGATGGGGCTGCTGTGCTATCTCCTGACCCGCAGGGGTTGGGAATTTCCATTCCCTCAAGATGAGGCTTAACACCAATTCCGAACCCCCTATTTTGGCCCAATTATTGTAGAACTTCACATTTTATTATATATAAGGCCAGAAGATTGACGTGTTATCCTTTTTATTCTAAATTTAAAGCGGCTTTGTGGAGGGGTTCCACAAAGCATTGGGTAATCTTACAAAAGGGATGGATATGTTATCTGCCGTTAGATTTGGCGCTCAGTACCGATTTGTGCCACATAATACCGTGAATCCGCGTGAGATGTTTGATCGCTCCCGTTGGGACGATGAAGATGAGCCCGGAATGGATGCCAGAACATTTAACGATTATTTCCGACATATCCTGGCACAAAGGCAAATCAGCGTCCAAAAGCCTTGGGATCAATTTTTGAAAATTAATGAGCAGACGGCGGAAATTATCCTGGATACGGATAGCCCAGATAATACCCATACATCTATCGCTGCCGACAAGAGTGTCCTTAAGGCGTTTTCCTGGGTCCTCTTTACCTTAACCGGCGACAGAACCTTTTTTGACAAGGTCAAACAGCTGCTGGCTCAAGCCGACAAGCAAAAAACGTATCCCTCTAATACCGCCGATATCAGCGATGAAGAACGCACCTTTGTTTTTAAGCAGGATATTCTCCGGGAATCAATTATTGGTGAAATGCAAGACATGACGGGCTGTAATGAAGCCCCCGTCCGAAGAAGACGGCCCAGAGCAACGGCGATGCCAGCCGCAGATGGTGGTAATACCGGCAGAGTTCACTTTTCTACGATAACCGTTAGCCCAAACCATATTGCCTAGTTATTTGGAACTGTTTTGCCCGGCATTGTTCTGGCTGGCTTCCACGGTGCGCTTGGTAAACAGGTCGCTTTGGGCAAAGTCGTTCTTCTCGCGCACCTCTTTTTCTTCCGTCTTGTCCTTCTTATGACTGAAGAAAAAGGATAAGATCCGGCTCACGGTAGCTTCCATAGCCTGCCGGGGCAGTTGAAGCATCTGGCCAAGCGCCCGCGGCACGGTTTGAAAGGGCTGCGCAATAAACTGCATCATGTTCTGGAAGGGCGTGGCAATCAGCAGATTAAAAGCCCGTTGTATCAGGTTGGCCGGTTGCTGCGGCATCGGTTGTGTCTGCTGGAGATTCGCCGGGTTTAACTGCTGATACTGTTGCTGACGTTGCAGGTTATCCATGCGATATTGCATCACCCGTTCCTGGTTGCGTTCCTGCGCCAGCGCCGAATCATAGCCCTTCTTGTCCAGATAGCTGAAGCCTTCGCAATATTGCAGGAATTTCGATATTTGTAAGCCTGTCATGGGGCGAGTGCTCCATAAACCTTACTCTAATCCGCCGAAAACACTTCGAATCGATTAATACAGCCTCTACAACGTGGCAGTTCCGTTCTCCAAATCCAATGCAACTGCCGGGTTAAATTGCCTTTTATTATAGCAAATTGCAGCCTGATGCAAATACCTCTTAACCATTCCATAGTGAAGAAATGTCCAAGCGTAGCTGAAGCTTACCCCCACCCTAGCCCTCCCCCACTGCGTGGGAGAGGGGATAAATTGGGCTTTCACTACGGCTGATCTATCTCCACTCTAACCCTCGCTGCGCAGAGGAATTTAGGTATGGATTTCGCTGGCGCAAGTGGCAGCTTGATTCAACCAAATTCGCTACAACTAAGTGATGTCCCCTCTCCCGGAAACGGGGGAGGGTTAGGGTGGGGGTAAGCTTTAACCCACGCTTGGAACCCTATGCCTAAACGTCGAGATTCTTGACGTACTGGGCGTTGGCTTCGATGAAATTGCGGCGGGGCTCAACCCGTTCACCCATCAATACGTCGAACATCTTATCCGCCTGGGCGGCGTCTTCAATTTCAACGCAAAGCAGGGTACGCGTCTGCGGATTCATCGTGGTATCCCATAGCTGGGCCGGCATCATCTCACCCAAGCCTTTAAAGCGTTGCAGCGACATGCCTTTCTTGCCCAACCCTTCCACAAAGGCGCGCAGGTCGTCATAAGTCTTGATTTCCAGCGTCTCTTTGCCCGCGGATACCTCAACCCCGGCATCGTAATGCTCCGGCATAAACTCATGCACTTCCGGGTAGAGCTTCAACAGGCGATCGTATTCCAAGCTGTCAAACAGGTCGGAGTTCAGTGTTCCGGTACGGGGAATTTCCTCACCCTGCTCGGTCTTAATGGTATCCTTTACGTAAATGGTGATGTGACCGGTCTCGGCATCGGTTTCAACGCGGTACTGGTATTGCGGGAAGCGGCCTTCGAGATCGGCGCGCAGTTTTTCAGCCTGTTCCGGCGTGGCCAATCGCGTGCTTTCCACCTTGTTGTCAATCAAGTGGAACAGAACCGGTTCCGGCAGGCGCGCGATACCCGGATAGCGTTTGGCGCTGTAAAACTTGGATAACTGGTTCAAGATGGTCTTCAGGTCTTCCCCCTCCACGGAGCGGGTGCGAGGGCCGTTCATAATGCTCAGCTTTTCCAGCCCGCGATCCTGAAGCATCTGCTCCAGCGCGCGCTCGTTGTATAGGTAGCGCTCCTCGCGACCAATGGTGGCCTTGTATAGCGGTGGCTGGGCAATGTAAATATGCCCGTTCTCCACCAGGGGGCGCGCATAGCGGAAGAAGAAGGTGAGCAACAAGGTTCGGATGTGGGCCCCATCGACGTCCGCGTCCGTCATGATGATAATTTTGTGATACCGCAGGCGCGCCATATCGAACTCGTCTTCCATCCGGGAGATGCTGATGCCCAGGGCCTGAATCAAGCTCTGGATCTCGGCGTTGTTGTAGATTTTATCCAAACGGGCGCGTTCCACGTTAAGGATTTTACCGCGCAAGGGCAAGATCGCCTGAAACTCTCGGTTACGGCCCTGCTTCGCGCTACCACCCGCGGAATCCCCCTCAACAATGAAGATCTCGCAGCGTTCCGGTTCGCGGTTACTGCAATCGGCCAGCTTGCCGGGCAAGGTGGAGTTCTCCAGCGCAGATTTGCGGCGGGTTAACTCACGGGCCTTACGGGCCGCCTCGCGGGCTTGCGCCGCCTGTACGGACTTGGTGATAATGATCTTGGCGTGCTTGGGGTTAAACTCCATCCATTCCATAAAGGCTTCGTTCATCGCCTGCTGCACATAACCCTGGACTTCGCTGTTACCCAGCTTTTCCTTGGTCTGCCCTTCAAATTCCGGGTTGGGAACCTTTACGCTAATGATCGCGCCCAGTCCTTCCCGTACATCATCGCCCGTCAGGTTGGCTTCGTTATCCTTCAGAATGGAGTTCTTCCGGGCATAATCGTTAATCACGCGCGTTAGCGAGTTGCGAAAGCCGGTTAAATGCGTCCCGCCGTGATGCGTGTTGATGTTGTTGGCAAAGGTCAGCACGGTTTCGCTGTAAGATTCCGTGTACTGGACGGCAATCTCGATGTAAACATCTTCCACGGTTTTTTCGATATAGAAGGGATCCTCGAACAGGACGGTTTTATTCTCGTTGAGGTACTTCACGTAGCTAGCAATCCCGCCCTCGAACTGAAAGACGTCTTCCGCCCCTTTTTTCTCATCGCGGAAAACGATTTTGAGCCCCTTGGTCAAAAAGGCCATCTCCCGCAGGCGCGCGCTGATGACATCGCAATCAATCACCGTGGTTTCCTGGAAGATCTCGGCATCCGGCCAGAATGTGGTTTTGGTGCCGGTGTTGCTGGTTTCGCCGATTTTCTCGACCGTGTTTTGCGGCACGCCGCGCTCGTAGACCTGGTGCCAAATGCCGCCATCACGGGAGACTTCCACCACCATCTTTTCGCTTAAGGCGTTTACAACGGAAGCACCCACCCCGTGAAGGCCGCCGGAAACCTTGTAGCCGCCATCGCCGAACTTCCCGCCGGCATGCAGCACGGTATGCACAATCTCCAGGGCGGATTTGCCGGTATCGGCCTTCACCGCAACGGGAATGCCCCGGCCGTTATCCTGCACGGTAACGCTGTTATCCTCATGCACGGTAATGGTAATCGTGTCGCAGAAGCCGGCCAAGGCTTCGTCGACCGAGTTATCGACAATCTCATAAATCAGGTGATGCAGGCCACGCTGGCTGGTTGAGCCGATATACATACCCGGCCGCATCCGAACGGCCTCAAGCCCCTCTAATACTCGGATATTATCAGCATCATACGAAGGTGTTGTCACGGATGTTGCACTCTGTACCATTGATTACGCTTTCCACTCTTTCTATTGCCAAACGGGTGAAGCATTCTGTTAAGCCTTTGCGTCTTCCAAAAAAGCCGGAATGACTGATATTTATGCATTCTAGCACAAATCCCATGCAGTTTCGAATTTCACTTCTTCTACAAACTCCCTTTACATTTGCACAGCCTCTTAAATAATCAATTGTTATGACATTCACTTTTGGAGAAAATGTGAACACATTGCTACCTAAACAATAAGTAATGAAATACATATTTCTAGGTTCAACATATATAAACCAACAAAATCCTCTTTTCCAGGCACAAAATTTGTGACTACTAAAGCTAAGGCTACATTGAATATCCTAAACCCAGTAGAATTCAGATTTTCAGCCAGTGGCGGTCATCCATTATCTCTAGGCATTGAGTTATATGATTACATAAAAAGTATAAATGCAGGGAAGCCAACTTTAATGCCGTTAGACGCCATAGCATTATTCGGCGGCGGCGCTTTAAGCTATCGACACTTAGTTAAGATGGAACAAACATTACATCGGATTGAGGCCAAGCTAGGTGAATTAAAACAGAATTTAGCTCAATTGCAGGACGCCAGCTTAAGCCAAGGGATTATTAGAACTAGTCCGGTAAGTATTTGAGCAGGATGCGAATGCAAGCGAGTTGCCAGAAGGCTTTGTAACGGCTCACATAGTTTTCTAATCGTATCTCCAAACGCTTGAACCAGCCCAACCAGGCAAAAGCACGCTCAACCA
>CALAJO010000016.1 GCA_937922745.1 uncultured cyanobacterium
AGTAATCCTGAATACTCTCCCATTCCCGGTCGGTTAATTTTGGAACACTCATCTCTTAGGCTCTCTATGCCTCAACCTTAACCCCTCTATTCTAGCAAAAACTAACCGGACTGGCTCTATCAAAGGCCTTTTTAAATGAGCGTTTTGCCTTTAATAAGGCCTTACGTTCAGAATCAACCTCATTATGCGCCTTATGTTCATCAGCCACCATTAACGCCTGTTGGCCTTTACGAATATCAAAACCGGCCTTCATTCTTTCGAATTGCCTGCTTCCTGGTATTTTTCGGTATACGGAAAATCCAAAAGGTTTATTGTAAAAATAGCTGAAATTCAGATCTTCATATGCGATGTCCTCAAGCCTGGATGCCTGTTGAGAGGAGGCATATCGGAGGTGGGGAAAAGCCTGAGAATGATGCTTTATCGCCGGCTTCTGAGCAGCATTGCAAACATTAACGGATTGTAACCGCATTGACTAAACCCTCATGAGGAATAACATCCTTCAATAAAACCGAAACAGGTTCTAATTTGCTACCGTTATTTCTCTTTTTTCTGAAATTGTTCGGTGAAGGCCAGGGCTGTTGGCGTTTGGGCAAGGCCGCCTTCGGCGCTTTCCTTCAGCTTGGGCGACATCATGCGGCCGACGGACACCATGGCGTCCACTACTTCATCCAGCGGCACAAAGCTGTAAACCCCGCTTAAAGCCAGGGTTGCCGCAGCGGAGGCATGCAGGCCGGCCACGCTGTTCCGTTTCACGCAGGGCACTTCCACCAGCCCCGCAACCGGGTCACAGACCAGGCCCATCATATTCTTAAAAGAGATCGCCGTAGCGTCCAGCGCCTGCTGAGGTGTTCCATCCAGGCATTCCACAATGGCGGCGGCAGCCATGCCGGTTGCCACGCCTACTTCCGCCTGGCAGCCCGCTGCCGCTCCCGATAAATGCATCCGGCGGGAAACAATTTCCCCGACCAGCCCGGCGGCCAATAATCCCATCTGGAGCTTTTCCGGCGGTATTTGCTTTTCTTCGGCCAAGGCAATCAGCACCGCGGGAACCACCCCGCTGGCGCCCGCCGTGGGGCAAGCCACAATTCGCTTCATCCGGCTATTTTCCTCGAGTGTCGCCAAGGCATAGGCCATCATCTTATGCTCCAGCGGGGACAAGAAGGCCGTGGGGGAATCCACAAACGTGATGACTTTTTTGGAAAACCCACCGGACAGGCCGCTCATGGACTTTTCTTCGGATAGGAGCCCGGATTGGATCGTATCTTTCATCTGCGACAGAATGGTTTGCACCCCTTGCAGAATTGCCTCCGTTGTCCTATCGCCCAGGCTGACTTCATAGCGCAGCGCAGCCTCGCCTATCGAGCAGTTTTCGGTTTCGCAATAGGCGAGCAAATCCTTAAAATTCGCAAACTTGTTCATGACGTTATTTTATCAACATTATGCACCGTGTACACATGCGGAATCCGGCGGATTTCCTCAACCTGCTCGTCCGGCAGCAGGCTGTCCAGGCAAATGGCCATAAATGCCTCCGTGCCCTTGTCGCGTCGGGTACACGTCAGCGAGGCAATGTTGATATTCTGCTCGGCAATGATCTTGGTGACACGCCAGATCATGCCGGGCTCATCATGATAAAACATCACGAGCGTAGGGTATTCACCCTTTAGCGAAACGTTATACTCGTTGATCCGGGAGATGTAAACCTTTCCGCCGCCGATAGAATGCCCGATGACAGTCAAGGTTTCCCCGTTTTCCAGTTCCATCTCAAAGCGCACAGTGTTTGGCGGGTAATGGTTGGCTTCCTCCCACACGGTAAAGCGAAAGTCCAGCCCCTGCGCTTTTGCCGCCTCCTCCGCATGGCGGATCCCCTCGTCCTCTACTCCCATGCCCAGAAGCCCGGCAATGAGGCCCTTATCCGTCCCGTGCCCTTGGTAGGTTTTGGCAAACGAATTGTAAAGGACAAAGTTGACCCTGGAAACCTTCCCGTTGGCTACGTTTCTCGCAAGCGAGGCCAGCCTGACCGCGCCAGCCGTGTGCGAACTGGACGGGCCAATCATAATCGGCCCCATAATATCGAATAAAGACCCGTGCGAAGTCATGCTTGCAAAACCTATTCCATTTACAGTATGGTATGATTTTATTATATGTGTGAAAATACAGGAATGTTGTAGTAGGTATTGATTATCCTTGAATTTTTAAGTAGGCAGTCAGGCAAGAGAGTTAAATTGGACACGTTTAAGGATTCAACGAGAGTCATCAGTTCTGAAAAAAGATAAGCGATATCGTTATGCATATTAACCAATGTTCTAAATGCGGCAAAGATTTTGAAACCAAAAACCCAAAACGGATAGTTTGTCCCAACTGTCTTTATCTGGATCGGGCGGCAGCCCCGTCCGTTGTTCCCCCGCCGAGGCCCCAGGCGCCTCAGGGTGGCGGTGGTTATGGCCCGCCTCAAGGGGGCGGCTACCCGCAGCAGCAAGGTGATTATCAACAACGGGGTGGTGGCTACGGCCCACCGCAAGGAAATTATGGCCCCCCAAGACAACAGGGTGGCTATGGCCCGCCTCAAGGGGGCGGTTATGGCCCTCCCCGCCAGCAAGGCTATGGCCCGCCAAGGCAACAAGGCGGCTATGGTCCCCCGCAGGGTGGTGGTTACGGCCCTCCCCGTCAGCAAGGCTATGGCCCGCCCAGAGGCGGTGGTTATCAGCAGCGTGGTCCTGGCGGCCCCGGTGGTGGCTTTGGTGGCCCAAGACGTGGCCCTGGCGGACCGGGTGGCTTTGGTGGCCCGAGACGTGGCCCCGGCGGACCGGGTGGTTTCGGTGGCCCAAGGCGCGGTGGCCCGCCCAGAGCGCCTAAAAAGCTGCTCATCCCGAAGGAAGTCCTGGCTGAAATTGAAAAGCGTTATATGGCGATGTTGCCGCTTCCCAACCCGGATGCCCATACCGTTATTGGGGAAGCGTTGAACGAAGATCCCAAAAAGGTTTTCTTCGGCATCAACCTCGTACGCCAGAAGATGAAACTGCCCAAGCTGGAGTTTCCCAAGCGTCCGCTCGCGGTGACGGAAGACCAGTTAACCGCCGTGCGCGCATTGTACGAGCCGTTCCTGCCGATGCCGCCCATCGGAATCCACAAGATTATTGCCAAGCAGCTCAAGATGGATGAGTGGCGCGTCCACGTTGCTATCGGCCTGGTGCGCAAGCAGATGGCCATGCCGCGCTGGAACGAGGATCGTCCCGACTTGCCGCCGCATATGAAAGAACAGATTGAAGCCGCCCAAAAGGCAATGGCCGAGGAAGTCAAGGCGAACGAAGCCGCCCAGGCGGATGGCGCAAGTGCTGAAAAACCCAAGGCAAAGGCTGAAGCCGCCGAGGACGTCGCTGCTGAGGATGTGGTGGAAGAAAAGCCGAAGAAAAAAGCGGTTCGCACCCGTAAAAAGGCTGAAGCCGAAGAAGAACTGGTCGCAGAAGAATAGTTTTAAGGCCATCCCCTTCTTTCACAGCGAGCCTGCTCCTGAAGCTTCAATTTAGCGCGCGGCTCTAACGGCTATTGGATGAGCATGCAATCGCCGTAGCTGTAAAACCGGTATTCCCCGGCAACCGCTTGATCATACGCCGCCATAATCAAATCACGATCGGCAAAGGCGCTCACCAGCATCATCAAGGTGGATTTTGGCAGGTGGAAATTGGTAAGCAGCATGTCCACGGTCTTAAATTCAAACCCGGGTCGGATAAACAAGCGGCTCCAAGCCGAGCCCGGTTTTATTTGTCTTCCGTTCAACCGGTAAGCCGTTTCCAGTGTCTTCGCCACGGTTGTGCCAATGGCGATAATCCGACCGCCGCGGGCTTGGGTTTCCGTAATCTGCTGCGCCGCCTCGTCCGGAATCGTATAGAATTCCGCGTCCATCTGGTGGGAATCAATCGCTTCGTCCAGCACCGGCCGAAATGTCCCGGCGCTGACATTGAGGGTAATTTCCGCAATACCGATCCCTTTGGCTTTTAAGGCTTCAAACACGGCTGGGGTAAAATGGAGTCCCGCAGTCGGCGCGGCTTGCGCACCGGCATGTTTGGCAAACACCGTTTGATACCGCTCGGTATCGATGGCCTCCGTCTCCCTTTCCAGGTAGGGCGGGATCGGCAAGGTGCCCGTCTGTTCCAAAATGGCTTCGAACGTCATATTTTGCGGCCAGTGAAGCCGGACGATACCATGCCCCATTTCCAGCCGGTCAATAATTTCCGCAACCAGCCCGGAGCGCTCAAAGCAGATGCGAGTGCCGGGACGGAGTTTCCGGGCAGGCTTCATCAGCACGTCCCATTCGGTCTTGTCCGCATTGCGCGGGTGCATCAGGAAAATCTCAACCTGGCCGGTATGCCCTTCCCGCCGCCCCAGGAGCCTTGCCGGAAGAACCCTGGCATTGTTAATAACCATCAAGTCCCCTGCATTGAGGAAATCCGGCAACTGCTTGAAAAAGTGATGCCCAATGCCCTGCCCGGCTCGATCCAGCACCATCATTCGGGAGTCATCCCGATTCGGGAGCGGGTATTTGGCAATCCGCCCCGGCGGCAGCTCATAGTCAAAGTCGCTGAGGGTGTATTCTAACGGCTCGTAATCCAATTGCGGCGGTTGGGAGGTTTCAATCATGGTTCAAGCTCGTGATCCAACTTCTATGGCTTCATTTTGGGCTGAAGGATGCCTCAGGTCAACCCGCAGGGCTTACCCGAGATGGCTGAGGGCCCAGGTCGCCAGGCCGAAATAAATGGTGAGGCCGGTGACATCGATGGCCGTGGTGATGAAGGGGCCGCTGGCAATCGCCGGATCGATATTGATGCGCTTGAACAGGAAGGGCACCAGCGTGCCGAGCGTGGCGGCAACCGTAATATTCCCCAGCAGCCCACCGCCAATAATCAGGCCAAACCAGGGATTGCCTTTCCACACGCCCACCAATGTGCCGACCAGGACGCCGATAATGACACCGATGATTGCGCCGACACGAAACTGCTTAATCACGTGGAGAAAAGTCTTGTCTAACGTCGCATGCCCGGTTGCCAAGCCACGAACGATCAGCGCGGAGCTTTGCGTCCCGACATTGCCCCCCAGTCCGCCCAATAAAGGCATAAAAATCGCCAAAATGGGAACATGATGGAGGGTGTCGCTAAACATATCCCCCACCAGCACGGCGACGATGCCGCCCAGCATGGTGACCAGCAGCCAGGGCGTGCGGCTTTTGACGGCAGTGGAAAGGCGACCGGCCAGCAGTTCTTCGGTGTAGAACTCCTCGGTGGACAAACCGCTGGAGGTGTAGAACTCGTCCGTCAGCTCCTCTTCCATAATCTCCGCGGCGTCATCCCAGGTGATGATGCCTTTCAAACGGCCGACGTTGTCCACAACCGGCACGGCAAGGCGCTGATATTTCTGGAAGTGTTCGGCCACCACTGTGCGGGTGTCGTAGTGGTTCACCGAGTCCACTGCGGGGTTCATAATCTGGTCGACCGTCATGTAGGGCGGGGCGGTAATCAGGGTTCTCAGGCCCAAAACGCCCACAAGGTGATCGTGCCGATCCACGACATATAAGTAATAGAAGCTGGTGGTTTCCTGCTCCGCCCGAATGCGAAGGTAATTCAGCGTGTCTTCAGCCGTCATATCCGCATAGACTTTGACGAACTCGGAACTCATCAAGCCGCCGGCCGTGTCTTCCGGGTAAGCCATCAGCTCTTTCAGGTTGCTGGCCTGCTTCAAGTCGGGCATCTTGCGGATAATTTCGTACACCCGCTCATCGGGCAGCTCGTTTAGCACGTCCACTGCCTCATCCGAGGGCATTAACTGGAGGATGGGAACCAGTTTGGCTGCATCCAGCTTCGCCATCAGTTCCACCATCAGGTCAAAATCCAGCTCCTGGATAACTTCGCCGGCCTCTTCCGGATCCAGCACATCAAACGACGCTTCTCGGGCATTTTGCGGCAACTCGCGGAAGACCTCGGCAATGTCTGCCGGGTGGAGGTTTTGCAACGCCAGCGATAGCCCGGCATAATTCTGTTGCTCGATTAGCCGTAAAATCTTTTCCTTGGTGCTGATTCGGGTTTCCGGCGTCATTATTGCAGTCCCAGCGACTTGAGGAACTGGGTATCCTTACGCCAGTTCTCTTTCACCTTCACGTTCAGATCGAGATAAACCCGGCCGTCCAGCATGGTTTCGATATCCTGGCGTGCGGCCTGGCCGATCTTCTTGATCATTTGCCCGCTTTTGCCGATGACCATGCCCTTTTGCGATTTCTGGTCGACGAACACGGTGGCATAAATGCGTGTGCAAGCCGGGTCGGCCTCATCATACTTGTCGATAAAGACGGCAATGCTGTGCGGCAGCTCATCTTCCGTAAACTGCATCGCCTTTTCCCGGATGATTTCCTGGGCAATATCCCGCATCCGCTGATCCGTGAGGTCATCCTCGTCATAGATTGCCGGGGATTCCGGCAGGTGTTTCAGAATCAGCTTTGGGATCTCCTTGAGCCGTTTCCCTGTCAGCGCGGACACGGTGAGAAAATTAAACGCATCATATCCGCTGAAGAGATGGAGATAACTCTCCTTCAGCTTTTGGCGGTGTTCGTCGTCCTTTATCAGGTCAATCTTGTTGATGAGCAGCAGGCAGTATTTCCCGGTTGCCTTTAGCTGCTCGGAGAGCCAGGCATCGCCGCTTCCGGCGGGCTGGCTGCCATCCACCACCAGCATAAAGGCTTCCGCTTCCTCCAGGGCCTGCTGTGCTTCAGCCGTGAGATATTCCCCCAGCTTGTCCATAGGCTTGGAAAATCCCGGCGTGTCCAGAAACACAACCTGCCCCTTTTCAGGCACGGTGAGGATGCCGCGGATGCGGAAACGCGTGGTTTGTACCCGTGGGGACGTAATCGCCACTTTCTGCCCCAACAGGGCGTTCATCAAGGTGGATTTGCCGACGTTGGGCCTGCCGACGATGGCCACAAAACCGGAACGAAACATGGGCACCTTCCTGTGGTTGCGCTCCTGTCCATCATAATCCAATCTGTTGAGGGAATGCCAATAAATCGGATAGCGAGGGGATACAATGATTTACCAGGCTACTGGACGGAGGCTGAAACCGGGACATCCCCGCGAGGCTGGATGCGACCTTGTTGACGGGGTGTCTCAACCGGGTCGGGGAGCGGCCGAGGCTGCCGCATCGGGGGTGGAGGCGGTGGGCCATCATCCGAAAAACGACGCGGGTTCTGGCGGCCGGCATTCGGCGGCATAAACCGATCGGACGCAGGCGGGGGCGGCGCGCCATTTTCAAACCGGTCGGACTGGCGAATATTGGTGTGCGGATCGTTCATCGGCACCGGGCCACTCTGATCCGGGCGAATGATCTCCGGGCCACCGCCTTGGCTGGGATCTTCCACCAGGGGGCCTTGATCCGGATTGGGTTGCTGCTCCCCTTCCAGTACTTCGACCCCTTCAGGGTTTTCATTCCGCGATTCCGAGTAGC
>CALAJO010000017.1 GCA_937922745.1 uncultured cyanobacterium
CCCACTACAAACAGACCAACCCACCCGAGAGGGAACCCAATGCCGAGACGAGACGACAACACCGCCAGAGATAAACCCAATCAGCAGAGAATCCCTTCTATATTGGCCGAGCGCAGCGCCGCAGGCGCAAGCGAAGGCCAAAAGAAAAACTCAGGGAGGGGGCGGGGAGGGAACGGCCCCGCACCAACCAGCCCCCACTACAAACCACCCAACCCTTCCACCCCACCCTCAAACTTTGTTACAGTCTTGCCATCTGGTCTTAAATTGTCACCCCATGCACGCTACAATCGTGCCAACAATCGGTCACTTCTCCACGCAAAAGGAACACCCCCCATGCTCTTTGGAATCAACCTCCTGCCCCAGGAAGATCGCTTCTACGACCTCATCAGCGAAAGCGGCGAACTCGCCTACCGCTGCGTCCACCTCCTCAAGCAACTGGTCGCGGAAGGCGACCGGGACAAGCAGTTGAAGCTGGGTCGCGATATCGAAGCCGCCAAGTCCCGCGCCAGGGAAGTGACGAACGAAATTACCGAGCGCCTCTGCCAGACGTTCATCACCCCCTTCGACCGGGAAGATATCCATAGCCTTGCGTATGGCCTGTACAAAATCCCCAAGATCAGTGAAAAGTGCCAGGAACACATCCTCGCCTTCCACCTCAAGCCGTTTGAAAACGACCTCTACAAGCTGACACAAAACATGGTGGACGCCGCCGAGCAGTTGCACTACATGCTCACCAACCTCAAAAGCCTGAAAGACATCCAGCAGGTGCATGACAAGTGCGCCCTCATCAACAACATCGAAACCCACACGGATGAACTGCTCAGCAGCCTCCTGGTCAGCCTGTTCGAGCGGGAGCCGGACGTCAAGCAGGTCATCCTCCGCAAGGACGTGTACAACCTGATGGAAAGCATCGTCGATCGCCACCGGGATATGGGCAACATCATCCTGGAGATTGTCCTAAAACACACGTAGAGACTAGGTTAGCACCCAAGCAGTAAGAGTTGAACCGATGGATTTTACCCTTTTCCTCCTCATCGTCATCATGGCCCTGGTATTTGACTATATCAACGGCTTCCACGACGCGGCAAACGCCATTGCGACCGTGGTTTCCACCAAGGTGCTGTCACCCAGGGCCGCGGTCATCTACGGCGGCGTCCTCAACTTCCTGGGCGCGATGCTGGGCACGGAAGTTGCTTCGACCATCGGCAAGGGCATCGTCAACCCCAGCGTCGTCACGCCGGATGTAATCCTGTTTGCCCTCGTCGGGGCCATCCTGTGGAACCTGTTTACCTGGTACAAGGGCTTGCCCACCAGTTCTTCCCACGCGCTGATTGGGGCGCTCTGCGGGGCCACGGCGTTTGGCACCGGCACCCATGCCTTCGCCGATGGGTTGCAGAACATCACCTGGAGCGGCGTCCTCAACAAGGTTATCGTCCCCATGCTCAGCTCCCCGCTCATCGGCTTCTTCCTCGGCTACCTGTTTATGATGGGGCTGGTTTGGGTGGTGCATAAAATGGCGCTGCCGTTCATCAACAAGTGGTCGGCCAAGCTGCAAATCTTCTCGGCCGGGTTTATGGCCCTCAGCCACGGCTCCAACGACGCCCAGAAGTCCATGGGGATTATTGCGCTGGCCATCGCCACCTTCTATCATACGCCGTTCCACGTTCCCATGTGGGTTAAAGTTAGCTGCGCCGTGGCCATGGGCCTTGGCACCCTCAGCGGCGGCTGGAAGATCATCCGCACCATGGGCAGCAAGATGATCAAGCTCCAGCCCATCCACGGGTTCGCCGCGGAATCCACCGCCGGCACCATCATCCTGGGCGCATCTCACCTGGGCATCCCGGTCAGCACCACGCAGGTCATCAGCTCGTCCATTATGGGCGTGGGGGCCACCAAGCGGGTTTCCGCCGTCAAGTGGGGCATTGTGGGCCATATCGTGTGGGCTTGGGTGCTTACCCTCCCGCTCACCTTCCTCCTCTCCGGCCTGCTTTACTGGGGCTACACCCATTTCCGCTAAACCTAACCCCAATAAGCAGCCTCAACCATCAACCGGCACATCAGACTACACCCCATTCCCGTTCCATATTACAATAAACCTTAAAGACAACCCCCTCAAATACGTGACCATTAACGTGAACACCCCGGCGAGCGCAGCAGCAGAGGCGCCAGCGAGCCGAAAAGAAAACTTCGGTAGGGTGCAGGGAGGAAACGGCCCTGCTCCAGCCAACAACCATCGTTAACCGAGAAGCCCCTAAAGCAACCCTCACCCCTTAAGGAGAAGTCCATGGAGTTGATTAACCAGATTATCTTTTATATTTCCGCCAAGGTCGAGGCGTTTATCAGCGCCACCAGCTATCTTGGCGTCGTCCTGCTAATGGCGATCGAGTCCTTCAACATCCCCCTGCCCAGCGAAATCATCCTCACCTTTACCGGCTACCTGGTGGCCAAAGGCGAAATGAACTTCCACCTGGCGTCCCTGGCCGGGGCTGTGGGCTGCGTCGTCGGCTCGCTGCCCTCCTACTGGATTGGCTATTACGGCGGCCGCAACTTCCTGTGCAAGCACGGCAAATGGCTGCTCATCACCCCGCACGACCTGGATTCCGCGGAAAAGTGGGTGGCAAAATACGGCGACCTCACCTTCTTCATCTGCCGTATGCTGCCCGTGGTGCGCACCTTCATCTCCCTGCCGGCGGGCGTGCTTAAGGCCCGCTTCTGGCCGTTTACCATCTACACCTTTATCGGCTCCTGGATCTGGAGCTACGGCCTCGTCTGGGTGGGCGTCAAGTTCGGCGAAAACAAGGAACTCTTCTCCCACTACTGGCACCAGTTCGATGCGCTGATTATCGCGGTGTGCTTTATTTTAGGCTGTGTTTATGTTTATAAACATGTGCAGCACTTCCGCGAGGGGCAAAAAGTTTGCGAAACCCTCCCCGTGGAAACACCCGCGGCGGTGGGTGCGACGCAACCGGAGTAACAGCGACCAAGCGAGGGGATTATGTCAACCACCATCGAGACCATACCGCAAATGACCGTACCGGAACACGGCACACCCGAGAATAGCGGCCTCAAACGAGAGCTGGGCCTGTTTAGCGCCACCATGCTGGTGGCCGGGGTGATGATCGGCTCCGGCATCTTTATTGTCTCGGCGGATGTGGCCCGCCAGGTTGCCTCCCCCGGCCTGCTAATGCTGGTCTGGCTCTTTACCGCAGTGGTCACGCTGTTCGGCGCAATGAGTTATGCCCGCCTGGCCACGGCCTTCCCGGAGGTCGGCGGGCAGTACGTCTTCCTCAAAAAAGCCTGGGGCGAAATCCCCGCCTTTATGTACGGCTGGGCGCTGTTCTTCGTCATCCAGACGGGGACGCTGGCCGCCGTGGCCGTCGCATTCGCCAAGTTCCTGGGCGTTCTGTTCCCGGCCATCTCCAGCCAGGCTGTCTTGCAGATCATACCGGGCTTCAGCATCACGGCCATCCAAGGGGTGGCCATTGCCGTCCTTATGGCGCTCACGGCGTATAACTGCTTTGGCATCAAGGAGGGTGCGCTCTTACAGAACGTCTTCACCGTCCTCAAAGTCCTGGCCGTGGCGGGGCTCATCGGGGCCGGGTTCCTGGCCTCGGGCCAAGGCCTGCCCAACCCTTCCCAATGGTCGCTCATCCCGCAGGAAACCCTGCCGCTCCCCTTGCTGGCCGTGTTTGCCATCGCCACCGTGGGCCCCCTCTTCTCCGCGGATGCCTGGAACAACGTCACTTTCATTAGCGGCGAGGTCAAAAACCCGCAAGTCAACGTGGCCAAGGCTATGGTGTACGGCACGGCCCTGGTGCTGACCCTGTATCTCCTGGTGAATATGGCCTATCTCAACGTCCTCCCATTCGATCTCATCCAGCATGCGCCGGAGGATCGCGTGGCAACCGCCGCCATCAACCACATCTGGGGCGGGGCCGGCGCGGGAATTATGGCGGCCATCATCCTGGTTTCCACCTTTGGTTGCCTCAACGGCCTCACACTGGCCGGGGCTCGGGTCTTCTACGCCATGGCCAAGGATAAGCTCTTCTTTGCCCCGTTCGGCAAAGTCCATCCCCGCTTCCATACGCCTACCGTGTCTCTCGTGGGCCAGGGCATCTGCGCCTCCGTCCTCACGCTAACCGGCTCTTACGGCCAACTGCTGGATTACACCATCTTTACCACGCTGCTGTTCTATCTTATCACCATCAGCGGGATGTTCCGCCTGGCCAAACGCCACCCGGAGCAACTTCGGATGGCCTCATGGCAGGCCAGGGTCATTCCCGTCACCTACCTCATCCTGGTCAGCTATATCTGTATCAACCTGTTCCTGTACAAGCCGGGTTACACGCTGCCGGGCCTGGGCATCGTCTCCCTCGGCATCCCTATCTACTTCATCTGGAAAGCCGCCCACAAGCGCCGGGCGGCAAACCAGGCCTAACTCAAGCCATCAGGCGAACCCGAACACGGTTATCCCAGGTCACGTCCTGCGCCTGGAACACCTGCATCAGGTTACGCGCCGCCTGCCTCCAATACCTCCCACCAATCAGCAGGTTCGCCATCAATTGCGGCTGCTCCCGTACCGGCTTGTTTGCCCCATCAGGCCCGTAATCCCGAACCTCGTGGAGCGTATAAGCCTGCAACTGAATATTCAAATCCCCCGGATGCCGCCTCAACTCCGATTGAATCAGGCTCTTCAGATCCGGAAGCCAAATCCCCTCGCGACTTCGATGCTGCGACGCCAGAGGAATACGATACAATGACACACCCGAAAAACGAACGATACTCATCATTTTGGGCCCTATCCCACTTCACAGCGACAAACAATGCTGACCCAATCAAACCCCTCAATGATGAAAATTGCCTGGTAAATTTACGGAGATTACACGTTGCCGCGGCGCGCCTGATCCCGCTCGATGGCTTCGAACAGGGCCTTGAAGTTCCCCTTGCCAAACCCCTCGGAGCCCGCCCGCTGGATAATCTCGAAGAAGAACGTGGGCCTGTCCTGCACCGGCTGCGTAAAGATCTGGAGCAAGTACCCTTCCTCGTCCCGGTCAATCAGGATGCCCAAGTCCGCAAGGGCTTGCAACGGCTCCCGAATCTCGCCGACGCGCTCGGCAATGCTATCGTAGTAAGTCTGCGGCACGGTCATAAAGTCCACGCCGTTGGCCCGAAGGGCATCCACCGTCTCGATAATGTTGTGGGTGGAGATGGCGATATGCTGGACGCCGGGAGAGCCGTAAAAGTCCAGGTATTCCTGAATCTGGGATTTCCAGACGCCTTCGGCCGGTTCGTTAATAGGCAGTTTGATTGTCCCGCTGGCGTTGGACATGACCTTGGAGACGAGAGACGAATACTGCGTGCTGATGTCGCTCTGGTCGAAGCTGCGGAAAACCCGGAAGCCAAAGACATTCTCGTAGAAACGAACCCAGTGTTCCATCCGCCCCTTCTCCACGTTCCCCACGATATGATCGACCCGCTGGAGACCAACCGGGTTCGCAGGAAGGTGCCGCGGCTCGAAGCCGGGCTCGCAAACCCCATGGTAGCCTTCGCACTCGAAAAAGGTGTGGGTGGTGTCGCCATACGTGGCAATGGTGGCCTTGTGGACGACGCCCCCTTCATCCGCCAGGGACGCGGCGGAATGGGTGACAACAGCCCCTCGGCGGCTGGCCAGCTCAATCGTCTGGTTCAGGTCGGAAACGGCAAAGCCGATATCCTTCACCCCATCCCCATGCTGGTGTACGTGCTGGGCAACCGGGTGATCGGGTTGAAGCGCCCCTGTCATCACAAACTGGATGTTGTTTTGCCGCAGCACATAGGAGCAGCTATCGCGATGGCCGGTCTCCGGGCCGCGGTAGGCCACGATATCGAAGCCGAACAGCTTGTTATAGTAAAGCGCCGCCTGCTTGGCGTTGCCCACGTAAAACTCAATGGTCTGAAAATCAAGGACCGGCAATTCGGACTGCTGGGACGACGGCATGGCTTCTCTCTCCAAGTGCTGAATCACGTGGCAACCTCCTTAAAGTTAAAGGCCGCGCGGGCCTACCCCACTATGGCTATAGTGACATGTAACGGCAAACATGTCAGAAATACCAGCCCGAACCGAGCCATTCCCATCTTCGGCGAAAGGGTTATCCCGGCTCGTAAGTGCAGATGAACTCCTCGAACTCCCCAACGGAGACGCTTTTTAATTGCGGATAAACCGGCTTCAGCTCATCGAAGAAGTGCCTGGCCAGGTTCTCCCCGGTGGGAGCAAAGTCGTAAACATCGTTCAAGTGCTGCTGATGCGGCAACAGTTTCCTAACGGCCGGCTTCAGTTCAAAGTAGTTGACGATGATGCCCGGTTCGACCAACACCTCTGCCTGAAGGACGACCTTGACGATCCACTCGTGCGAATGCGGTTGCGGCCGAAGCGTATCCAGGGAGTGCGTGGCGGTAAAGCGTTCCGTAAGGCAAATCTGGTACATAACCCTTAGCGGGCCACCAGGGAACGGTTAAAATCCAGCTCATGCAGCGGCTTGGGAGCTTCAAACGCCATGCGGTAAACGGCCGCCTGCCCTCGGGACTCTTCCACGGCAAACTCCACACGGCTGATGGCCGCATCCGGGTACTTCTCCGCCAGGGCCTGGAGGGTTTGATGGCAGAGGTACTGGGCCAGCCGTTCCGCACTGGTGTTGGGGATGGGCAGGATGACCACATCCCGACTGGGGATGACCCAGCGATCGCCGTCGTGATAGACCGCCTCCACCGAACCTCCATCGGACTTCACAGTGATGTACGGGTTGGAATCGGGGAAAATGGTGCGATGGTCAATCGAGTCGCAGATGGCCTTGACGATGGGCTTGATATGCAGGAAGTCGATGAAGATGTCCTTATCGCCGCCCAGCATGCCTTCAATCATCATCTGCACCTGGTAGTTGTGCCCGTGGAGTTCCTCCCGCGTGCCATCCTCGAAGATGAGGAAGTGCGCCGCAGCGAAGTTGAAGTACTCCTTATAAATCCGTATCCCGAACGTTTCCATCCAGAAGCCCTTTCATCAGCCTAATGCATTTATTTAGCCATAGAAACAGGGCCCGCTCAAGTTGGGATTATGCGGCCTCGTCAGGCGCCGGGGGGCCCGCCTCGGCTGATAAACTCTAGAGTATTGAAACCTACTGGTACTTTTGCATGTGGAAATGTTCCGTGGCGAAACCCATTTCCAAGAGGCGGTGTTCCAGGCTTTGGGCCACTGGCCCCGGCCCAGCCAGGAACGTTTGCGCCTGCCCCGGATGGGTCACATGGCTCATAATGCGCTCGCCGATATCATCCGGGTCATAACCGGCAGGTTGCAGGATAGGATAAACCTCCAGGCCGGGATAGCGATCCGTGTCCTCCTCCAGCTCGGGTTCGTAAGGCAGCCGCCGGTCGTTGGCATGGATGGCGTAGAACTGCACCAGGGTGAATGGCTCGTGTAACTGGTAATAGTGCCGCATTATGCCGCGGGCCACGCCAATGCCTGAACCAAGGCCGATAAGCTGAAGGACGCGGTTGTTAACCGAGTTGCCCAGGCAAAAGCGACCAGACGGTTCTGAAATGCCTAAGGGTTGGCCGGGCCCATACTGCTGGAGTTGCGCGGAAACACCGTTTCGGCTGGCCCGATTGACGCAAATCTCAAGGACGCCATCCTCTAACAAGGCGCAGTTACAATAAGGCCGGATGGCCCCCCTGGTTTCTGCCGGGGTGGAAGGAAGGGACAGCTTGACGACGTGACCCGGCCGGTAAGCCGGATATCCTTCAGGCACGGCAAGGTACAAGGTCTTCACCGTCTCGGTTTGAGGCCTTGCCTCCAGCACGCTGCCGGGATAAAAATAAATCCGGGTAAGCATGATGGCAGCCCATCCCTCCTATCCCAACCATCACTGTTATGGTGCCAGCCCCTACGGAAATATCCATTGGCGGCCCGACGGATTTTTGGGAAATGACCCTGCCCGGTGTAAAAGCGTGTACCCCCGGTTTCGCTTTTATCCTACAATATTTCCACACAGGTAGGATGACCCGGAATATCCCGATGCAGCTCAAAGAAATCCAGAAAGTGTTGATGAACGACCCTGCTGCCCCTAAGTCGGCCGCGGACGCCTTGAAGCAGCTAAAGGCCGCTTCGGAGCGGGCACTGGAAAACCTGAATGAGCATAACACGGTACAAGCCCAGGTGTTGCTGGAAAATGCGTTTACCCATATGATGGCCGCCTTCCATTATATGAACCTGGATGTGGAGAAGGTGGTGCAACGGGAGCGGCAACGCCGGGTTTACGGCCAAAACAACGCCCAGGACAAGGTGATTCTCATCTTCTCCGACCATGCGGAGCTGCGTGTGCAGGGGGAGCTTCGCGGCACCATCCCGCTGTATAGCCAGGAGGATTATGCCGAACTGCGCCAGATTGCCCAGATTTTCGAGTGCCGGATGGAGCATGCCGACCACCTGCAACTCGACCTGTTTTCCGTGATGAATACAACGGCAACCCCGGCCTGATGTCCGTGCGATTAAACAAGTTTATTGCCGACTGCACCGGCCTCTCCCGGCGTAAGGCGGATGAGCTGATTGCGGAAGGCAAAGTGCGCGTTAACCGTAAACCGGCGGAAGTGGGCCAGGCCATCCATCCGGATAAGGATACCGTGACGCTGGACGGCAAACGGCTGGAACAGCAGAAAAAACTGTACGTGCTGTTCTACAAGCCGCCGGGGTGCATCACCACCCGCTCCGACCCGGAAGGGCGACGCACCGTATACGACTACCTGCCGGAGAAATACCATCACCTGGATCCGGTCGGACGGCTGGATCGGGACTCGTCCGGCTTGCTGCTGCTAACCAACGATGGGGAACTGATTATGCAGCTGACCCATCCCCGCTACGAACACCAGAAGGTTTACCGCGTGACGGTGAACAAGACCCTGAACGAGCATATCGTAAACAAGGTGCAGACCGGCGTAACCCTGGAACCGGAAAACAAGCTGGCGACGCAAAAAGTGCTGGAGATTATCGACAAACATACTCTGGTGCTTTCGCTGAAGACAGGGATGAACCGCCAGATCCGGCGAGTGTTTGAAGCGCTGGGATATGAGGTGACTGCGCTAAAACGTACGGCCTTTGCCGGGATCATTTTGCAGCAGCTTCGCCCGGGGGAATCCCGGCCGTTGAAGCTGGGCGAAATAAGGCATCTAACCCGTAACTTGGTGAAGCCGCCCAAGGGAGCCGCCCGCCAAAAATCATCCAACGCGCGCAAAAAGCCGACCGCGGAAAAGCCTGCAGAGAAAGGCGCTAAGCCTATTGGAAAGCAGCGCCCCCATGCAAAGGCAAAAGGCCCCCGCGGAACGCGAGGGCCTTCTGAAAGGCGAGACTAAACCTGGGTTTAGCCCCCTCTGAGCAGGGTCATCGCCAGGTTGGTCGATGAGTTGGCCTGCGTCAGGATGCTGGTTGCGGCCTGCTGCAATATCTGGTTCTTTGTAAGCTCCGAAGTCTCTTTGGCAACATCCACGTTGCGAATACGGGATTCTGCGGCAGAGAAGTTCTCGGAGGTGACTTGCAGGTTCTGGATAGCACTCTCCAACCGGTTCTGGAAGGAACCGATGGTTGCACGGGTTTGGCCGACGGTTTCCAGCGCTGCATCAACCAGCCCCAGAAAGTTGCGGGCCGCACTGTTGGTGGTCAGGTCAACAGAAGAGCTTGCAATCCCCAAGCCAGCGCTTGCGGTCGCATCCACCAGGGCAGAGCCGATGTTCAACGTATCGAGGGATACATCGTCATTAGCGCCGATTTGGAGCAGGAAGGTTGCCCTGTCGCCTACACTGGCGTTGTTTAACAGTTTTTTACCGTTAAACTCGGTGGCATTCGCGATTCTGTCGATATCGCTCAAGCGTGCGTTGATTTCCTGTGTGATGGCTTCTCTTTGCGCATCACCGTTGGTGTCGTTTGCAGCCTGTACGGTTAATTCGCGAATCCGTTGCAGGTTATCCTGAATAACGCTCAGGGAACCTTCCGCCACGGACAAGAGGTTGTAACCGTCCTGCGCGTTGTTAATGGCCTGGTTTACACCGCGTGTCTGGGCCCTTAACGTTTCGGAGATTTGTAAGCCCGCCGCGTCATCCGCTGCCCGGTTAATGCGGTATCCGGAGGCCAATTTCTCAAAGCTTTTGGTTAAAGCGTTGGTATTTTTGGTCAGGTTACCTTGGGCATTGAGGGATGCCACGTTGGTATTAATTACGATTGGCATGAACTAACTCCTTATCCTTCGTCGTGTTTATTACTTACCTTCCGTTGTAAGGTGTGTTCTGTTTTTCCGAGTTTCCAAGTGCCGTTTTCCCTCGGCAGGGGGTGCTTGCGGCAAGCACGGGCCTCCTTTCGTTCCGCCAGGTTGTTGTGCTAAAGCTTTCATCCAAAAAATGTCCTTGGGTTGGGCCTGTTGCCCACACGCCGTCCGATGGCGATATCATTCACCGCATCAGGCAGTGTATGGGCAAGCAAGCCTTGCTAACGTGCTTATTCGGTTTTGCCCGCAGCCCGGCAAGCCCTTGCAGGTTGCACAGGTTGCTGGTGACGCCCTTGCGCATGCGGCGGCCAGCCTCCGGCGCCATTGGCTTATACCGAGCATCGGGGGAGTTGCCCGATAACACAACAGAAGCCGCTGTTGGCGGATGCCTTGCGGCAAGCCCATCGGAATGGTATCCATTCCGCAGGTTGCCATGCTGGCGCATGTTCAAGTTGGCTTGCCGTTTACCGCAATGAACGAAACCCTTACCAAGCGGGTTCTGCCCAGTGTGCGCCTTGTTGTTGAACAAGGCCACTTGGTATTCGGCTTGATGGCCAAGCAATCCCCGGTTGGGAATGGCTTGTATCGTCTAGACTCCTACCGGCTTAAGTCCTGAAAGACTCCAGGTAAGCAGGATGGCGTCCGTTTTAACCTGGCATATCGGCTAAACCGATGATGCCGGTATTTTCGGGATCCGAGCTGATCATGCAACGATCCCATTCAAAGCGATCGTCACTGTTTTCAGCTTCGGGTTGCGAATGGCCTGAGGTGAAAGAAAACGTCTTTCAGCATCAGGAATCACGCGTTCCCGTTGTGTCCCCATCGCCGGGAGATGATCCGGGTGCGGGTCTTTTCCGTATTCAATTTGGTTTTGTTCATACGAAGCCCCTTGCGGGTTCCTCATATGGGTCTGGTTCAGAGGGTTATGGGATTTGAACCAGATACAGATGAGGGAGGGGAGAGGGGCTTACCGCCCGCCTTTAGACAGGCGGTAAGCCGGTGGAACTTACTTGCCCAGCAAGCTGAGAACCAGCTGGGGCGATTGGTTGGCCTGTGACAGGATGCTGACGGAAGCCTGCTGCAGTATCTGGTTTTTGGTAAGCTGCGCGGTTTCCTGGGCGATATCCAGGTCACGGATGCGGGACTCGGAGGACGTGAAGTTCTCGATGCCCAGCGAGAGGTTTTGCAAGGTACTATCCAACTGGTTTTGGAAAGCACCGATAAGGGAGCGTCGTGCGGAAACCACGTTGATGGCGGCATCCAGGTCGTTCAGGAACTGGCGGGCAACGCTTCCGGAGGTAAAATCGATACTGCCGATGGTTTGCCAGCCGGTAGAGGTGGTTGCGCCCATCAAGCCAAGGGCCGTCACGGTTGCAGTCGCCAAGGCACTGGCGACATCCAGGGTGTTCTCCGCTTCATCGGAGTTGGCCCCAATTTGCAGGCGGGCTGCGGAAGCCGTCCCATCCAGCAGGTTGATACCGTTAAAGGCGGCTGCGGCTGCGATTCTATCGTTGTCTTCAAGTCTTTTCTTGATTTCGGCCTCGATGGCGTCGCGCTGATTTTCGCCGTTGGTATCGTTGGCGGCCTGTACGGTCAGTTCGCGAATCCGTTGCAGGTTATCGTTGATAACGCTGAGGGAACCTTCCGTAATCTGCAAGATGCTGATACCGTCCTGGGCGTTTTGAAACGCGGTCTTCATCCCGCGGATCTGCCCTCTTAAGGTTTCGGAAATTGCTAAACCTGCGGCGTCGTCGGATGCGCGGTTGATGCGGAAACCGGACGACAGTTTCTCCATCGATTTGCTAAGGTTGCTGGTATTGGTGGATAAATTACGCTGAGCAACCAAAGATGAAATATTGGTATTTAAAACTAAAGGCATTTGCGTGTTCTCCTTAACTCGCTTTTGCTAATACATCCGTGTAGCTTAAATTTTTTAGTGTTGTTTCTTTGTAAGCCGCATCTTGCGGCTATGGCTCATCGCGAGCCGTTCCCTGTTTTCCGTATGTCCTGTTTTTCCATTTCCTCCTTCTTGTTCTTCCATTGGTGGGTACACATCCTGTGTACTTGTGAGAGGATTCGGAACGGGAAAGGGAATCTTTAACATAACTTTACAAACCTCCCCCAACCGGAGGAGTGGAGGCTTCTTCCTTAACGGCGCAATTTGTGATACAGTGGGCATTAACCAGTAACAAACGCAGTGGGTTGTCCTGCTTACGGACTCGGTTTTCTTTAGTCCCTTTCAAAGCCTTGTCCCTGGCGGGTTTTACAAACGGAGCGCTTGGCTCCCCCGTTCGCAGGCGTTACACGTTTCAGGCGGCTAAGGAGAGGTTGGATATGAAAATTGCCATTATCGGGACGGGATATGTGGGCACAGTAACGGGCACATGCCTCGCGGAACTGGGCCACGAGGTGGTCTGCTCCGATGTGGACGCAAACCGGATTGAGAAACTGACCCGCGGCGAAGTGCCCTTTTATGAGAATGGCCTGGAGCCCTTGCTGCGCACCAACGTGGAAGAAGGCCGCCTGCGTTTTACCGCCGATAACAAGGAGGCCGTGAAGGACGCGGAAATTGTTTTCCTGTGTATCGGCACGCCGCCTTTGCCTAACGGCAAGCCGGACATGAAGCCGCTGGAAAAAGCCATCTTCGATATTTCCCCCGCGTTGAACAATTACACGTTAATTGTGGAAAAAAGCACGCTCCCTATTCGTACCGGCGAGTGGCTGGAACAGAAAATAAGGGAAGGCGTGCAGCCCGATGTGGAGTTTGAGATTGCCGCCGTGCCTCAGTTCCTTCGGGAGGGCAAGGCTATTACCGACTTTATGAAGCCGGATCGCATCGTGATTGGCGCCAACCACCAACGCGCCATCGATTTGCTGGTGCAAATCTACCAGCCCTTAAATGCCCCCATCCTCATTACCGATATTAATAGCGCCGAGCTGATTAAGCACGCCTCCAACGCATTTTTGGCGATGAAGATCTCGTTTATCAACTCTATCGCGCAAATCTGTGAGAAAACCGGCGCGGACATCAACCAGGTGGCCAAGGGCATCGGCCTGGATCGCCGAATCAGCGCGGAATATCTGAATGCCGGGATTGGCTACGGCGGCATCTTCTTTCCCAAGGATATCGCTTCCCTGGTAAATATTGCCGACCAATACAGCATTAACCTAGACCTGTTGAAGTCGGTCGATACGATCAATCGTTATCAGCGCCTGCGCTTCGTGGAAAAAATTGAGCATGCCATTGGCGGCGCAACCGAAGGCAAGAAAATCGGGTTGTGGGGGCTGGCGTATCGGCCGCATACGGATGACATGCGGGATGCCCCCAGCCTGAATATCATTCGCAGCTTGCAAAACCGGGGTGTTAAGGTTAAGGCCTACGATCCGCTGGCGATGGAAGCCACGCGCAACATCCTGCCGCACCTGGAGTACTGTAACGACGTGTATGAAGCCGCAACCGGCGTGGATGCCATCGTGATTATGACCGAGTGGGAAGAGTTCCAGCGCATCAACTTCCGCCGGTTAAAGGAAGCGACGGATTGCCGGCTGATCATCGACGGCCGCAACATCTACCAGCCACAGCGCATGGCCAATCTGGGCTTTAAATACATCAGCATTGGGCGTGTAACCCCTAAAGTGGAAGCGGCCGCCGAAACGGAAAAACCCCAATCCGGCAAAGGCAAACCCAAAGCCGCCAAGCCACTGGAAACCGTTTAATTAAGGATCCCACCTTTCTGATGGCGGCTCAAGATCCCTCAATGCTTCTCTAAAGTCTGCAAAACTTCGCTGGCGATCGCCCAATATAAAGCTGTCTATCGACGTATCTTCGGTAATCTCGTCGGCAGTGCCGTTTGCAATGCCGGCCAGGCGCTGTTTAATGGCCTCAATCACACGGCCATATCCAGCAGCGCTCGGTAAGCGTTGCGCCTCTTGCCAAAGTTTTTCGTGAGGCCCATCGACCCAATAAGGCTCTTGTTCGTAGCTAAAATCGGCCTGCTTTGGAGGCATGTTTGGCGGTGGCTGCTTATAAACGCCCGTAAAACGCTGATGACTAACAATCGGATTTATACGCATAAACCCATTCCTCTGAGAAACAATGACATCTGATTTGAAACCCCCTCAAACGCCTAAATTGCCTGCTCCCCATGCAACTTTTCTTCTTGAGAGGCGTTTGTATAGCCACGAACGAGAAAAATTGTCGCATGCTTTATCCGGCACCGGTACAATTTTATCAGCCTTATTATGGCGGGTTTAATGGGTACACACTAGCGCCATTTGCGCAGCCCATGCGGCCAGCCTACCCGGCAATCGCCTCACCCAACCCGGTGGGGATATTAAACGGTTTGCCCATCGCAGACCAATTTGCGGTACAAAGAGCCCAAGCAGCGCCTGTAATAAAACCACCTTTATGCCTGGCAACGCAGAGGTATCTCAAAGCCAAACACTCGGGGATACCCTTATCAGATCGGCTGGCTAAGACAGAACAGCAGGCATTGGCCTTGTTCACGCGGTTTAAGGACGATAAGAAAGGCCTGCTTAATTGGCTGAAGACCCAAGGCGTTCAGGTTTTTGATGGGGAAAAACATGCGTGGGTCAACGAGATGCTGAAGCGGGAAGATGCGGAGGCCTATTTTTATGTGCCCAATACCCTTGTTTATCCCGACGAGCCCGATCTGGAGGAATATTACACCGGGCATACGCCGGATTTCCTGGCGGTGCGAAAACAACTTGAGGTTAATAAGCAACCCGCTATCTTTGTTAAAAAGGATGCGAGTCTTGCTTATCTCATGCACGAGACGTTCCATCTCATCCAGTTCTTTAATGCCATCCCTATTTGCACCAGTTTACGGGCGGAGCGATTGGGAAGCGATGAGATTAACAAGAAATTCCTGGCGATGTTGACGCCTAAAAACCCGCTGGATTGGTTAAAGGCAGTTTCTTCAATTTTCATCCGATTGCCGCTGGATAGCTGGAAGCATCGCTTGGGAATCATCAAGGATGATCCCCAATCGCTGGGGTATGGGTTACGCATGTGGATTGCAGCCGAGCAGCAGGTGAATCACTTTTTGGTGCAAAACGCCCAACAGCTTAACTTGCCTCAACCGGTGGTTGATTACCATAAGCAGTTGCAAAACCAATACAAGTTATTGCAGATGTTTAGCTACGAATTTGAGAATCGGCGCTAAGATCCCCTTGTCTTGCCCTTTTCCGAAACCGACTCTAAAATGGGGAATATCCCATTGACGGATGGAGTGTTGGCCATATGTCCCAAGAAGTGGAACCTTATCGTAGCGCCCATCAGGGCCCCTTTACAAGCGCTCCCTTCAACCCGGCCCCGCAGCCAGAGCCCAACCCGGCACGGATGCGTAAGCGCATCGACTTTATGGCCTCCCATATGTTCTCGCAGCTTAAGGAACATGAAGCCGCGCAAAAGCGCACTGCCGTTGTGTACGAAGAATTGCTGTGCTTGCTGGAAGAAGCCGTGGTAACGTTCCAGCAATCATTCCTTAACCGCAACGTGCCCGTCGGCAATATTTATTCCCGAATCGATGCCGACCGCTCCGTGGGGATTCTGCACGTCTTGTGGCATACCATTAGCTTTGTGTGCCGCAACAACACCCGCCCCATGGCGTTGCGCCGAAACGGCCGGGAACCCCTTTTCTCCGGGCGCATTGTGGCACTGCTCGGCGATTACCAGGATCAAGTCTCCCACCACGAAGTGGAGGATTACCCCGATATCCTGGACAGTGAAATCGCATCGCTCTATATTCCGGCTTCCCCCACACAACCCGCCGTCATGCGATTTAACCAGACCAAGGAAGAATTATTTTTCCACCAGGACGAGGCGGCGCAGCAATTCCTGTTAAAGCTGTTGGAGGCCGTTTGCGGCGGTGGCTATTTCCACGAGACAGCCTACGAATAAGCCTGTTTTTTAATAAATGTAAATTTTATATTTTAATTAAGACAATCTTTACACTTTGGAATTGTTTATTCCATTACAGGAGAGTATTGGAGAACAATGCCATGGGTGCATGGAACATCAACAGCAGCGTCATAATGTATCCGACACAAACCCCCACGGGCTTTCAAAATATTTACAACCAAACGTTAACCCATTATCCCAGCGGGATCTTTTTCCAGGCGGACAAAAAGAAGTCGGCAGACATACTGCAACAACTTGGTGTGTTAAGCTCCCTGTTTGACTACCGCGAGAACAATGGCCGCGGCGACGCCGATTATTTTGGCGTGCTGGATGCCAATTTCCTGGACAACCCGGCCGTGCAGGAAAAAATCCGCAACGGCAAAATCGTTATCCACAATGAACGGCCGCCGTTTTCCGTCCAACGGCAAGATGGCGAGCTGACGTTCCATAACGCGGATGCCCAGGAATATTTTAAGCCGGAGCATGCCCGACCCGGGGACGCCATTTTGGGCGGATCGGTCCCGGCCGGGTTTGAACGCTTCCAACTCAGCCCCGATGAACTCTCCAGGGCGCCTGGTATCGGCCGGAACGATTTTGACAGTGGAAGCCAAAGCGACGCCAACTTTGTGGCATATAACATTGCGAAAGTGCCCACGGATTATGAGTTTATTACCTTTACCCCCAAGGATGGCGGCCCGCCGCAAACCATCCGCAACCCGTATTATGGCGGCGCTTCGGTTTATGTAAGGCAAAATGGCGATGTCGTAAACATTGGCGTTGGAAATGACAATGAATACCTCCCGATGCTGCGCCAGCAATATGAACAGCCCCCTATTTACCAACCACCGGATTGCCCGCCTCCGCCACCCATCCTTTGCCCGCCGTGGCAGCATCCACCGGGTTATGACCCTGGCTATAATCCCTATCCACCTACACAACCTGGCGGGTCGTTAAACGATCTGTTCAACAACTTTATGACCAGTGTGTTTAACTGGTTTAGGCAAAACTGGTTTTAACCAACGCCTTAAAAAGCAGGCTAGCTTGTGTTAGGATGCCTCCCATATCAATGATTTGGGAGAGGTATCTGCAAATGAGTCTGGCTGTTCATCCAACAACACCGCGATTTAAAGGTGTTGATATTAATTTCAAACAGAATAAAGTGACCGTAAAATGCACCGGTGCCTTGACGATATATCAAATAACGGATAAACCCTTCTCCATGGCGCTCCGCGGGAGCTTACCCGCATCCTGGGCTGGGCTGGTTGCCGAAGTTGAGGATGATGCCGGCTTTGCGCAACGGCAGCAAACCGTAAAAACCCAGAAACGGCAGATTGGTAAAGGTCTGGCAGATGTTCTTCAAACGGCCTTTGGCCGCTGCCTGCACTGTATGCGGCAGCCGGAACGCAACTTCCTGGGGAACTTGCGGCGCGGCAACTTTAAAATAGAGGTTGAACGCCCAAAGCCCTCTTCACCCGAAGTGCAAGCCATCCTGGACGAAAAAGATTAAACCCGTCTTTCAGGATCTCTGGAATTGACCCCGCATCGCAACAGTAGGATGATAGCGAGGTCAGTCTGTTATAGAGAAGAAGCCCCATGGACAAGCCTCATATTTTCGATTGCAAGCCGGTTGTAACCACGTTAGAGCCCGGCAGTTACGCTTGGTGTTCCTGCGGATTATCGAAAAAGCAGCCGTTTTGCGATGGGTCGCATGCTGGAACCGCCTATCGGCCTAAAACGTTTCTGGTGGAAGCCTCCCAGAACGTGGCGCTGTGCAACTGCAAGCACACCAACAAGCCGCCCTTCTGCGATGGTTCGCACTCCAAACTGGAAATGTAACCGGATTGAAGTGAAAATTTTTGTGAATAACGGCACACGTTTTTAGCACGCCCTGCCGATATAAACCAAAGCGGGACGAACATATGCTTGCACCAGGCTACTTTAAGGGCTCTGGGTTGCCATGAATAAACAATCATCTATCCCCTCCAGATATGGGATGTTGCAACCGACCGCATCCATTATGCTAGTCCTATCTTTTATAGATTTATGAGTGGCTCACTTCGGTGCAGCCACTCTTTTGGGTTTATGGGCATTTGATTCATGAAAAGAAGATGTGAATGCCGCTTGTGGATGGCACAATGAAAAATGCAGAAACTGAAAAATTTGCCTATAACCTCTATATAAGGAGAACCGATGTGAGCCTGCCATTACAACCCATGTCTTACACCCCAGCCCCGCTAGTGGCCCCTTCGATTCTTTCCGCGGATTTTGCCCGGCTGGCCGATGCCCTGGCCCAACTGGAAGCCGCCAAGGCGGACTGGATCCACGTGGATGTAATGGATGGCCATTTCGTCCCGAACCTGACATTAGGACCACCGGTGATTGAGAGTTTACGGCGCTACAGCAATTTACCTTTCGATGTGCATCTGATGATTGAGAAGCCGGAGCGCTACCTGGCGGATTTTAAGGCCGCAGGGGCCGATATCCTGACCGTCCACGCCGAAGCCTGTCCCCATCTGAACCGGACACTCAACCAGATTCGCGAACTAGGGGCATTAGCCGGGGTTTCGCTTAATCCTGCCACGCCGCTGCATGTGCTGGAAGAGGTGTTAGATGATATCGACCTAATCCTGGTGATGTCCGTAAATCCCGGTTTTGGCGGCCAAAAGTTTATCCCGCAAACCGTGGGCAAACTGCGACGGCTCAAAGCCATGATTGCGGATCGTCCTATTTTTATCGAAGTGGATGGCGGCATTAGCCCCAAAAATGCCGCCCTGGTGCGAGAAGCCGGGGCCCAGGTTGTGGTTGCCGGTTCTGCCGTTTTTAACGCCACCGCCCCCATGGCCGAAGTGATTGACGCCTTACGGCATCCCAAACCGAGCCCGCTGCCATGCTAAAACCGGGCCGAAACATCCTTATTTTGGGTTTGGCTGCCGTGTTGATCAATATCACGCCCCTCGGGCAAGCCCTGTACGAAAATAATGATGTGTACGACCCGAAAAGCAGCTCCCGTAAATCCGGCGTGGATGTGCCCCGGGACTTCTTTACGCCCCCCACGCCGCGGTTTGAAAAAATCGACCCGGAAGAATTTGCCGATTACCATAAAACGCATTATTCCCCTTATGCCAAAATCCTGATCCCCAGGCCGGTACAGATTGGGGAAACCCGCCTGAACCAGGGTTTTTACCTGGTGAAGCTGGACGTGGTGAACCCTAACAGCAAGGATGTTACCTATCACCATACCACCCAGGCCAGCGTTGAATTCCAGAAAATAAAGACTCCCATGGGCACGGTAACGGATATCGTGACGGATACGCACCAGATAAAACAGGAAGTGCCTGCCGGCAAGGATGTCTCCGACAAGCCAAAGCGTAAAAAAGGTCAGAAGCCGGACAACTCGGACGTTGCATTAACGAACGACCAAACCGAGACGCCAGAGGTTTCCAGCCGTAAAAAACAATTATCGTGGACACGGGTGGAAAAAGCGCCCAAATCCCAGGGTGGCTACAAGGCGAAACCCGGTAACGCCCAGCAAGACCCGCCCCAGGTGCGGTTTATGATTAAGCGAGAAGGGGAAGTACTGCTCTCTATCCCCATCCAGGATCGGGAGGCTTTGGCAAAGGAAACCCCGCAAGGCCCAGCCGCGGAACTGTCGATTGATGCCGAAAACCCGGTTGATACCGAGGTCGTGCGGATAAAGTATTGTGTGAAAAAAATGTGCTACCGATCCGCTCCTTTGCAACCAGGTCTGGTACAATAAAGAGCCATCTATTGGTGTGTGTCGTTAAATAGAAGTCGAAACGGGTATGATCCTCGAAGCGTTCAGCGTTACTTTACGCCAGGAATGGAAGCTGGGTGAACAACCGGCCAAGTCCATCCTGCATCGCTGGCTGCTGAAAAACCTCACCGAGGCCAACCCGCAGGATCACGTTACCAAGGTGATTCAGACCGAGCTGAAGTTACTGCACCTCCCGCAGCATCAATTAGGATACATTGCCAAATCCCCCACCGGGCAAACCTTGCTTAAAAGTCTGTACCAGTATTGCGACAGCTACGAGCAATGGCAATTCAGCCGCTGGCTACACGAACTCAAGCCACAATCCTTTAAACAGCATCATCCTTAATTCAGGCGTTTGAAACGCTTCCAGCATCAGGCGGATGTAAATATTTCTAAAGTTTCCCAAGCATTCAGACAATCTGGCTTGTTGAGCGCCCTTCTCAAATTACAACCCAACCGGAGTGCATCAACATGACCGTATCTGTTTCATTCATTCCTCCTCATAAATTATCCTCAGCACGTTTCAGTGGGGGAGAAACCCCTGAAGCAGCCAAAAAGCATAACCCTCATAAGCCCTCCCGACCATCGGCTATGATGGATAAAGGCGCAAAGCCTGCTGATAAAGCCACGAAAGATGGTGTCCATGCCCTAGGACGTTATTTAGGCCGTATAATGAAAGCATTCCTTGGCGATAAACCCATCAGCCCAGATGCGCAGGATCTGACAACCGCAGTGGCCCCCCATTTAGCCCGAATCGGTGAACAAATTGCGGCCGTGATTAAGCCTGGTGAAAAAGCCCTTGTTAATGGGGCCGTTAGGCATATCAAACAATCTTTAACTGCTGCTGCCCCTCCCAATGACAAGCTAACAAATGCTGAGCCATCAGAAGGAGCGAATTAACTTTTCGAATAACTAGCCAATCGTCTGCCTGAACATGGGCAAGGTGGTGGTAACAATTGCCACCTCAAGCTTTTATAATTTTGATATCATTTGAGGTGGAGGTGATGGCCCAAAGCGCCAACCCTAACGCGCAGCAGAATCAACCTGGCTCCTGGGCATGCGAAACCCAGGCGTTTTTGCGTGATATCAGCAGCTCTTTCCTGTTTGGCGTCGCACTTCTCTACACCATGGAAGTGTGGTGGGTGGGCATGGTGGCTGAATTGTGGAAACTGTTGCTGTTTCTCCTGTTTACCATCGGCATCAATATTTTTATCGGGTACTTCTCCGGCATTTCCGAACGCAACCTGTTTCACCACGTGGTGTTTGAGGCCATTGAAGCGTTTGCCATCGGCTGCGTTGCCACCACCCTTTGCATGTTCACGCTCAATCGCATCAGCCTGTCGGACCCGATGGATATTATTTTGGGCAAAATCATGGTGATGGTCGTGCCGTTTAGTATCGGCGCTTTTGTTGCGAACCGGTTTATCCCGTTTATAGGGGGCAGAAAGCCAGAAGGGAAAGCTGGAGAAGAAGAAGCCCACCCTTGGAAGGCAACACTTGAAGACATTGGGGCCACGCTCATCGGGGGTATTTTCATCGGGTTCCCTATTGCCTCGACGGAAGAGGTACCCATGCTGGCGTCGGAACTGGGCCATTTGAACGAGCTGGCCTTGATTGCCCTGTCGCTGGCGGTGTCCTATGTCATCGTGTTTGCCAGTTCTCAAAATGAAGCGAACGAAGCCAATTCCAAAAAAGCGGTTCCATTCTTACAACGCCCGCTAATGGAAACCCTGCTCTGCTATGCCGTGTCGCTGATATTGGCCTTTGTTTTACTGTTCTTTTTCAATCAAATTCAACCCGATGATCCGCTGACCATCATTGTTTCAGAAGTCCTGGTTTTAGGATTCCCCATTGCCATTGGGGGCGCAGCAGGGAGACTCGCCGCATGACCGAACACGAACAGAAAAAGCCGCCAAAAACCCAACCTACCGAGGATAGAGGCCGTACGATTGCAGAATGGACCGTTACCGTCATCAGTATTGCTGTTTTGCTTTTCTTTGTCGGGTTTATTGTTTACGATTACCGCATCCATGCCAATGATCCGCCCCGGTTGGAAGTCCAGCCACAACTCCAGGCAATACAACAGAAAGAAAACCGCTACACCCTACCGGTCAAAGTAACCAACAGTGGCAGCCTGATTGCCCAGGATGCCTGGATTGGATTGACTTGCCAAGCCGGGAACCGATCAGAAACCGTAGAGTTCCTCATCGACTTTTTACCGGGAGATGACAGCGAGGAGGTTGAAATTGCCCTAAGCAGCAACCCGCGTGCTTGCCGGTTTACCTATGTTGCCAGTTACAAAAATCCGGAACAATAAGACACACTTTTTCAATTTGAGCGGTTTTGATCCGAGAAAGACTTTAAGCCTTGCAAAGTTAAAGCTACAATAGAAACAGATAGAAGAATGAATCGCCCTATGAAAATTTTTCGGACGCTTGACGCTGTTCAAATCGGATCTTCCGCGTGTGCCATCGGGATGTTTGATGGCGTTCACCTGGGCCATCATATGGTGCTGGAACAAGCGCTTCGCGCCGCCAAAATCAACCAGTTGCAAAGCGTTGTGTTTACGTTTAACAACCACCCGCAGTCTTTAATCTCACAAACCCCTACCCCGCTGCTCTCTACTACGGAGGAGCGCCTTGAGGCCTTTGGGGCCATGGGGTTTGATGCGGCCCTTGTCCTGGATTTTACGCCGGACGTAAAGGATTTATCCGCTGAGGCCTTTGTACAGACGATTTTGTTAGATACATTGCATGTCAAAGCGGTCAGCATCGGTTACGATCATCGTTTTGGCAAAGGCCGCCAGGGAGACGGTGTCTATCTGAAAGCCCAAGGAGAGCAACTGGGTTTTGATGTCGCCATTATCGACCCGGTTACGGTGGATCAGCAGATTGTGAGCAGTACGCTGATTCGCAAACTCCTCAGCTTCGGCGACCTGGAACGGGCAAACCATTTACTGGGGCGTGCTTATCGCGTTACTGGCACCGTGACCCAAGGGGTCGGCCGGGGCCGCCAGATCGGTTTCCCGACGGCTAACTTGTCCTTGCCTGAAAATCGCTTGTTGCCCGCACAAGGCGTTTACGCCGGAACCGTTTCCCTATTGGATGAAGCCCAGGATTTACCGGCCGTCTGCAATATCGGGCTATGTCCCACGTTCGGCGATCAGCTCCAGACCCGCATGGAAGTGCATCTGTTGGATTATCAAGCTGACTTGTACGGGAAGACGCTGACGTTTAACTTTATGCATCATCTGCGCAGCGAGCAAACGTTCCCCTCGGTTCAACACCTGGTTGATCAGCTCAACACCGATTGCAAAACGGCCAAAGCCATATTAGGGCAATCTGGCGAACCCTCCGTGCGATGACACCGCCCACCGTCGAGTTGGATACACCACCTTGCCCGGTATTGCCGGTTAAGCTGGAACAGGTGACCAAGCGAAAAACCGGGAGCGCCAAAATCCGTGGGGCACATATCCATGTATCCCTCCCTCAACGATGGAGCAATGCTTTCCAGACGAAAGTAACCACCGAACTGGTGGGTAAGGTGCAAAAACAGTTTGAGGCGGACTGGCGGCTGCTGCACCAGGATACCTCCCCATTGCTGACCTTTACCGACCCGGACATTTTTGAGGATTGGGTTCGTTTGGTTAATTTGCAAACACTCAACGTCCCGCTCAAGTCCGTCCGAATCGGGCACTCCAAGTATACGCACCTGGCGCAGATGAACATCAAAAACCGTGTAATGACAGTATCGCGCTACTGCCTCAACCGCGTCCCGGAATCGGCGCTGCGTTACCTGGTCATCCACGAGCTGGCGCATCTTAAGGTGGCCAACCATTCCAAGGCGTTTTGGGATGAGGTAAAACCGCATGTGCCCAATTTGCGCTACCAGCGAAACCTGATTTCCGCAGCCCATCGCATTCGCATTTACGAGGCAGAGCGTTTCCAGCAACCGCTTGCCAAACCGGTTATTACTGAAAAGGCCGTTATAAAAAGACCTTCCGCTTTACCGCAGCCCGCCCGCTATCTCAAACAGCTTCTGCTGGACCTGTTTTAACTCCCACACTCGGCTACCCAGCCTAATCACCTAACCAACCCAATATAAGGAAGGTTGGGGAATAGGCGAAAAATACCATCTTTGGGACACTGGTAATATGGCACGGCTAAAACACCGCCAATGTAACACAGGAAAGGATAGGGCGTCATTATGAAACTGATGTATAGCTTTTTAGCCCTGGGCGTTATGGTTATCGGCTTTGTGATGGTGGTTTTGCTGACCGTGGACTTTTCCTCCAGCCATACCGTGGACTATGAAGCCAACGTTAATGCCCCTAGCGGAGAAACCGTCCCACCCGGCCAAAACGGAACACAATCCTTATAAAACAAACAGCCTCCTGAATGTTCAGGAGGCTGTTCAGTATTTTTAACGTCGATTACCGGGGAATTTTGACTGGTTGGGCGCTGGTTTTTTCAGCCGGCGCCTTGCTTGCGCTAGGCGTTACTTTAAGTAAGCTGCGGGTTTGGAGGTATTTGAGGCTTTTTCCGGCAATTAAATCCGACAGGACATCTTGGGCTTTTACCAACTGCGGATCGCCGTGTACTTTGGCATCGTAAATTTCATCGTCTTTTAATTCCGGCATTTCCACGTCAATATCCGGTATAATACCTACTTTATTGATATCCGTGTCGTTCGGGGTCAGGTATTTCTGGGTTGTAATATTTACGCCGGAACCGTTGGGCAGGGAGTTGATTTCCTGAACCAGGCCTTTCCCAAAGCTCTTTTGGCCCACCAGAATGGCGCGGTTGTTATCCCGCAGGGCGCCGCTTAAAATTTCGCTGGCGCTCGCACTGCCTTCATTAATCAACACCACAAGCGGTTTGTTGGTCAGCACGCCCGGGGTGGAGTTGCGGCTTTCCTTGTACCCATCACGATCAACGGTGCTGACGATGCCGCCACGATCCAGGAAGTAGTCCGCAATGGTAATGGCATTGGTCAGCAAGCCGCCAGGGTTGCTTCTTAAATCCAGAATATACCCGTCTTTATCTTTCTGGGCGACCAGCGCATCTTTCAACTCCGTGCTGGCCTTCTTACTTAGGAAGGAGGTTAAGCGGATGTAACCAATATTCGGCTTCAGCGGCAAGGGAGACTCGACAGATACGGACTTCAGCTTGATTTCGTCTCGCATAACGCTGTAGAGTTTGGGCTCCTTGGCGCCCCGTTTTACTAATAATTTTACCGCGGTGCCTTTTTCGCCACGGATGCGATCGGCCGCTTCCTTAACAGACATGCCCTGGGTGCTTTCGCCGTTAATTTCCAGGATCACATCCTGGGCCATCAAACCGGCTTTTTCGGCCGGGGTGTCTTCAATCGGGGCAATCACCACAATCTGTTCATTCCGAATCCCAATCTGGATCCCGATGCCAAAGAGCGTGGCGCGGATGGAATTACCTTCATCAGCAAACTCTTCCGGCGTGAGAAAGCGGGTATAACGGTCATTCAAGCTGTTGAGCATGGTTTCAATCGCGACATAGGCATCTTCATTGGTTTTCATCTGCTTGTCATAGCGATGACGCCAGATAATCCATTCCTGCCCGTTTTTTGCCGGATCAACATACTTGGAGTTCACCAGTTTCCACACTTCATCGTAAAGTGCCTGGGGAGATTGCGCTGCAAAACCGACGCCTGTAAACAGGACGAACAGCATGAGCAGGAGTACCGGGACGGCCAGTACCCATTTTGGTGTGTGAGATTTTTGCGTCATCGATCGATTTCCACCCTTACTGACTTTGCTTATCCAATTGATCCATTATAGCCTTTTTAACTAAGACTTTCTTTCGACCAAAAAGTTTCATGGCTTTAGGGGAGAAGCATTGCCATAGGAAACCGCGATGCAACATTAAAGGGGCGCTGGATTAAAATCCACTTTCCAGACAGAGGTCTCTTGCATTTGCTTAAGCAGTTTCGTTAGCGGGTTTTGAGGCGGCAAAGCTTTCAAAACCTCATCGCTATGGTCTTGTACAAACTCTACGAAGTCCAGTTGTTGATTACGGTTTAAGCTGAGCCGGATACCCCGATTAAACGGGTCTTGCGCGTTTGTGGAAAAGAGAAACATGCTGTTATCCTTTGCCCGATAGACCATTGCCAGATCGTTTGTTAAAACGGCTTTCACCATTCGCGGCGGTTGATGCTGAATGACATCCCAAAATCCGGCGGCGGCAGTTTCAACAAACTGCTGTAACCCTTCCGTGGCAGCATTGCGCAGCTTTGGCTCCCGTACGGCCCACATTCTGGTTTTAAGCGATTCCGGTTTCACACTGGAAGGCGGATCAATCACTCTCGCCTGTCCTGTTTCCCGGTTAAAAGCATATGCTTTCCCTTCGTGCAGAAGCAGGACTTCATTTTGAGCCAGGCCTGGCTCCGCCCGATCGACATTGCCCATCACACGGGCCAATTCGGAGCCGATCTCGGCCAAGTCATTCGCATTGGTGATGTTGGGCCTGAAATTAGGAGGTTGATACTTTGCTATCACCTGTAGGTTATGTTGATCAAACTGCTTTAACCGTTCTGTGATCAATTTCTCAGCCTGTGTCTGACTGAAAGGCAGTGTTTACCCATAAATACGGATCATTGGCTCATCCCCTTTCAGGAAATGGGCAATATTGAGCTGGATAGATTTTATTTCTTTAGTTACGCTCGTATTGGCTTTTTGAAAGAGCTTTTGAAGCGCTTGGGATCGCTCTTTAACCCCGAGAAACTGACCCGCTGCGATATCAATCACCTGATTCGCATGGTCATTCCCTGCGCCAGGCTCATTGTAAGCAATTTTCAAATCTCCTGCTGAAGCCCGCATGGGATCCGGTTGCTGGCTGGCATAGACAACCACATCACCCGTTACCGTTGCCGGAAGTTGCTGAGAATCAATCAATTTTTTCTTTGCAGCCTCGGTCAGTATCAGTACCCCCGGCGTATGCGTCAGAACCGCCCCATCAGTTCTTTTAAAAACAGCACCCGTTTGCTGGGGTGTGCGGGGATGCTTGCTGCACCTTAAATGGCCGAATGCCCTGAAAACGTAATGTATCCATATCAATGCCTCCTTAAGTCAATTCCAATCAATTGAGATAATCTCCTCCAATAAAAGCACTCAAGATTCAGAATTGTCTTCAATTTTGGAAAATTGCTTAAATTTAGCCCAACCGGCCAACACGTGTTTGTATCTTATGGATCGTGATTTCGGTTTGCGGGGCGAAGCGGTTTAAACGATCCCGGTATTCTTCCAAAAAAAACTGGAGTTCCGCGGCAACGCCCGCGCTTTGAACCATCACCAGCAACTGGTTTTCGGTTTGGGTGGCCTTGATCTTCGTCGCCTGCGTCTTTCCCTTGAAGGGCGGGTCAATTACCTGCTCCCATAGCGAGCAAACCGTCCATTCCTGCACCTTGCGATCCAGGTTAAAGCTTTTCCCCACTGCCGGAATAATGGCAGACAAGTTTTCGACAGGGCGGGTAACCCGCTTACTGGGCCGACGCGATCGCCACATCAGGGGCCCCCTTGCAAATTATCTCCGTTTCCTTAACCGTTCCTTTCGCAACTTCAAACACGCGAACCGATCCGCTGCCTTCCAGGAAAAGCTTCAGACTGTTATCCAGGTGCGTGGTGGTTAAAAAAACCTGCATCCCCGGATCCAGATGCTCCAGTAGCATTTGCTGCCGGGAGGGATCCAGTTCGGCCATGACGTCATCCAGCAATAAAACCGGGGTTTCGTCTTGCAGTTGCTGCTTTAACAACTGGATTTCGGCCAGCTTCATCGCCAGCACGATGCTTCGCTGCTGCCCCTGGCTTCCAAAATGGCTCGCATCCTTCCCATCCAGAAAAAACTGGACATCATCCCGGTGCGGCCCCACGAGGACCTGCCCTCGACGATATTCATCCGCTTGCCGGGCTTGGATGGCCTGGTAGAGGAAGTCCTGTATCTGAGCCATGTCCAACACATCGCTTAGGGGAATGGACGAGACATACTGCATCTCCAACTGATCGCGACACTGGGATAAGCGGGCGTAAGCCTGGGCCGCCATGGGATGAACCTGCCGCAAATAATCCAGGCGGGCCTGTATCAATACCGCCCCCGTGATGGACAATTGTTGGTTCAAGCTGTCAAAAACCATGGGATCAATGGATTGCGGCGGCTGTTTGAGCAAACCGCTCTTTTGCTGCCGCACCTTTTGATAAGCGGACATCCGCTTGAAGTGTGCCGGATCGTACTGCACCAAGGCACTATCCAGGGCATTCCGGCGATCTTCCGGTGCGCCACGAAGCATTTGCAAGTCGTTGAGAAAAAACGTCACGGTTGGAATCTTTCCCACCACGTCCGATCGGCTGCGAACGGGTTGACCGTTGTATTTAAACACGGTTTTCAAAGTGTTTTGCGGCGTCAAGGTCAACTGGGCCTCCAGAACAACTTGCCCGCCATGACGGTGTGATTGCGCCTGGAGCTTGATCGTTGCAAACGGCTGTTCCCAGCCAATCAATTCCCGATCCAGCCGGGTGCGCTGGCTTCGCCCGTGGGATAAATAATAAATGCTTTCCAGGATGTTGGTTTTGCCAGCGGCGTTTTCACCGATAAACAGGTTCTTATGCGGGTCGCATACTAACTGGAGGTCGCTATAATTACGGAACTGCCGTAAATGTATGTACTCCAGCCACATTCCCGGTCACAACAGGCAAGCTATTTAACCTGAACCGGCATGACCAGGCAGAGATACCCATTTTCGTCGCGGGCTTTAAACAGGGTTGGGCTCAGCCCGCCGTTCAATTCCATCCGGACGTCATCGCTTTCAATCACCTTCAGCGCATCCAGGACAAACTTGTAGTTGAATGCGATATTCAGCTCTTCCCCTTCGTACTGAATATCCACGTTATCCTTGGAGTCGCCGACATCCGGCGTTTGGGCCATCAAGCTCAGGCTGTTGTTGTCAAACGTCATCTTCACGATATTGGTGCGCTCGTTTGCCATAACCGTGGCCCGCTCCAGGGAATTGATCAGGGCCTGGCGGTTGGCATAGGCAATCAGCTTGTACTCTTTTGGAATGAGCTGCTCGTACTGCGGATATTGGCCATCCAGCAAGCGGGACAGAAGGTAAAACGTCTGGGTCCGAAACGCAATCTGGCCATCGTGGATGGCAATCCGAAGCGTGTTCCCACTGCCGCTGCCGACCAGCTTCAACAGCTCTTGCAAGGTTTTCGCAGGGATAATGGCGGATACGGGATCGGCAATGGTGGAGCCTTCCAGCATTTCGACGCAGCGGGCCAAGCGGGAGCCATCGGTTGCGGCCATTTCCAACTGACCGGCAGTTAATTTAAAATATACACCGCCCAGCACGTTGTTGGCTTCGTAGCTGGCCGCGGCAAACACCGTATGATGGACGGCCCGGACAAAGGCATCCAAGTTCACCTCAACCGCCTGCTCCTTGTCGATCTGCTTGATCACCGGGAACTCCTCGGCAGGAAGGGTGCGCACATTAAACAAGCTGGATCCGCACTGAATCCGTGCGGTTTGGGATTCGTTGCTCACTTCCAGATGAATCGTATCCTTGGGAAGCTTGGAGACAATCCCTTGCAGGATTTTGGCGGAAATGGTGGTTTTGCCTTCTTCCAGGATTATGGCGGGCAAGGTGGTTTCAATGGCAAAATCCAGGTCGGTTGCGGACATGCGCAGCTGATCCGTTCCCACGCTTTCAATCAGGATGTGGCCCAAGATGGGTTGAATGGCCCTTGCGGCAGTGGCCCGCTGGACGGAAGCGATGGCTTGTTGAAACGAGTCTTGCTGAACGCTGAATTTCATGCCGGTCGAGTCTCCCTGATTAACATCCCTATTCGTGTGATACTACCATACTAAAAGAAATCCGATTCGACAAGGCAGCGGCAATGTTTCTATACGAGTTTTTTAAATATATAAATTTCGTCATATATAATAAGCGTCGCCATTTTCTGTCAATAACTTTCTGAAAGTCTCTTATAGCTTCAAATTCGCTTGTTCAAAAAATGTCATTTTCTTGTGCGTGTCATCGCTGTTTTTGAACAGCCCGCGTTGAATTTGAACAACCCTTGCTTTACATTGCCAACTTATTGACAGCTTATTGAACCTTTTTCATATCAAAGAAGCACATCATTTTTTTGCAGCCTTAAAAGTGCCGTATGTTGGCTTATTCCGGCTTTCACGACGATGATCTTGTTATTAATTCAAAGGTTAAAGGGCTGCGACGGGTTGCTTTTGTAACGCAGCCCGGATCTGGAGGCACTCGGTCAGGAGGGGTTCAATCCAGTCCAGTGGCAGCATGTTAGCCCCATCGCTTGGGGCAGTGTTAGGATCAGGATGGGTTTCCATAAACAAGCCGGCGCACCCTGCCGCAACGGCCGCGCGTGCCAGGATGGGGGCGTATTGACGCTCACCGCTGGAAGCCGAGCCCGCACCACCAGGAAGCTGGACACTGTGGGTGGCATCAAAAATCAGCGGCAAGCCATAACTTTGTACAATCGGGATACTCCGCATATCTACAACCAGGTTGTTATAACCAAAGGTTGTGCCGCGCTCGGTAATATAAACCTGATCATTTCCGGTACTCTTCACCTTGTCCGCGCAATGGATGACATCTTTCGGGCTGAGAAACTGCCCTTTTTTAATGTTCACGGCGCGCCCGGTTTCCCCGGCGGCCACCAGCAAGTCGGTTTGCCGGCAAAGAAAAGCGGGAATCTGTAGCATATCAATCACTTTTCCGGCGGCCAAGGCTTCTTCCGGGGAATGAACGTCAGTTAGGAGCGGCAAGCCAAACTCATCCCGGATGGAAGCGAGGATTTGCAGCCCTTTATCCAGCCCAGGCCCACGATAGCCCTGGATCGACGAGCGGTTTGCCTTATCATAGGAACTCTTGAAGTAGGCTTTAATCTGCAGGCGGTCGGCCACCGTTTTCAAGTGCCTGGCTGCCTTGCGGGCAATCTCGCCCCCATCGGCCTCAATCACGCAGGGGCCAGCAATCACGACAAATTCTTCGGACAATGAGCGGGGTAAGGCGCCATAGGTTTGGTTGTCTGCATGCATGGTGTTCAAATCCGTCTTGCTTATCTTCAGATGCGTTTTATAACCGGGAGGAAGGGGAGGGGTAAGATTCACACCGGTTATAGGTGGTATTGTACTGGCTTTCCAGGCGTTCTTTCAAGAGGCCGGCGTCCATGTGACGGCTGTGTAAATTATTTGAGGTTTCGGTTGATCAAAAAAAGAGGCTCGAATATAATTTCGAAATGAATCATTCGGAACACACATTTTCAATTGCGTTAAGCCATTCGATGCTGTCCAGCGCCGTCCTGTTTCGGTTGGTCGCAGCGTTGGGCAGTGCTGAAGCGGCATGGAAAGCTTCCGATGAGGCTCTGGCAGAGGTCTTAAAACCCAAGCAGGTTGAAAAACTTAACCAGACCCGGCAAGCGACAGACCCTTCCTGCATTGTCGAGCGATACCAGGCGATGGGCATTCAAGCCATCCCGATGGATCATTACGATTACCCGGACTTGTTGCGACAGATGCACGATCCGCCTTTTCTGCTTTATGTCCGTGGCCAGATTCCGTTATCCACGCCCCATACTTTGGCTGTGGTGGGAACACGGCGATATACGGATTATGGGGTTCGCGCCCTGCAAAATTTTATGGCCGATATTGCCGTGTTCCAGCCATGTATTATTAGCGGGCTGGCTGCCGGGATTGATACCGTGGCCCACCGTTGCGCCCTGATCCACGATTTACCGACCATTGCCGTCTTTGGGACCGGGATTGACCAGGTTTATCCCAGGGAGAACGAGAAGCTGGCCTTGCAGATTATCGCGTCAGGCGGCGCGCTTATCAGTGAGTACCCGGCCGGTGTCAGCGGGGATCGGTTTACCTTCCCGCGGCGAAACCGGATTATTGCCGCCCTGGCCCAGGGAACACTGGTAATTGAGGGCGATGTGACCAGTGGTGCGCTGATTACCGCCAAGGTTGCGATTGAGGAAAACCGGCAAGTCATGGCCCTGCCTGGAAATATCTTCAATCCCACTGCCAACGGCCCCAACCGTTTGATCCAGGAAGGCGCCTACCCGGTTTTAAAGGGGGAGGATATTGCCCAGGTCCTCAACTGGGTGCCGCGAGAAAATCTATCGGCTGAAGGGTTGGCGTCCAGTTCATCCGGGGGATCCCAGGCGGATTTAACCCATCTGAATTCCCACGAGCGGGAAGTGTTGACAGCCATTGCCTACGAACCCACTTCGCTGGATGAGATTCAACAAAAACGGAAAACCATGACCATTATGGATATCAACACCACCCTGACGATGCTGGAATTACAGGGCTTGATTACCGCCCTGCCCGGCTCCAAATTTTCTAGAAACTAGGGGTCATCTATGCTAGAACAGAAAGTGATGACCATGAAGAACCTCATTTTGATTGACGGCCATTCGCTGGCCTACCGGATGTATTTTGCGCTGGAGCGAACCCAGATGCACACCACCAAGCAGTTTCCGACTTGGGGCGTTTACGGGTTCTTCAAGGCCCTGTTCGATTTACTCAAGCAGGAAGAGGCGGACGGCATTGCCATTGCCTTTGATATGGGCCGTGTAACCTTTCGGACGGAGATGTATAACGATTATAAGGCCCATCGCAAGGCGATGCCGGATAGTTTGCAGCTTCAGATGTCCAAAATACGCGAAGGGGTCGAATTGCTGGGAATCCCGATATTTGAAGTGCCCAATTTCGAGGCGGATGACTTGATTGGGACGTTGGCCAAACAAGCTGCGGATCGAGGGGTCAACGTGACCATCCTCACCGGCGACCAGGATGCCTTCCAGATTATCGACCATGAGGCGCGGATTTCGGTGCTGATGCCTTCTTTTAAAGGCGGTTTAAGCCGGTACGATCGGCAAAAAGTGTATGAAAAATGGGGCATCTATCCGGAGCAGATTACGGATTTTAAAGGCCTCAAAGGCGACCCATCGGACAATATTCCCGGTGTGCCCGGTATTGGCGACAAGACTGCCGCCAAACTGCTGACCGATTATCAGACGCTGGAAAATATCCTGGACCATACGGAAGAGATCTCTGGAAAGAAAGTAAAAGAAGCGCTGATCACCTTCCGGGATCAGGCCATCCTGAGCAAGAACCTGGCGACGATTCGCTATGATGCGCCGGTCGAGTTTTCCGAGGAATCCTGCCATCTGCGCTTGCCGGATGTGGACGATTTTCTGAAGTTCCTGACCGAGCTGGAGTTTCGCTCTTTCGTCCTCCAAAGCCAGTCCTTGTTAAAGCCTTTTCTCGGGCATTTACTGGGGGATATCCAAGCGACCGGTGAGGATGACACAAACCAGCTTCAGTTGATTGCCGACGCCCAAAACCATGTCGGGGAAGTGATTCCCAGCCCTGCCGCGCCGGAGATGCCTCCAATCGACTTGCCATTTTTAGCGGTATCGCATGAGGTGGTGTGTGACCGGGACGTTTTGCTGTCGTTTCTGCAAAAAATACGACAGAATAATGTGTTTGCCATTGATATTGAGACATCCGGCCTGGACTTCCTGACGGATACCTTTGCAGGAATTGCCTTGAGCTGGTCACCCGGTATGCGGATCGAGCGGAAGGCGTTCCAAAACCCTCTGGGGCTCAAGGACTACCCGGATCATCGTATGCTGCTTCGAGTGGATAGCGAATGCTTCCAGCCGATTGAATCCATTTATATTCCGCTTCAGCACCCGGATTGTGAGCGGCCGCTTGCCGTTACCGAAGTGGTTTCCTGGCTCAAGCCGCTTCTGGAAGACCCGGATGTTGTTAAAATCATGCATAACGGCAAGTTCGAAACGAATGTGTTCCGTCGTTACGGGGTGCAGGTTCGCGGTCTGATTTTTGACACAATGCTGGCCAGTTATGTGCTGAACCCGGATCGTCGTCACGGCTTAAAGTCCTTGGCACATGATGTGTTAGGGCTCCAGATGCAGGAAATTACCGAACTGATCGGAAAAGGAAAAAAACAGATCCCGTTTACCGAAGTCTCTGTGAAGGATGCGGCGGCTTACGGTGCTTGCGACGCCTTTGTGACGATGGAGCTTGCGGCCAAGTTTATCCCGGAATTGACGGATGAACTGGAAACCCTGCTGTACGAAGTGGAGCTGCCGCTGGTGCCGGTGCTGGCGGAGATGGAATTCAACGGCGTCAGCCTGGATACCGATTATTTATCCAATCTCAGCCAGGGCCTGGATGAGCAGTTAAAGCGTGCCGAGCAGGAGGTATACACGCTCGCCGGGGAAACGTTTAACCTGAACTCACCCAAGCAGGTTGGCGATATCTTTTTTGGCAAATTGCAAATCCCGGCCAAGGGGATGACCCCGACGAAATCTGGGTATTCTACCAATGCCAAAATCCTGGAATCCCTGGCGCCGGAGGAGCCGGGTCAACGCCTGGGCGTTTCGTGGGGCCTGGGCGGCCACGTGGTTGTTGAAGAAAACGTACCCCCGTCGCACTTTCGCGGCCATGTGGAGCAACCTGGAGTCGACCCACTCCTCGAGCTCGGGATCGGTGTAGTTATAGTCAAACTGCTGATCCTTGGTACCGGAATACCAC
>CALAJO010000018.1 GCA_937922745.1 uncultured cyanobacterium
CTACCCATGTGTTGTTTCGGGAAGTAATCCTGAATACTCTCCCATTCCCGGTCGGTTAATTTTGGAACACTCATCTCTTAGGCTCTCTATGCCTCAACCTTAACCCCTCTATTCTAGCAAAAACTAACCGGACTGGCTCTATATTGGAGAAGTTAATTAATACAAGTTATACGACAAGTTCAGGCGACTCATACACTCTTGCTGAGATTCTTGAGTCCCTAACAAGTGCCAGAAGTCAACTTGATAATAAGGCAGGAACACCTGGCTTTATTTCTCCCGATAAACCCGACAATGTATATTGCACCCGATACACTGAATACTTGATAAAAGCTGGCTTTACTGGGGAAATACCCCATCAAATTTTATCCAGTTTAAATGAGATGGGTTTAGTGGTATTGAAAGATAAATTAGATGAGAATGCTTATCCATATACCTGCATGAGCTTATCTCCTAATGCAGGCCGTATTTCAGAGCAAGCTTTAGACTTGCAAGAGCAAAAAGAAAGGCAGTTCAGAGAGCGGCTTCAAGGGGCTGAACACTTTATGCTCAGTCGAGTTCTCGGACAGGAAGAACCTATAAGAACAATATCTCGTGCTGTTAAACGGCATTACGGTGCTCCTGTCAAACCTAAAAAACCTTTAGTCATAGTAGCTTTAGGACCAACAGGCGTTGGTAAAACAGAAACAGCAAGGCGTTTGCAGGAGTTTTTAACTGGTAATGCAGAGGATATGTTAAAAATTGATTTAGGAAATATGAAAGCCCATGAGGCAACATCATGGTCTGGTGCAGCACCAAGTTATGTTGGCCGAGAAGCAGGATCACTTTTTGCTAAGGCATTAAAGGATGCAGATGCACAAGGAAAACGCTTAGTTGTTCTGTTTGATGAAGTTGAAAAAGCGGAACCTGAGGTATTAGACGAATTACTGGCCCCGATGGATGATGGAAACTACCGAATTAAGCTCGATGGTAGTGTTGTAAGTTTTAATAACCATATTATTATGTTTACATCAAATAAAGGTTCAAGTGAGTATCAGGAAGCAATAAGCCGCAAATTGCTAGGCTTTAGAACCTCACATACCCAGCAGGCTCAAGAATCTACTGCCAGGAACGCTCAAGTAGAAGCATTCCATAAGTGGGTGCGACCTGAATTTCTCAACAGGGTGGATGAGGTCGTTGTTTATAATGGACTATCAACTGAGACACGACGAGACATTGCAGCACAAAAACTGGATGATTATATAAGGGAATTCGAAACGGGACATTTCAAAGGTCGGTTAGACTTTGAAAATCGAGATGTTTTTATTGCATTCTTAAATACTCAAATGGCGCAATCGGGTAGTCATAAGCAAGGTGGACGCCAATCGAACTCCATGATTGATCTACATCTTGGTAATCCAATTACAGAGTTTCTCATAAATAATGACATCTATCCCGGTTCAGCAGCACATATCAAAGCAACATTTATCCAAACCTCTAAGGATGATGAACCTTTGGACGGTCACCTTGAATTTACTCTTCTAAGCAAGCAGGATCGCGTTCCGAAAAGACTCCGGATTGGAGGGGGAAATTCCGCTGATAATACTTATGCCCAGGGTAGGGGCGTTGCAGGAAATAATACAGCTGCTCAAATAGCAAGGTAATCTTAAAGCAACATCAGGTTACTTTTATTGTTGTGATATAAAACCCATCTCGTAGACTCGACGTCAAAAAGGGTTGACTTTGTATTTCCAGAGCGGAGATTTTTGTATGCATTAACTGAATAAGGTATTCATTCTCATAGCTATCAATAGAACAGGTACTATAGACCAACTGCATATTGGTAGTAATTCGCTCTAATGCACGTTGGAGTAATTTCGACTGAAGCGAATGGAACTGCTCAAACTCTGACTCTTGAAGCGATAGAAGAATCTCCGGGTGTTTGCCGATGGTGCCGGTGCCGGAGCAGGGCGCGTCAATCAGGATGCGATCAGGGTTGTATTGGCTGTAGTCCAACTCTTCCCCTTTGGCGACAACGGGCTCCACAATGGTCACGCCGAGACGACGGCAGTTTTGAAGCAGTTTTTCCAGGCGCTTTTCGGAGCTGTCCACCGCAATGATTCTACCCTGGTTCTGCATCAAGGCGGCCATGTGCGTGGTTTTGGTTCCCGGGGCCGCACCAATTTCCACGATGGTTTCTCCCGGCTGTGGGTCCAGGACATGGGCCACCCGGGCAGAAGATTCATCCTGGATGATAAACCATCCTTCCTCGAATCCCGGCAGTTCCCGAGGATCTCCCTGGGGATGGGTAAGGAACAGGACTTCCGGCACCGTCTCGGATCGTTCGAACGGAATGCCTTTCTCGTTCAAGTGGCTTTCATATTCGTCCCGGCTCATTTTAAGCGTGTTGACCCGCAGCGAGAGCAGTGGCGGTTGCTGGTACGTCGACAGAATGTCCTGGACGGTTTGCGCATCGTATTGCCGCAAGAGCCGGGCTTTCCACCATGCAGGCACAGCGTCTTCCCGGCAGAGGGTTATGTCCTTACCGGCGCGGATATAGGATTGTAAGACCGCGTTGATAAATCCGCGCGCTTTGGTTGGAATTTTAACGAACGAAGCCAATTCCATCGTGCTTGAAACGGCGGCGTAATCCGGCACGCCATCCATCCAGCCGAGTTGGAACAGGCCCATTTTCAGCAGCAGCCGAACCGCCGGGTCCATCTTCTCGATAGGGCGGTTGCTAAAGTGGGCCAGCATGGCATTGAGCTGAAACCAGTGCCGAACCAGCCCGTAAGCCAGGTACGTGGCAAAGCCGCGCGCTTCGGTGGAAAGCTTGTGGTGCTGGAAAAGCCGGTCCAGCTTTTCCTCCAGGTGAAAGCGCTGCCCGGGCTTTCGCTCGATGGGCAGGAACAGTTGGAACAGGGCATGCCGAACGGGATCAGCCGTCATGGGGTCTCATCGCTTCGTGGGGGGTGTGCCTCATTGTAACGAGGAACACACCCGAATGAAAAGCGGATTTCCGGATTCGCCTTTGCATCTCAGACCGGGTTCTCTTGTCTCGCGCCGCTTTTTTGGTTACGGTATCAGAAAGCGATAAAAGATGATGCAAGGAGAAGGCTTTGTTACGCAACGATGGACGCCAACCCGATGAATTGAGGCCGGTCAAGCTGATCCGCCATTACACCCGGTTTTCTCCGGGGGCGGTGATGATTGAGATCGGCGAAACCAAGGTGCTGGTAACGGCCAGCGTTGAAGAGCGCACGCCACGCCACGTCACGGATATCAACACGGGCTGGCTGACGGCGGAATATTCCTTGCTTCCCGGTTCTTCCGGCACCCGCATCCCCCGGGAGCGGTTCAAGCTGTCCGGTCGCACCAACGAAATCCAGCGGCTCATCGGCCGCTGCCTGCGCGCCTGTATTGACTTGACCCGGCTTGGGGATCGCACCATTACGATTGACGCCGACGTGATCCAGGCGGATGGCGGCACGCGCACGGCCGCGATCACCGGCGCCTGGGTGGCGCTCAGCCTCGCGTTCCGC
>CALAJO010000019.1 GCA_937922745.1 uncultured cyanobacterium
TCGCTTTTGTTTGGGAAGATGAGGCTCGATTAACGCCCACTCTGTGTCTGATAAATTCTTCCAACCCATCCCTATTCGCCTCCAACTCTCAATCACAACCACAGCATCTTATCAGAAAATTACCGGATGAGTTCTAGATAAACTTCCTAAAGAAAAAAAATTGCTAGTCTTGTCAATTAAAGGAAACGATGCATAATAAAGGCGTCCACCAGGCCGCGGGTTTGATGGTTAAACGCTTTGGGCGTCGTCCCGATGACGCGGAAGCCCAATGACGTCCATAACCGGACGGCGGGCTCGTTGGTGCTGACGACGATGTTAAACTGCATTGCCTGAAAGCCTTGCGCCTTCGCTGTAACCAGGGAATGCTCGCCCAGGATTTTGCCAATGCCTTTGCCTTGCACGCCCGGCTTAACCATGTAGGCCGCATTGGCCACATGCGAGCCACGCCCCGGCTGGTTGGCGTGGAAGGTATAGGATCCGACAATCGCTTTCCCTTCGCAGGCGACGTAAGCAAAGTTGCCCGGCCCCATCCATAACGTATACACCTCCTCGCGGGTCATCCCCTCCGGGAAGGTGTAGCTGTCCCCTTTGGCAACCACAGCCTGGAAGATGTCGTAAATGGCGTCCAAATCTTCATCCACCACTGGCCTACAGGTAATCGTGGCAGGCGATGGGGCGGTGTCTTGAAGGGTATTCATGCTTCTAACACTTTATGCCGATTAACCGATGAGGCCATCACCGATATCAATTTCGCTGGCCTTCATAATCAACGCTTGGTAGATCACCTTTTCCAGGGAGGTGCTACCGCCACCGTACATATCGTCATCGCTGTCTCCCTTGGTGCGGGCATCTTCCAGAAGCCGCTTCGCGAGATCCGCGATCTCCAGGACCAAGGCATACTTGTTGTCGACTTTTTCGTTGAGATCGGATGCGATTTGGGTAATGGTCGATGACATGCTTTATTTTTCCTCCACAGGACTGTGCTGCCGATTATGGGCCAATATCATTGTAAAAGAGGCCCAACGCGAGTGTCAAATTTTCAACGCGGAAGAGGTCGTCTCGAAAGAGCGCGCCGGGGCGTTCTGGGCGCGGGCTTTGCGCAACATTTCCACGAATTTTTCCACCAATCCCGGATCCCATGTCTTGCCGGCCCCTTCCTGCAGGATGGCAATGGCGTCCTCCAACGGCATGGCGTCCCGGTAGGGCCGGTTGGAGGTCAGCGCGTGGAAGGCGTCCACAATGGAGACGATGCGGGCCCCTAGCGGGATATTCTCTCCTTTCAGGCCCATCGGGTGTCCGGAGCCATCCCAGGCCTCGTGGTGATACTCCACCAGCGGGACGATATCCCGCAGCGCGGTCACCGGCTTCAAAATCTGCCGCGCGCCGATAACGGGGTGCTGCTTCATAATGTCCCGCTCTTCCGGGGTAAGCGGGCCAGGCTTGTTTAAAATGCTTTCCGGGATACCAATCTTGCCGATATCGTGGAAGAACGCCGCCAACCGGATACGCTCCACTTCGCCGGGCGGCAAGTCCAATGCGGAGGCCAGCGCCACGGCATAGTTGGACACCGACTGGGAATGGCCTCGCGTGTACTTGTCCTTGGCATCCATGGCCCCGGCCAGCGAAGCCACGGTTTCCAGCGTCGCGGCATCGGCATCGGATGCGGCGCGGGACTCCATGTGCGCCAGCACCTGCTTAAACAGGTCGGAGCCACTGTCGCCGTATTTTCTGGCCATCTGGGCCATAAACACATCCACGCGCTCGTGTTCCGGGGCCTTTTCCAAATCGGCCGCCATCATAATGGACGACCGGCTGGAGCTTTCGCTTTGGAAACGCCCGTAGAACATGGCGTTCTCCGCCAGTTGGATCAGGTCGTCCACATCCCGCGCGTCCGAGGGGAAGCCGGCAACGCCAATGCTAATGGTAAACGGCTTTACCGTCCTGGATTGCTCCTGAACCGCCGTAACAAAGCGCTGGGCAATAATCTCGGCATCGTTCGGGTGGCTCTCGCAAAGCAATACGGCAATTTCATCCGGCCCGTAGCGGGCAACCGTATCAATCCCTCGCACTTGGTGCTTAATTAGGCTGGCCAAGTGCGCAATCGCCCTGTCTCCCATCTGGTGGCTGTTCGCCTCGTTATAGGAGCGCAGGTCGTTTATATCAACCAGCAACAGGCTCAGCGGGAAACATTCCAGCTTGGCCCGGCGCAATTCTTTCTTAAACACCTGGTGGAACGAGCTGTGCGTCATCAGCCCGGTCAGGTTATCCATCTGCGGCTGGTTCTGGATCTGTTCGTGCAGGATGAGGTTCCACACCAGCTGCGCCAGTTGGTCGCGAAGCAGGTAAACGTAGGACAGCTTGGCCTGGGAGAAGCTGTCCAACTGATCGAAGCCCAGGGTAATCACGGCAATCGTTCGGTTTGCGGCCACCAGCGGGATGCTGAAGACATTATGCCGCTGGTTCTCGTGCCCGGAGAGATAGGGGTACAGCTCCCGCCCCAAGTCCTGCAACTGGTCGGTAAAGGTGGTATCCGCCCGTGCAACCGTTTTGACGAGGTGGTTCTCGGTATCGCACAAGGGAATAAACTCCCCGTGGAAAACCTTGTCCTCCCGCTGCGGGGAGAGAAACCGGAGCCGAAGCAGATCGCTCATTTCATCCACCACGGAGAACAGGATAAACTCCGGCGCAGAACCTGTGCGCAAGCGTTTATTAAGGAAGTCCCAAACCTCTTCCAGGCTCTTGGCAGAGATAATCAGGCGTTTAACATCCTCCTCCGGCGTGGCCAGCTTGGTTTTGCTATAGCGCTGGGGATCCTTGGCAAAGCCGTTATGCTCATAGCGAATCAACTCGTGGGTCAATTCATCGAGCTTGGTGTGCAACTGGCTGCGAATGGTTTGGATTAACTGCCTCAAAACGCCACTTCTCCCTGGATGCTTGGATTGCGCATGCTCAACTTTACAATCATCATAGCACGGGGTTTCACTTTGAGGGGGCCGGTTTCCGCAATCGGTCATGCATGGCTAAACCACTTGTCGATATCAATATAAAACACTTTGAACCATTCAAACCCAATTCCGCTGAATGGCAAATATATCCTGGATATCCGCTAACATTGCCTCACAAAACGAAAATCAAAATGGGTTCGTTCGTTCATTTTTTCAAAAAGCAACTGCCCGACCGCTTGGCCGGGCAGTCTCGAAATATTGATTTCGGGGGCTAGTTGGACAGGTGCTTGTCGATCATCCCGGACAGGGTTGATTTTTTATGGACACCCACCATCTGCTCCACCGGTTCACCGTTTTTAAAGATCAGCAGGCTGGGAATGCCACTGATACGGTACTCCTGGGCGGTCTTGATGTTGTCATCCGTGTTGACCTTGACTACTTTAAGTTTGCCCTGGTACTCCTCGGCCAATTCTTCAACAATGGGGGCGATGCTTTTGCAGGGCCCGCACCATGGCGCCCAGAAATCCACCAGAACGGGCACGCTGGATTTCTTGACTTCCTCTTCGAAATTCACATCCGAAACGTCTACTACATGTTGAGCCACGGCTACTACTCCTTATACTACATCTCGTGTTAGGTTTTTTGCTGGGAACGATTCTATCACAACCGATGCAGGTTTCAATCGGTCGTCGCTGTCATCCACCCCGGTGGAGCGGTTACAGGTGTCATCACCCGATAACCTAGGGTGTTTATGGCATAATCATAACCACACCCCCCGACGCGGCTTCCGAAAAAACCGCAACCGGCTGAACATTTAAAGGACACCCCACCCGATGAAAATCCTGGCGATTGAAACCAGTTGCGATGAAACCGCCGCCGCCATTGTTGAGGATGGCCGCAAGGTTTTGTCCAACGTCATCAGTTCCCAGGCGGATTTCCATGCCCGTTACGGCGGCGTTATCCCGGAAATGGCGGCACGTCAGCACCTGGAAACCGTTAACTATGTTGTTCAGGATGCCTTGTCCCAGGCTAACGTTTCCCTGGAAGAAGTGGATGCCGTTGCCGCGACACTGGGGCCCGGCCTTGTCGGCGCGCTGTTGGTAGGGGCCACCGCAGCCAAAACCCTCCACTTGCTAACCAACAAGCCTTTTTACGGCGTTAATCACCTGCATGCGCACGTCGCCTCCAACTACCTGGATTCCACCCTGGAGCCGCCTTTTCTCTGCCTGCTGGTGAGTGGCGGGCATTCCCAAATCCTGCACATCCCGGACTACCAGACCATCCGCATCCTTGGCGAAACGCTGGATGACGCCGTGGGCGAAGCGTATGACAAAGTGGCCCGCATCCTGGGCCTGGGCTATCCCGGCGGCCCCATTATCGACAAGCTGGCGCAGCAGGGCAACCCGAAGGCTTACCCCTTGCCCCAAGCCAAAACGGCAGAACCCTTCGACTTTAGCTTTAGCGGCCTGAAAACCGCCGTTTTAAGGACGTATGAGCGAGAGTTGGCTGCAGGTATCGCTACAGAAGCCATTCTTGCCGATCTGGCGGCGTCATTCCAACATGCCGCCGTCGCGGCCCTGGTGAAGAAGACCCTGCTGGCCGCCGAATCCTTGCAGCTAAAAACCATTGCCGTGGCCGGCGGCGTGGCTGCCAACAGCGCCCTGCGGAAACAGTTCGAGGCCGAAATCTCCACCCGGCCAGGCTGGCGGTTTTTCATCCCCGCGTTAAAATACTGCACGGACAACGCCGCCATGGTGGGCGCGGCAGCCTACTTCAACCCACTCACGCAGGATATCGGGATGGAAGTGTTTTCCCGCAGTTAGCGTCTTCTCTTGGCCTGGTTTCTAAATTGAAATTCGTTATTCTTGATCACTGTAAGTTCTTTTCCATTGTCATCATTTCTCATAATAACCTGGACATTGGGGCCGCCGATCATAAAGTCCAGATGGTCTTCCGCATCGGCATTTGCCCCTTGCTCGGTAGCATACGCAATTCTTGCATCAGGATCTGTAATGTCCATCGCGCCTTCAATGGTATCCGGATAAGCGGCGCCTAATGCAAAGTGAGACGTTCTGTTCTCGTCCAGCAAAATGCTGTCAAAAAAGCGGTTCATCTTGGCAATGGGGGAATGTTTATCAACCAGTGCAATTTCACCCAGCATATCCACATTTTCGGCAGATTCAAGCCAAGTCAGCAACTCTTCTAAATTTTGGGTGGCGGTGACTTTGGGTTTCCCTTGTTCATCTCGGGCAATCCGGCCATCCTTAAATTCCATCCGAATGCCCTCCACCCGTTTCCCGTTGATGCTAATCGGCATGGTAATACTCACAACCCCATTGGTTTTCATCCGGTCGGGGGCTGTAAAGCTTTCCTCGCTAGGCACATTTGCCATAAACCGATGGCCTGATGGCGTTGTCATTTCTGCTGAAACAAATATGGACTTCTGGGTAAGGCCCACATTCAGATCAGTCTTACCATCTGGCCGACCTTGAGAGTCCACACTAACGAAGCGTAACGTGCGATACCCTTGGCGAACCAGCGCATTAAGCTGTTCGGCCTGCTGCTTTAAACGCTCGATATGTTGGGCCAGATGGCCAACATGATTGATTTGTTTTGCATCCCGTGCGGCATCCTTTAATTTTTTATAGCCAGCCGCCTTTGCAGAAATGGTCGTTGGAGAATAATACCCAACCCAAGGCGTTTCCGACATTAACTGCAATTCCAGGTCATTTTGATGTTCTGCTTTAGCCTTTCGGTGCATGCTGATTCGAGCGGAATCCACCTCACTCAACAAGGCCGGGTCACTTCCTTCAAGAAAAACCGCTGCAATATTCTTATCCACAAATTCCTGCAGCCTTGCGGTTGAATAGGCAGGAACTTCCGTTAACACGGCATCGCTGGCGTATTTAAAGAAAGGAATGGACAGATCCCAGCGTTTATCTTCCTGCAGTTTAACCTCAACCAGGCGTGTGCCACGCTGGTAAGCTCTCTCGACTAATTGGGCGATGATTGGCAATTGCTCACGCGTGCCGACAATCTGTACAGGTTGGCCAGGCTTTAAGTGCAAGCATTCCTCCAAAATTTCATCGGGCGCAATTTGAAGCAATTGACGGGTTTGGGGCGAAACTTGTGCGGAACGATTCCGAATCATAAATTCGGTTTGCTTGGGCGATAAGCCGGCTTTGACATAATGGTTCTCCGGGCCTTTAAGCCGAATGACTGCAGCGCCTTCCGAAGCGAAGGTTTCTTCCTGCTGGCGCACAAAATCAAAGTCTTCGGTAATGCCGTATTGCTTCTTCAGTTTTTCCAGTTCCGGTTCCTTCATATCCACCCAAACCAGGCCAGACTGTTTTTCGCGATAGGCGGCTTCGACCATTTGACGAACCAATGGCAGAAAAAAGCTGTCCGCTTCTATCTTTAGTTTTTGGCCCGGTTTCAGTTGGGCTTGTGTCAGAAGTTGCAAAGCATAGGTCTTCAACGTCGCTTCTGCGCCTTTCACATTCGTCCCGCTAAAATGGACGGAATCCGTCCCGGCAGACCGGCGTGCAGAAACCAAGCCGGACTGATGATTATGGGAGACAGCCTTGGCCTGAAGCGGCTGATGCAAGGCAAAAGGGGCAGTAAAAGTTGTTTTCATAACGTCCTCAAGGCAAACATTCAATATGGAATACAAAAACCGAACCTGGGAATAAATTGCCCGCCTTGTTTTTCAAAGTAGTGTCTGGATAGTTCAAACGTTGTTAAAATAGAGCTACCCCTACAGGCAGGATGATGAGCTGTTGATGAAGACCAAATCCTTTTACCATCCCTCCGAACCATGGCTGTACCTGGCCATTCCGCTGGTGTTGCTGCTGGTGTTTTTCCTGGTGCCTATGGGCATGGCGCTGTACATCAGCATGCTGGATTACGGCCATTCCATTTTCGAGCCGCAGTTTATCGGATTGCAGAACTACCAGGTGCTGGTTAACAGCCCGCACTTCTGGAAGGTTTTGTGGAATACGGTGGTCTTCATGGTGGCCGTCGTCCCGGCGATGATCCTGGTGCCCATTGTCGTGGCCCTGATCATCAACAACCGGCTTAAGGGGATTGCGTTATTCCGGGCGCTGATCTACCTGCCGGTCGTCGTCTCTCTGGTTGTGGCGGGGATTGCGTGGAAATGGCTGTACGCGTCTGACGGGCTCATCAACTACCTGCTGTCGTTTATCGGCCTGCCGAAGATCAACTGGCTGGTTTCACCGGATATTGCCCTGTTTGCCGTGGGCCTGATGGTGGTTTGGAAAGGCATTGGCTACTATATGATGATGTACCTCTCCAACCTCCAGAGCATATCCGGCGAGCTGTACGAAGCGGCGGAAGTGGACGGCGCCAACCTGCTGCAAAAACACTGGTTTGTGACCATGCCGCATCTGCGTCCGGCCATGGCGCTTGTAGCCATTATCAGCACCATTGGCGCGCTCAAGGTGTTTACGGAAATCTACGTGATGACGCGCGGCGGCCCGGTTGGGGCAACCGAAACCTTTGTCTATTACATTTACGACCAGGCCTTTGGCAACCTGAACCTGGGAATTGCCTGCGCCGCAGGGTTTGTTTTGATGATCGTCATCTTTGCCCTGTCCCTGCTCAATATCAAATTCTTTTATCTCAAGGCGGAGAAGGAGGCACTGAATGCTTAAAAAGCTCTGGACATACGCGCTCCTGATCCTGTTAGCAATTTTTTCCGTGGGGCCGTTTATCTGGCTGTTGTCCACGGCGCTCAAGTCCTCGGATGAAAACATCTTCCAGTACCCGCCGGATTTTCTTCCCAACCAGCCCACGCTGGGCAACTTTACGGAAGTGTGGAACGCCGTGCCGATGGGGGACTACTTCATCAACAGCCTGATTGTGACGGTGCTGTCCGTGGTGTTGAATATTGTGTTCAGCGTTTTGGCGGCCTACCCCTTGGCCCGGTTTGATTTTAAGGGCAAGAACAGCATCTTCCTGATGATTCTGGCCACGATGATGATCCCCTTCCAGGTCATCATGATCCCGCTGTACCTGATGGTGCTGAAGATGGGCCTGGTGGATACGGCCAGCAACGTGGGGGCCTATATCGGCCTGATCATCCCGTTTGTCGTGAGCGGCTTCGGTATTTTCTTCCTGCGCCAGGCCATGGTGAACGTGCCCAAACAGTTGGAAGAATCCGCCGTAATGGACGGATGCAACAGCTTCCAGGTGATGGCCCAGGTTATTCTCCCGTTAATTCGGCCGACGATTGCCACCCTGGCCGTTTTCACCTTTATGTCTACCTGGGGCGAGTTTTTGTGGCCCAGCATCGTGCTTTCCAAGCCGGAAATGTACACCTTGCCCGTGGGGCTGGTGCATTTGCAAGGGGCCTTTAGCGCCAACTGGCGACTTATCGGCGCAGGGACGATTTTGGCGACGATCCCGGTCGTGGCATTTTTTATCCTGCTCCAGCGCTATTTTATTTCCGGCACACTGGCCGGTTCGATTAAAGGCTAATTTACCTTTAAAAAAATCCAGGCAAAAAAAACCTCCAGTATTGGAGGCAAGTCACATTGGAGAGAGAAGTGAGAAGAGAAGAAGAGAGATAAGGTAGAGAAGAAGAGGAGAAAAAGAGAGAAATTAAGGCAAAAACTGGTTTTAAATCCGTTGTAAATACTGCGTGCCGCAGGGCACGCTTCAAAAAAAATTTTGCATTATTAATAATGCTTGTCTAAGCTGAACGATGACTCATTTAAAAATTTATTCCATTACTTCCCGGTCTAACGTTTCTATTAACGGAGAGAGAGTTTTTTGTTTGAGAGAAGCGTTTATCTTACGCTCACCTTGTATATGTATAAAAACCAAAAATACGATTTTGTTTATATTTTGTTAAAAAATATTAAGACGAAATTTAGATTTTATTAATCTTTCACATTACGCGTATACGGCAAATGGTTTGCTCGTGCCGAAAGGCCCCTGGCATGTTATCAAGTGAGGGCATTTATCCATCCGCATTTCACAATCCAGCATTGATAAAAAGCCCTCCCTATGGGAGGGCTTTTTATCAATGCTGTGTCAACTATCCTGTCTTCTATTTTCCTAGGCTTTGGCAGGTTTTGGAGGTTCCTTGCCTGCCGCTCTTGCCGCTTCAAATGCCTTGCCCACCTCTTTGGCCGCCTCTTCTGGCGGTTTATCTTTGGTGTTGGCTGCGGCCTGCTTAATTTCTTCCATGCTCGTCTTGCCGCGGTTTTCCATATAAGCCTGGGCAATGGCCCTTTCCTGGGCGTTCAAAGCACTCATATCGATTGCATCATCTTTTTTCTTTTCGGAGCGCTCTTCAGCAGGGGCTGCGGGTGCAGCTTGTACTGCCGGGGCTGCCTGTGTTGCCGGAGCCGCTGCGCCGATATTGGCTTTTTTGATTTTAATGGCTTGTGCCGCCGGAGTACTTGCAAGCTCTTGCTTCAGGGTCTCAATGGTGTTCTGGATTGGCCGCTTGGCGGCTGTATCGGCAGCAACCTTATCCAAGGCGGCTTTACGTTGCTCCGGGGTTGGGTCGGTCAATAATACTTCGCGGTAAGCTTTAACCACTTGGGCTTCCGGGGTGTTTGCCAGCGCCAGGCGAATCTCTTGCGGGGTTAAGCCGCTAAAAGCCTGTCTTTCCTCAGCGGTGGGAGTACGACCCAACTCTTGCTGGAAGGTGCCCTCCAAGCCATTATCTGCGGCGGTGGCTCTGGTTTGGGTGCCGGTTGTAGCAGTGGCCTGGCCCGTTGCAGTCGCACCTTGTGCAGCCGTTTGCGGAGGGATACCGCTATTGGCGGAAGGGGTTGTCGTTTCAGTTGCAGCGCCAGTTGCAGTTGTCGTTGCGCTGGCCGTTGCCTGCGATCTGCTTCTGCCGTTTACGCCAAAATTTTCACTCGCCTGGTTCAGGAAGGCAGTCAGCGGGTTAACCTGGTCAGATGTGCCGGGCAAAGTACCCAGACCGGCCAATAGGGCTAAAACGTCGCTGTTCCCTTTGGAGCTGGTGCCGCTACCTTGGGTAAACTGCGTGCCCAGGTTCGCAAGGCCGGCCAAAGGCGTGTCGTTTTGGCTGGGGTTCTTCAGAAAATCCAGGGATAACAGACCACCAAAAGAAGAATGCGCTTTAAGCCCTGCGTTCTCTGCGTCAAACTTTTTGATCATTGCATCCAGTGGGTTCGTAGCGCCACCAATGCCTAAGATTGATCCGAGTGCCACTAATATCTCCTCCAAGTCAGAGCGATTGCTTTATACTCAATAATAAAAACAATCAAAAAGAGCAAATTGCTTTTTTGTGCTAGTTTGTTAATAAAAAGTAAACTTACTTCAAGCGCCATCTTAAACGTGGGCGCTGCTAGTAAATTAAAGCGTAATCGTCTCAATACCCATTAATTTGTCTAGATCCTGACGGGCTTGAGGATTCATCCCCAAACTCCGGCTTCCCGATGCATCGATGACCTGGATTCCAGAATCTGCAGATTTGCGGCTATAGAGCCAAGCTGCCACTTTAGAAGTTGCGTATTGAAAACGTGAAAAACTTTGCATAATTAATTTTTCAATATAATCGGCTCTATCCAGGTGGGTTTCGTCATCCCGAATGATGAGGACATCTCCATTTGCAGGTGAATTCAAAATTATGGCATCCTCAAAATCGTGGGTGAGCCCAAGGGAATTGTCGCCTGTTACTGCCCTTAAGTATTCCGCATATGATGAACCATGTGGCAACCGGGCCGGCGTAAAACCATTAACAGGAGGGCCGGTAACGCTTACCCTTTCGCCTGAGTTATTCAATTTCTTTTGCCAGGCTTCTTTCGCAACATCGCCGCGAAGCCAATAGATTTTACCAAACCGGACTTGAGCAACCACAACGGCATCCTTTAATTGAGTTATTTGAATAAGCAAACGCTTCTCAAGCATTTTAATTGCCGATTTGTTCTGAAATGTTAAACCAAAAAAGGGAACGGCCTCTTGAGGCGTTCCCTTTGTGATTTGTTTATCCACCCTCTTAATCTGCGACAGGGCAAATTAAGGCTAAGACGAGGCCGCAACCTCCTTGCTGCGTACCACGGAAATGTTGGCGACCAGCGCAATGGTATTGGACTCCTGCTCCAGGCAGAGATCCAGCGTCGTCTGGTCAATCTCGACATACTTGGAGATCACCTGCATCAGCTCATCCCGCATGCTTTCCAGCAAGCCGGGCGAGAGCTTGGTGCGGTCATGCATCAAAACCAGCTTAAGGCGGTTTTTCGCGTCTTCCTTGGCGGAGGCGGCTGCATCTTGCTCAGCAGCAGCTACCTCCGGTGAAATGCCTGCGGGCTGCACAGCCAGCGTGGAGAGCTTGTTGAGCAAGCCAACCCACCACTGCACCAGCTTGTTTTGTTGTGGACTTTGCGTCGACATGATTGTCACTCTCCCTCTCTCACGCCGCCCCGAACTTGAACAGGTTCTTCACCCGCTCAACCCACGGAATAGGTGTGTCTAAATCCAGGAACGGTACATCTTCCCCAGCAATACGGCTGGCGATATTACGATACGCCATCGTTGCCTTGGGAACCTTGTCACCCTCGCGCATCACCACCGGCTCACCCCGGTTGGTGCTGATGATAATGCTCTGATCTTCCGGAATAATTCCCAGAAGCTTGACGGACAGAATCTCCAGAACGTCGTCCACGTCCATCATGTCGTTGGCTTTCATCATATCCGGCCGAACACGGTTGAGGATGAGCTTGTAATTGGTAATTTCCTCTTTCGCTTCCAGCATCCCGATAATCCGATCCGCATCCCGAACGGAGGACATCTCCGGCGTGGCCACGACAATGGCTTCGCTGGCGGCGGCAACCGCGTTTTGGAATCCCTGTTCAATCCCGGCAGGGCTATCAATCAGGATAAAATCATGCTCTTTTTGCAGTTCGCCAACCACATCCTTCATCTGCTCCGGGGTTAAGGCACTTTTATCGCGGGTTTGGGCCGCAGGCAACAGGCACAGGTTCGGCATGCGTTTATCCTTCACCAGGGCTTGGGCCAGCTTGCAGCGCTCCTCCACCACGTCCACAATGTTGTAGACGATGCGGTTCTCCAGTCCCATCAGGATGTCCAGGTTTCTCAAGCCGATATCCGTATCGATCAGGACAACTTTATAGCCCATCCTCGCTAAACCTGCCCCGATATTGGCGGTTGATGTGGTTTTCCCCACGCCACCCTTTCCGGAGGTAACGACTATGACGCGTCCTTGAGCTTTTGCTGTCATAAGAGTGCTTAACCTCTTTCCTCTTTATTCAACGATGTCTTCATAAATCTGGATTTCGCCGTTTTTCACCTTGGCGACTTCCGGCGTGCGCTTTTTGGCCCTGTTGTTAAACAACCTGTCCGGGCGTCGTGCAATATGGGAGCCAATGCGAAGCTGAACCGCCTCAATGCGGACGGCCCGGATTTCCGCACGGTCGTTTCCGTTGCGTCCCGCGTGGGCAATCCCGCCCAGGAAGCCCCAGACAAGGATATCGCCATCCGCCAGAATCTCGCTGCCGGAATGCGCATCGCCCACCACCACAATATTGCCGGACGACTCCAACACCTGCCCGGAACGCAAGGTTTGCTTGTAAAACAGCGTTTCCAGCGGTAGGTTCTTCTCGACAAACAGTTCTTCCAGCGTCCCGTCATCATGCGTTACGGAAAGCCGGGAAACCGGTGCGGGTCGGGAAACCGGCGCGCCCTGCTTCTCCACCGGCGGCTGAATAACCGGACGTGAGAGGCTTTCAAACGGCAAATCCAAATCTTTATACGCGGAGGCCATAAACTGGTTTGGATCAAATCCTTTCTTGGAGGGCGGATAGCGGCGAACCGACAACCCTTCATCCAAGGCAGACTGCTGGGTCTGCGGCACATCGGAATACAGGGTTTGCGCTTTGACTCCAAACCGGGAGAGAACCGCTTTAATCTTCGCCAATATGCCCGGCGTCAAAAGGAGATCCCCGGTATTCAGGTCGATCCCTGCACCGGGGCCTAGCACAGTCCTGGATTGCTCCAGGTACAATTCAAGCTGGCGTACCGCATCGGCAGAATTGACGGCTCTCGATATATCGATGAGTACCGTACGCTCTCTATCCTCTATTGCCGACATGGAACCTCCTCAAGGTGGTGAACATATTGTTTAATCAACATTTGAATATACTCATTATACTGATGGAACATGTGTAATTTCTAGGGTTTGTAACACAATGTTTCACAACCAGCGCCATTGAGAGAGATTCCAATGACTGTTGGGCTGACAAGAAGGAAGCATCATGCTTTATTTCAACGTTCGGAACGGCATACAGTGCGCCAGTCATCGTACTTTGGCGGTTAACGGTTAAAGCTAATGAATGCTAGCCCCGGCCGTCCAAAAAGTCAACGGCAGGGCTGGGAATACTTTTGGGGAGGACAGCGCTTAATGGTACTTCGCCATCCCGCGCACAGCGGCTTCATCCGGCCCATTGCCCACGAAGATAAAACTGCTGTTCGGGTCGCGAAGTTTCTGCATAATGCGTTCAACGGGTATTTCCCTTGCCTGCGGCAGGTTCGAGTCCGCCAGCATCCATCGGCCATTGGGCGTTGGATACACTACATAAGTATGGCCTGTGCTATAACTGCCTTCGAGCGTGTAAGTATTCGCATCCCCGATAATAAACGGGCGGCCTGATTGAATGGCCTGAATCCCCTTGGCATAATATTTCGGATCGTTTCCTAAGCCGACTTCCGTCTTCATCTTCAACATCTCTAAAAAAATTATCAGCAGCAAATCTGTAACACCGTAGCCTGTTTCGCCTGTTTTAGCCGTCCCAACGCCAATAAAGTCGCGCGGGTTTTCCCCACCCTGCACCAGCTCCCTAATAATCCCGAGCAGGGCGTCTTCCACCTTAATCGCCTGGTCTTTTCCATAGAAACTTAGCATGTTATATAGCGAACAAGTGGTGCAGTTACGAACAATGGGGCGCTCCCGAGTCCCAACCGTCTCCGTTTGCATATAGTGCCTGGGCAAAAAAGGATTTACCGGCAAATGCGGTTGCGCAGGCATGGCCCGATACAGTGGCATTGAATATGGATAAGGCTGCCAGGCTGAGCCCATTCTGATTTAACCCTTGGTTCAGTCTACTTAGTGATTAAAACCATCTCGCTGGTACTTTTTGCCCTGTAGATTACGCTGACCCATCCAGCAATTGCATCAAGCGAGAGTGCAGCCCGGCGGCAGGCGCTATTTCAGTTACCAGGCCCGAGGATAGAGCGGCTTTAGCTTCTGTCGAATGAGGATAAGGCCGATGGAAAATCTGTTCGAACGCTTCAGCGCTTAAACTGGGATAAGCGATTGCTCCCTCGATAATCAATCGATGCTGCGCGGCCATGCCGAACACGAGATACGTCCCGCCCAGCAATTGCCGGGTCACAACCGAAACCAGCAAGCCACCCCGGATCTTGAACCGCTCCTGCGTGCGCCGAAAGATGCCGGCCTGGATCAGCCAGTCCCGTTCCTCAACCGGCCTTAACGTCGGCAGGGTCAATGCTTCGCTTTGTAACACAACTGGAAGCTCCGGCGGGATTTTTGTCAGGGCGTCATTTAGCGTGGCCAGCATAAAATAGGTTAGGTTTCCCGTGCCGGCTTTAAAATGCCAGTACCCGGCTCCTTTGTCTGTTTGGCACCGTTGTATTTCCAGTGAAGCGGCCTGACCCGAGCCCATTTATTTTTTCCTGTTCCTAATTGCCTGCATGTCCGGTGTCCTATCCACTGCCTGAAAGATTAAATGTTCATGAAAAGGGATGACTCTCCCGGTTGATCCGTTAAGATAGAATCAGAAAAGTCTGATCGGACAAAGGCATAAATACCACTATGGCGGTTCAATTTAAAGATTATTACAAAATCCTGGGGGTCGATCGCAACGCCTCCGAAAAGGAGATTAAATCGGCGTATCGCAAGCTGGCGAGGCAATACCACCCGGATGTGAACCCGTCCGCGGAAGACCAGTTTAAGGATATTAACGAAGCTTACGAAGTGCTGGGCGACCCGGACAAGCGCCGCCGCTACGATAGCCTTGGGGCCAATTATCGCCACGGCTCCAGCTTCGAGCCGCCACCGGGATTTGAAGGGATGAACATCAACTTCCAGGATTTGGGAGCGGGTGGTTTTTCGGACTTTTTCGACATGATTTTCGGGCAGATGGGCATGGGGCAACCCGGCGGCGGCAGGCGCCACCAGCAGCATGTGGAATTCGGGCCGGGGTTTCAGGGCTTTGGCGGGGGCAACCCGAGAGGGGCTGCCGGACGACAAGCACAACAGCAGCAGATGGATCTGGATATCCAGCAAAGCATTGAGCTGAACCTGGAAGACTTTTTCTCCGAGGACAAAAAGACTATCCAGCTTGCCTATCCCAATGGCGGCGTCAAGTCGTTGTCCGTCAAAATTCCCAAGGGCCTTAAGCCTGGCGGTAAAATCAAGCTAAAGGGCGAGGGGCAAAGCGCTTACGGCCAAAAGGGAGACTTGTACCTCACTGTCAGAGTTCGGCCGCACCCACTTTACCAGGTGGAAGACCTGAACCTGATCCATGATGTCGCTGTGCCCATTCCGGACTTGGCGCTGGGCACGGAAGTGGTTGTCCCAACCATGCAGGGTAATATTACGCTCAAAATCCCGGAACGGACGGAGCCCGGCAAAAAGCTCCGCATCAAGGGGCGCGGGCTGCCCGGCAAAACCACCGAGGAATCCGGCGATCTCTATGTCCGGGTCAAAGGCGTCTTCCCCACCCAGCTTAACGACCTGGAACGGGAGCATTACCAGGCTTTGAAAGCGTTAGCGCACCAGCAATAATAAGGAGAATGACGAGATGGCAATGCAGGAAAACCCACTGGCCGATTGGCCCAAGCTGCAACCGTGGGCCGTGGTCGGCGTATCGGAGAACCGGGAGAAATACGGCAACATTATTTACCGCGATTTAAAAGATGCCGGCTATACCGTGTACGGCATCAACCCCAAGCTGGATACCATCGAAGGAGACACGTGCTACCCTAACCTGGCTGCTTTGCCGCAAAAGCCCGCCGTGGTCAACCTGGTTGTGCCGCCACAAGTGGCCTTAAGCGTGGTTGAGGAGTGTAAGGCGCAAGGCATCGAGCGGGTTTGGTTCCAACCGGGTTCGGAATCCGATGAAGCCATTGCCAAAGCCGAATCTTACGGCATTCACGTACTGGCCAACGCCTGCATCATGATCCAGAAAGTGCCGGTTGCCTAATCCTTACGAAGCCGGGGAAGTCAACTTTCTAGCCAGCTCTCTAACAGTGATACTTGGATTTTGAACAACCATTCTGATAATCGCAGGGATGGCTTCTGCATTTTTAACGTTATCTAGGAATGTACGGTTACGTTTAACCCAGTTTACCACCATATCCATTGCGTACATGCCTGGGATTGATGTACCTTCATGTCTTACAAGCTGGTATTTTCCAGGTTGTACAGCCATCATTGGTTCAACTGCTTCCTTCACCAATTGATCATGCTCATCCCAACAGAGAATTTCGACAGTACGGGCATCATACGGCTTAAACCAGTAGTACATGGAATCATCCGTACCACTCATATAGCCTTTAACCCCTCGTATATCTTTTTTAATCTGAGTAAATGGTGCACTCGCTATCATCTCATGCCAGCTATTATCATTTCCCTCTGGGCGATACAGCGTATAATGTCCTTGAAAACGAACGGGATTCATTTTTTCTTTTCCACAGTTAAGAACCTGGACTAAGCAAAACAAAAGGCATTTTGAAATTGCCTCCGCTTTCAACCAAGTTGCCCCGTTAAATAGGATAAAAATTTAGGTGATTATCCCTTTACAGCAAGAATGGTTGCGCAAGGGGCCGTTCTTGCCCGCTTCTGCTAATCGCAGAAACGGGAGCCCCTAAGATCTTGAGGGAAGCCTGGTAGCTTCAAGGCATCTTTTTGAGCTCGCTTGCGGCTTACAGCCGCTGCGCTCACCCGTTAGGCTAATCAGCTCAATTACTTGCAGTGGTGGGATACTTGCCAAAATTTATTTGGGGTCTAAAACCCGCCTCAATTCTGGGGCATGCGCAAATATACTATTAATACTATTCAGAACACTGCCTTCAGAAGTCCGATGTATGGCAAGTGTCATCCCAAGCATATGAACCTCATGGTCAAAATAACCTTTCTGCGATACCGGGATCAGTTGGGCGGCCCGCGCTTTTAAACTGGGATGCTTAGGATTGCAATACACTGCCTCTAGTAAGGATTTGGCCTGAGAAAAGACTTTTCGGGCTTCCGGGGTGAGGTTTCGACTGTCTCTTGAAACATACCCGGTAGCATCCGGCTGGGCCTGGCATAAGCTTCTGCCTAACGCGAGGCGACCTGCAATTACACCATCTAAAAATTCAGGCTGATCCGCCAGTTGAGCGGCGATCTCTTCATAATGAGACACCCGATCCCATTGCTCGCCCCTTGCTAGATATTTCATCTCGCCCTTTGTTGGGTCAATCCGGCCCTGGTTAATTAGAACTCATCCGGTAATTTTCTGATAAGATGCTGTGGTTGTGATTGAGAGTTGGAGGCGAATAGGGATGGGTTGGAAGAATTTATCAGACACAGAGTGGGCGTTAATCGAGCCTCATCTTCCCAAACAAAAGCGAG
>CALAJO010000020.1 GCA_937922745.1 uncultured cyanobacterium
GCGGGCAAGGGTTTGCCCCAGCCTTGAAGATGGATTCGATGATAAATTCCTTAATGCCCTCCAACCCTTGGGAGGGTTTGAGCATGCGGAGCTGGCTCATATTTTCGCTGCCACAGCCCTTGGGCTCCACCATAATCTTGATGGCGTCGCCGGGAACGATTTCCGTATGGATGATGGCCGGGGTATTGTCACCGGTATTGGTACGATCGAAAACGGGATCGCGCACCATGGATTTGCGGAGGTAGTGTTCGGTATACCCTTTAGCGACACCGCGGTTAATCGCGGCGGTCAGATCTCCGTGGAATTGAGCCTCCTGGCCATACTCCACGAACACAACCGGGAATCCGGTATCCTGGCACATCGGGCGCTCTTTATTACGGGCCATCACCGCATTTTGAATGATCTGACGGGTGGCTTCGCGGGCGTTCGGGCCCACTTCGTTTTGATAGATCGTATTCAGACGATCGAAAATATCCTTGGGAAGCTGGTGATTCGCAATGTAAAACAGGTTGGCAACCAGGTCTTCGATTTGCTGCTCGGTGATACCGGATCTGTTCGCAACGACTGACATAGGGATAGCGTCCTTTATTTGTTCCACGCGACACAGCCACATACTAGCACGGAAAAATGGCACTTTCATCCGTGGGCGAAATTTGCTACGCTATCTCCCATGATGACGACACGACCCAAGCCGGATACTGAAAAACTCCTCCAGACTTTCCTGGAGCTGGTACGGCTGGACAGTCCCAGCGGACAGGAAGGCCCGGTTCGCGAATACCTGGAACAGCGCTTCACGACCCTAAATCTGCCCTACATTGCGGATGAAGAAGGCAACCTGATTGTGCGCATTCCCGGTAACCTCTCACAGTCCGGCCTCACCTTGATTATGACCGGGCATATGGACGTGGTTCCGCCATGTATTGGTGTTAAGCCCGTGATTGAAGGGGATGGGGACGAGCGGCTGATTCGTTCTTCGGGGGATACGGTTTTAGGCGCTGATGACAAGTCCGGCCTTGCGCCAATGATCGAAGCGCTGGAGCTGAGTCTGAAGGAAAACCTGCCCCGGCCGGACCTGATCTTTCTCATCACCACACGGGAAGAGTTGATGCTGGACGGCGCAAAATACATTGCCCCACAGCAATACGCCCATGCCGATTTCGTCATCGCCTTGGATCACACTGGCAAGCAGGGCACGGTGATTTATGAAGCGCCCACCTATATTATGTTTAAAATCACCGTCCACGGTAAAAGCGTCCACGCGGGCATTATGCCGGAGAAGGGCATTAATGCCATCCAGTTGTTGAGTCAGGCACTGGACAAAATCCGGTTCGGCAAGCTGGATGAGAATACGACGTCCAACCTGGGCTTTATCAAGGGCGGCAAAGCCACCAATATCGTGCCGGACCTGGCCATCGTGGAGGGGGAGCTTCGCGGACACGATGAAGCCCGGCTCCAGGCGGAACTGTCGCAGATTGAGGCGGTGCTTCGCGAAACGATTGACCCGGTTGAAGGCGCTTCCTTCGAATTTACGTCGGAAGTGTGTTTTGAGCATTACCGCACCGAGCCGGATCATCCGCAGGTGCAGCGCGTTTGCAAAGCGGTTGAGGCCACTGGCTTGCCCATAAACCTCATCCGAACCAACGGTGGAAGTGATGTCAATATTTTCACCCGGCAGGGTGTGCCGGGCATTGTGTTAAGTGCGGGCTATATGGAGCCCCATTCCCTGACGGAAAGTGTGTATTTAAGAGAGATGGTCACCTGTACGGAATTGATGTTGGCAATATGGGAGCAGTTTGCAAAGCCATGACCTTCTTAACCGATGAGGCGCAACGGGAAAAGACCGTTTCTACACAGGAAATCTATAAAGGCAATATTATCCGCGTGCTGGAAGACCAGGCGGAAGTGCCCAGCGGGCGGGTGCATAAACGGGAAGTCGTCCAGCATCCGGGTGGGGCTTGTGTCCTCGCGATTCTGCCGGATGAGAAGATTCTGCTGATTAAGCAGTTCCGCTATCCCTTGGGGCACGTACTATACGAGCTGCCGGCCGGAAAGCTGGACCCGGGGGAGGCGCCCTTGGCCACAATCAAGCGGGAATTGGAGGAAGAGACCGGCTACGTCGCCGACCATTGGGAAGAATTGACCCATATCTATACTTCTCCTGGGTTTTGCAACGAGAAAATCCATCTGTTCAAAGCCACCGGCCTTCGGCAATCTCCCAATCCCCGGCGTGAAGAGGATGAGTTTATCCAGGTGATGACCGTCACAGTGGATGAGCTGTGGCAAATGGTGCATGAACAGAAACTGATCGATGCCAAGTCCATCTGCGCCCTGGGAATGGTTTTCCCGCCGCGCCGGCAATGACGGAATCGCCCTATATCCAGGAATCCTTCAACCTGTCGCTGGAGGATACGGCCGGTTTAGCCGCGTTACTGGAGTTTGCAAAACAGTTGGCACAGCCCCCCATCTCCGGGTTTCGGGTTGGAGCGGTGGCTATTGGCCAGAGTGGACGGGCCTACCTGGGAGTTAACCTGGAATTTGAAGGGATGCCCTTATCCCAAACCGTGCATGCGGAACAGTTTGCTTTGGCGCTCGCTAAACAGAACGATGAAACCGCGCTGCAACATCTCATTGTCTCGGCCATGCCGTGCGGCCATTGCCGCCAGTTTCTGCTGGAACTGGGCCAACCGGACTTGCCGATTACAATCATCAAGGCGGAATCCCGTCTCGA
>CALAJO010000021.1 GCA_937922745.1 uncultured cyanobacterium
ATCCGGTTTGGGTTCTGGCTTAGGCTCAGGCTTCGGATAATCCGGTTTGGGTTCTGGCTTAGGCTCAGGCTTCGGATAATCCGGTTTGGGTTCTGGCTTAGGCTCAGGCTTCGGATAATCCGGTTTGGGTTCTGGCTTAGGCTCAGGCAATGGATATGGATTGGGCGCTGGTTGCTGAGCTTTACCCATAAAGGATATTAAGATAATCAGCAGCAACATCATCATGTTATTTTTGCTACAGAGTGAGCCTGCGCAGGAAGTATGTGATTGTCCATAATCACTTTTTACATTTAACATCTGACCGAGGGTTTCCTTGGTATTATCATAACCAGCGGGCACCTTCGCCTGATTTTTTAAATCAGTGACTTTAATATCGTCAGTCTTGGTTTGCTGGCCTTTTAAATCAACTGCTGGCGCCTGGGCTGGCTGTGTTTCCTTAGCCTTGGATACATCCGTGGCGCCAGGAATATTGCCCTTAAAAATTTGGGATAATATGGATTGTGCAATATTTGAAGACATTATAAATAACCTCCTAACTCGTATACAACCTTGATGAGAGAACTATCGTATTTATATTTGTATAAAAACAATTAATTATAAAAATAATGTTAATTTATTAATTCTTGTAAAGACCCATAAAATGGCATAAAAAAGCCCGCTAATAGCATTAGCAGGCATATCCCTATTAGGAATTAACTCGTTCAGCAGAAAAATAAAAACTGCAATTAATAATAATTATGGCGCAATCAGGTCTTAATAAACGCTGTTACAACATTATCACTATTTATCATAGCGCTTTAAGCTCAAATCAACGTTAGCCTACATGTGCAGGATGAAAATCTGATCAAGCCGCAAACTTATTGTGCTAATACTTTAGCAGCGTGCCTTGTTGGCTAAATGTGATAAAAAATATTAGAAAGATGCAAAGACATGACAGAAACCTCCATAAAAAAAGAAGAGAGAAACTGATTAACGAAAACACCGATGAAATTGAACCTTGATATTAGAATAAAAACAAATTATTAATTTCTGCTGCCAGTATGTAACTAATTGTTAAAACTACGCAAAAGCCCGCTGATTGATCAGCGGGCTTTTGAGATGACAACCAAAACGATTTATTCGAAAACAAACCGTCGCGTGGCATAATTCGGCTGGGAATATCCATTTCTGTCGTCGTTATAAACAACATTCGGCATAGCGAAATATTCCGGAGCATCATTATAATAAAAATTGGTGGGTGGATAACTGTAATCATTTCCCCAACTTTGTGGCTCCTTATCCATATAAGGGCCAGGCAAGTAAATGGGTGGGGCAAATTCATAAGTCGGCTCTTGCCAGTAGTTTTGTGGTGGATACATATTATAGTTTTGACCACCGCTAAAACGATACATCTGGCCAACATCCCAGTTTGTAGAATGATTGTTAAAACGGGGATGATCCCAAACACCCATATGGCCACCACTGTAATAAATATTACCGTAATTGTTAAAGTTAAATGTGTTGTGGATGGTATAAGTTTGATTGTGGCTATGGTTATTTTGCGCAGGTTTTGGCTGCGGATTAGGGGCTGGCTTGGGCTTACTTTGCGTCTTTTTGGGCGCTGGCGGCTGACAATAATTAACCTGGGTCATTTTTCCCTCCTGACTCTCACAATGTCTAACAACAATTGACGTGACTATCTAAAAATATAAAAACAAATGTTCTGGCATTGATGTTAGTTTATTTCAAAATGTTAATTTAAGATTAAGATCGTTTTTTGGGCCCATAAAAAAGAAACACCTGCTAAACCGAAGCCTAACAGGTGAACAGTAATACAGAGTATTGGATATCTAGAAAACGTGCTGAAAAGAACCCAGTAATAGTTTAATGATGTTGAGCAGTTGCGCAATTGGGTTGTTTGAAATTGCCCAGGGATTGCCACCACCAATTGGAGAAGGGCTGCCCCAAGTACCGCAACTTTCATTCGGGTTGCACCAATCCGGTTCGAGGATGCTTCCAGGATAAGTACCAGGGCCACCCGTTATAACATTCCCCGGATCAAAGCGACGGACGGACGGATCGTTTGCAACACCGAATAGATCGCCATTGGCAATGGTGTAATTATCAAACGTCCTGGGCTGGCCGGTTGTCGGATCGATGCCGAGTGCGCCTGCACCGGTTTTGCAGTCCACATTGTCGGAAATGTCTCCCTTGACGGAGCGCCCAAGTAACCCTTCCGGCTCAACACAATCGCTAAGATAACCCTGCTCGGTCACTTGGACATCCACATTAAGATAGCCATCAGCGACTTTTTCGCACACGCCTTTGTACTCGTTGTTTTCAAATTCCAATTTGTTGGTTGCCTTGTTCCACTTCACCTTGGCGCAGCCCAGGTCAACTTCCACGCCATCCTGAAGGGGTACGGAACGACCATCATTAAACATCAAGATGGGAGCGTCATCATTAATCCCAAATTTCAAGCGGTAGCCACCCAACTGTAAACCCATATCGGTAAAAACGGTCGCCGTCGGATCGTCCTTCCATTTATCGGCTTTACAGTTCATCTGGAGATCTTTATCACTAAAGACATTGACCGTGGTACCCTGTGCCGGATGCAGATCATACTTCTTGCCGTCCTTCATGGACTCGAAATGAGGGTCGCCCCAGAAACGGCCTTTCATCCCGGCGCCCACACCGATGGGGCAGCATTGGGGTTTCTGCCGTTTTAACAATGCGGCTGCGAAAGCTGCAAATGCATCATCCTGGGAAGAAGAGGCTGCCTGCGCAGACTGGCCGTGATTGAGGAGCGCCGCAAAGGCCAGCGCCGCATACGGGTCTTCAGCCGGTTGCTGAGCCGGGACGTTATTATCAAACAGACCCGCAAAGAATAAACCTGCAAAATCATTAGGGGGTTGGGTAAAGCTGCCGGTCGGTAAAATTGGCCCAATGTTCGGCGCAATGGAAGCACCACTATTTGGGGAAGCCAGCAACATTGCCAAAGCGAGAATTTGTGTTTGCTGAGGAAGAATTACAGAACTATTGCCCATACACACAGAACTCCTATAGCCCAAGCGTTTAACCACACATTTCTTATATCTGTATAAAAACAACTAACAAAAATCTGCTTATAGGGTGTTAACGATTGTTAAGCACTCTTAAGGCTTTATTTAGATTCTGTCTTTTTTTCCTTGGCCACGAATTACAGGCTCGTTGAGGAGGGCTGGCAGAACCTTATCCGCGGTTGGAATTTATATTGATGCCCTGCCAAGAAAGAATACCCAAAGGCCTCTTTAAGCGCTCCCTTGAGGTAGCAATAAAGGTGGTAAAACTTACAACCACTGGCTTATCCATAACAAATACCTGCTTCGTTTAGGATATGACTTTTCCTATTCCCAAAATGATATATTCTGTAAAATAAGGCTCTCTCTCTCTTATTCAAGGATCCTTAAATAAGACTTTGATTTCCAGGGTGATAAAAGTAAAAGCCGATGAGGGGATTCGAACCCCTGACCTACGGTTTACGAAACCGTTGCTCTACCGGCTGAGCTACATCGGCATAGACGTCATTATAAAGCGACCCACCCGGCACGTCAAAACACAACATGGCGCACACGGATTTACGGCTACAAAGGATTGGATGTATGCGAATATGATTCCTGGAGGATTTTCCCAAACAGTAATCCCCCTTACAATAAAGCTAGGATAGAGAGTAGAAAAGAGCTTGAAATGAGCCAAGATGCCCGGCGCCTGCTGGAAGAAATCAAGGAACAACCGCAGTGCCTCAAGCATTTACTGTCGGAATTCCCAGGGAATTTTGACAATATTGTGTTGCCGGGCTTTTTCACGCAGAAACTCATTGGCATTGGCGAAGGGTCCAGCTATAACGCGTTGAAAATCGCCGCGCCCTACATCGAAGAGTTTACCGGGCTCAATAACTTCACCTTCGACCCGGAATCGATTGAAAACAAGTTTGAGATCTCCCAATTTGTAAACCACCCGATTAAGCGGTTGTTTGAGCGCAGTTATTTCCTCACCGTCAGCCAATCCGGGAAGACAGCCAGTATCCTGCATATTTTGGAGCGGCTACAGGAAGGGCTGGGGTTTTCTGATCACCATGCGCCCATGATCTCCTTTACAAATAATCCAGAAGGCACGCTCGGCACGAAGTATGGAAATCACCTCAAGCTCCAGGCTGGCGAAGAACGCTCCATTGCGGCAACCAAATCCATGACGTCTTCGATTATGGCTTTATTGCTGCTGGGGTTAAAACTCGGCCAAAAACGGGCATGGTTGCGCCGTCAAGCTTACCAGAGCCTGTTAACCATGTTGAAGCAAATCCCGGAACGGCTGGAGCAACTACTGGATGACCCTGCCGTGCATCAACGGATTGAGGCGTTTGCCAAGGCGCTGTGCCATACCAACCAATTTGTGATGCTTTCGAAAGGGCCCTTATCATCCATTCTACCTGAAGTTGGCTTAAAGCTGACCGAAACGTCCAGCAATATTGTGTGGACCGATAACACCGAAAGCTTTAAGCATGGGCGTAAGGTCATTTTAAAGGGTGTCAAAGGGGTTCGGCCTAACTGTCTCTATCTCATCCCGCCTCAGTTGTCCGATGAAGCGGCGCAGCAGTTCTTTACCGATATCCGATCCCACTTTTACCTTGGTGAAGAACGGATTTACAGCACGGAAGGGGTTTTCTTCACCGCGTTTGAAAACAGCCCCCCTATTCCATACCCCTTGCAGCGTGAATTGGACTTGAACGGCTCCGATATTTTAACCCTCCCCGCCTCGCAAGGCATCGAAAGCCTGTTTATGGGAATCGTGGCGTTTCAACTGGTTAGTTATTACCTGGCGCTGGCAAAAGGGGAAGATCCGAACAACCCGGCCTTACAAAAAGCCGTGACGCAATAGGTGGCTTTGCAGCGCCGCAGGCTTACGATACAATAACCCCGTTCGCATGAAATCAAGAGAGGGCAGACGGATGAACCAGACCAATACCTGGCGTGGAAAAACATTTCAAAACCTGGTGCAGGAGGCCAAAGGCCGCATCCAGGAAGTGACCGCCGATACATTGAGAGCTTGGCAAGCCGAAGGGAAAGACCTGGTTATCCTGGACGTCAGAGAGCCCGCTGATTTTGAACAAGGGCACATCCCCGGCGCGGTGAATATCCCGCGCGGCATTCTGGAACTGGAAATTGATGACGTGGTTCCCAACCAGGATAAAGTGGTGGTGGCCTATTGTGGCGGCGGAAGCCGTTCCGCCCTGGCAGCCGATACGCTACAGGTGATGGGCTATGGAAATGTCTATTCCCTGGCGCAAGGGTGGCGGGGATGGAATCCGTAACCCAACAGGTTCAACAACTCTTTGACGAGTGGGCGCGTGCCGGCCGGGGCAGCCGCATGGAAAAAGGGCATTGGCCGACTTCCTCGCAGATATTGAACCGGCTCGACTTGAAGCCGGGACAGCTATTCCTGGATATCGGTTGCGGCAATGGCTATTGCGTCGCCTGGGCAGCGGATCGGGTTGCTCCAGGCGGAAAGGCCATCGGGCTGGATTTATCCCCGGATATGATTGCCGAAGCCAAAACGCACCATTCAAAACCATCCGTTGAGTTTATCATCGGCCAGGCGGAAACATTGCCGTTTGAAACAGCAACGTTCGACAGCATCATTAATATCGAATCGCTTTACTATTACAGGGATATCCCGCAGGTACTCTCCGAGATCCACCGGGCATTAAAACCCGGCGGACAGTTTGCGGCCATGGTGGATTTTTACAAGGAAAACCCGTATAGCGCGGTTTGGCAGGACTTGATGCCTATCCCGATGACCTACCTGTCCGAAACCGATTATCAAAAGGCCTTCCAGGCCGCAGGCTTGGTTGACGTGCGTACGGAACGGTTATTTAACCCGGAGCCGGTGGACATATCCACATTCCAGCCAGGCTGGGGCTATGATACGGTTGAGGATGTCATCCGCTTCAGGCAAACGATTGGCTCGCTTGCCATATGGGGACGGAAACCGGTTCCTGAAGCTCCGCACAAAAATACGCCATAATCTCCTTCGATATTGTTTCGTAAGGCTGAGCCAGGTTCCAGATGCGCGTGCCGCTTTCCGGCTCCAAGTGCTTCAACCAGTGGGCAATAATCCGAATCTCTTCCAGTTCGCGTTGCTGAATCACATCCCGCTTGTTTTCAATCTTGGATTGCAGCATCTTCTGCAAAAGTTGCACCCGTTCCAGAACCGCATCCACCGAATCGGAGCGGGGGTCAAACACATGCTTCTGGATTGGGCGGCCTTTATAGACATAGAGCAACAAGCGCCGGGGGGGTTCGCGATCGGGCAAGACAATCAGCAGATGGTTTTGATGGACTGCCTGCGTCAGGTATTGGGTGTTGGCCTGGATTTTAAGCAGCTCCAACAATCGATCCTGAATAATCTTGGCTTTCTCGAAATTCATGGTTTCCGAAAAATAATCCCGCAACTGGATCATTCGCTCCGTGAGATCTGACACCCGTCCTTCCAGGAAGTTGATAATCCCATCCACCTGCTCCCGGTAATCCTGCCGGCTGATTTCACCGATACAAGGAGCCGAGCATCGCCCAATCTGGTGGAAAATGCAGGATGCTCCCTGGCGATGATGTTTTTTATAGGTCACATCCGAGCAAGTCCGCAACTGGAAGATACGGGACAACGATTCCACCATAGTCGCCAAATGCCGTTTCCGTTGATATGGGCCAAAAAACAGGGCGTCATCATCATCAATATCCGATACAACGGTCAATTGAGGAAAGGCATCATGCACGGTAATTTTTAAAAAAGGGAACGCCTTGAAATTCTTGATCTGCCGGTTGTAGTACGGCTGGTGGAGCTTAATCAGATGGGCTTCCTCCAGCAACGCCTCCAGTTCCGAGCCCAGCACACGGGTTTCAATATCCACAACCTGGTGCATCAGTTCCTGCACTTTGGAAGGCTGCCTGAGAAGGTTGGTAAAATAGCTTTGCAAACGCTTTCTTAAGTTCTTAGCCTTGCCAATGTACAGAATGTCCCCTTTTTCGTCCCGCATCAGGTACACGCCCGGCTGCTGGGAAAAACTGGAAACACGATGCTCCGGGAACGGGATCTTGAAATTAGCATAGCGCTTGCCGCCACGCTTCTGGTAATCCAGCACCTTGGCCAGCGTCGTCAAGCCATCGGCTTCCAAGGTCTTCAAAAATTCCAGCAAGACCAAGGCCGTGGCTTCCGCATCTCCCATAGCGCGGTGGCGCTGCTTAATCTCGATTTTGAAATACTGCGTCACCGAATCGAGGTTTTTTTTACGGAGTTCCGGCAAGAGCTTTTTCGCCAAACGGCAGGTGCAAAGCTGTGGATTGTCGAGTCCTTCTCCCAGCAGAGACTTGGTGACCGCGCTCAAAAAGCGAAAATCGAACGGTACATGGTGAGCCACAAACACCCCATCACCCAAAAAATCCCAAAACCGGGGCATCACGTCCTTAATCACCGGGGCATCCTTTACCATATCGGGCGTAATTCCCGTCAGCCCCTGAATAAAGGGCGGGATATCCTGCTCCGGGTTGACCAGGGTTTCAAACCGATCTACAATCCGGCCGCCTTGCACCTTCACGGCGCCAATTTCGGTAATGGCGTGCTGCCCGGGAATACCCCCGGTTGTTTCAATATCCACCACCACAAACGTCACTTCAGGGAGAGGAACGGCTTTTCCCATACGGTGATTCATGCCTCCATGCATCGAATATTTATTCTATTTTCTTCCATCATAGCCTCAAACTCATGAGCGGGAAAGCCGCGAGAGAAATTCATTTCAACTTACTATTACGATTAAAACACCAATATAATCAACAATTTGAAGACCCGCCCGCTCATGAACCCTGTCGCCCGCTCCAACAAGCGCATGGCGTAGACGGCCAACACTCAAGGACTTAGAATAAGTCTATGCAAAACCGATATGAAAGGAAACCGGATGGCGGACATTACCATTTATCAGAAGAAAACCTGCATCACCTGCAAAAAAGCCCTGGCCTATCTGGATGAACAGGGTGTGGCCTATGATAGCAAGGACATCGAAACCGATCCGCCATCGATGGAACAGCTTGATGCCGCGATAGACGAAACCCGGATGAAAGACTACCTGAATTCCCGCAGCAAAATTTACAAGGAAAAGAGCCTGGGCAAGAGCCTACCGAATAAGCAACAGCTGCTCGCCTGGATGCAGGCCGATCCAAACCTGATTAAACGGCCGGTCATTTTTAAAAATGGACGAACGAACCCAATTTTCGGGTTTGACCCGGAACAGGTGGCTGCCTACCTTAAAAATTAAACGCTATTTCTCGTTGATTTTGGCCAGCGTCCGGGGATTGGCGCCCCAGCCCAGCTTTCGTTTCAGGATATCGTAGAAGCTATCACGCTCCGTTTGGAAGGTAACCAGTGGCAAGCGATGGTTGGATTTCTCCATGCTGAAGCGTTCGCCGGGAGCCAGCTTGAACGCATCCACCCCATCCACGGCGCAGATTAATTCCGATTCGTTGCGGGCGTCGGATTCGATGATCAGCGGCTGATCCGCCGGCATCACAATCGGCTTGGCAGACAGGCTGTGGGGACATATTGGCGTCAATGCCAGCGCGTTTAGCTGCGGATCGATAATCGGCCCGCCTGCGGAAAGGTTATACGCCGTGGAGCCCGTGGGCGTTGCGATGATCAGGCCGTCGGCATCATAGTCCGCCAGAAACCGATCCTGGACAAAAACGTTCAGCTTGGCCAAGCGGCTGGGATTAGCATTCTTAATCACAACGTCGTTCAGCGCCAGTTGGTCTTCTGAACCGACGGCCAGCATCATCCGGTATTCCAGGCTGGTTTTACCGTCCAGTATCGCTTCCAGATACGTGTCCACCTTGTTGGCCTCAATCCGGGTAAGAAAACCCAAATGGCCAGTATTAATCCCAACCAGGGGGACATTGTCCTGCGCAAAACAGCGAGCGGCCCGCAAAAAAGTGCCATCCCCACCCAAAACCAGGACCAGATCCGGATGGCTGTGGGTGGGTGAAATGACAGGACAATTGCGGGATTCCAGGATGACCGTCTCAAGCGGGATACCCGCATCGCGGAAGAAACCTTCGATACGATGGCGCAACTTGTTTTCAGGATCCGTTTCCTGGTTTTGCACCAGCACCACCTGGTTTGACGATCCCAAGCGTGTCATTACTCCACCTCCATCCAGGTTGGGCCTTCGGAGATATCGACATCCAACGGCACCTTTAACGGCTGATCCAGGCTCATGGCCCAAAGCACCAGCTCCCGAACCCGTTCTTTTTCGCTGTTCAGCACTTCCAGCACAATTTCATCGTGAACCTGCAAGATAAGCTTGGATGCCAGGTTTTCCCGTTTTAACGCATGCTCCACGCGGATCATCGCCACCTTCATCAGGTCGGCCGCCGAACCTTGCAATGGCATATTGAAGGCCGCCCGTTCCGTAAACTCCCGGATTCCCTTCATCGGGCTGCTTAAACCTTCCGAAACATCCCGAACCCGGCCGCAAATGGTTTTAACTGTTTTGGTAATGCGTACGCTGGCCTTGCTCTGGTCGATAAACGAACGCACCTTGGCGTATTTGGAAAAGTATTTATCGATAAACTCCGCCGCTTCCTTGGGCGTAATCTTAAGCGCATTGGACAACCCAAACGCCGTTTGCCCGTAAATAATGCCAAAGTTAACTGCCTTGGCCCGGTAACGCATCTCCTTGGTCACCTGGTCCAGCGGCACATCAAACACCAGGGCGGCGGTTGCCTTGTGAATATCCTCACCGGACTGAAACGCCTCAATCAAAAGGGGATCTTCGGAAAAGTGGGCCAGGAGCCGCAACTCGATCTGGGAATAATCCGCAGAAAGAATAAACGCATTGGCCCGATCTGCCGGGACAAAGGCTAATCGAATCTGACGACCCACTTCTGTACGGATGGGGATATTTTGCAGGTTCGGTTCGCTGCTGGATAAGCGTCCGGTGGCGGCCACGGTCTGGTTAAAGCTGGTATGCAGCCGCTGGTCAACCGTGCTGATCAATGACGGCAAGGCATCGACATACGTGGACTTGAGCTTGAACAGCTG
>CALAJO010000022.1 GCA_937922745.1 uncultured cyanobacterium
CGGGTGTTACCGGGCCGACCTGACGGCCTTGAAGGACGCATACCGCCAGGCCATCCAGGCCAAGTCCACCGAGGCGTTGGGGCTTCTGCTCAAAATCCAGAGTTACTGCCCAACGGGGGCTTAGGGCTTATTGCGATTGCCCGCCCTGGTGGGCGACCTGTTTCAGCACATCCAGCGATTTGGCGTTTTGGCTGATGCGCCAATCCCGTTCGTTTCGCCGGCTAAAATCCGCGTTGAAGTAAACGAAGGCCTTGATCATCGGGTAATCCTGCCGGATGCGCTGGAAGGCCAGGTGGAGCCACTGGGCCTGGTATTCGCTATCGGCGGGGCTGCCAATCTCCGCGATGATGACCGGCTTGTTGAGGCTTTGGATTTTACTGTAAGCCCGCTTGAAAACCTGGTCGAACGAACCCATTTCCTGGTGGGTTGCGGCGCCCCAGTGGTAGCCGTCCAGCCCCACCCAGTCCACATAGGCATCGCCGGGGTAGTATTGCATCAAGTCGGTATAGTGCGGCGAGTCGTGATCGGCATGGGGGCACCAGACCCATTGGGCGTTGGTCACGCCTTCCTGCTGAAAGATATCGTGGATGCGCCGCCAGGATTGCACAAAATGCGCCGGGCCGCCGTTGCGGGGGGTGGCGTTCCAGTCCATGTTGGCCATGTTCATCTCGTAGGCAAAGCGGATCATCACGGGTTTGCCCCAGGCCTTGAGCCCCTTGGCCCATCGCTTAAGGTAGGCGTCTGTTTGCCCGTTGGCGATTTCCCGGTACAGGGTGCCGTGGGTGACGCCGGGCGCCCAGGAAATAAGCGGGATGGAGCCGTCCCGCTGCGCGGGCTCCAGCTTTTGCTTGCGAAACTGGTTGAATTCCACGTTAAACCCGGTGTACAGGTGCAGGATATCGAATCGGTAATCGATGGCCTTTTCCATATCCTCTATCTGCCGGTGCGCCGGGTGGCCTTCGCCGGCGTAAACGCCGAGGGCGAGCTTGGCGGCATTGGCTTGGGAAGGGGAGGGCATGGCGAGTGTCCGGTTTGCGTTATCTTCCCAAATTATACCCGCCCGATGCGCCTGGGGGGAGGGGATGGCAAACTCCGCAATGGCGGGTTGGGGGTGCAAACGGGTTGCGCCGCGCCAGACGTCCATTGTCCGCGAGGCGATATCGCCCAGCATCGGCACAATAACCCCCATGCCAAGGGTGCAGCTTAATAAAGCCGCAATCGCATTATTCATCATCGCTTAAAGGTGTGCTCTATCCGTATATCACCAGCTTCGGCCCGGAGGATATAAACTTGATAAGAAGCGGTTCACCTTTTACAAATGCGTAATATATGGCAGGGGCGCGTTGGGCGAGGGCTTGATGGAACGGCCTATTCCTGTTGTCGGAAGCGGGACTCGCGGGCGGCCTGCTCCCGGTTTTCGCGCTCGATCTGCTCGATATCGTAAGGGATGAAATCCCAGCGGCCCAGAGGCTTGCCGGTGCGCGGATCGATCGGGCAGTCCGGGTTAGGGTTGTCGGACGTGTCCGGCATCTCAAGCGCCGGGTCTTGCGGGCCATTGAGCTTGAGGTTGTGGGCCAGCGGTATCAATGCGTCGGGAGAGGCTTCATCCGCCTGCTGCGGTGGGTTGCCGGGTAAAATGGGATGAATGGGGGCTTCGGCCACCGGGTTGTCTGCCATGCCCAGGGCAATATCCTCCAGGTGGGCTTTCCATTTCACGCCCTCTTCCTCCGTGCGGGGCATGCCGGCGGGCATGCTGGGGCCGCTTTGGTACGGGATCCCCTTTTCCTTGAAATGCGTTTCCAGCGCCTGCGTGATGGCGGCTTCATCCGGGATAGACCGGGATTCCAGAAGCTCGGCCTTGCCGATGAGCATGAAGTACCGGCGCAGGCTTCGGTCAATCCCCCGATCCATACGTTCCTCGTACTGGGAGAGCTTGTCCAGTTCTGTTGCCATTTCCGCACGGGTGAGCGAGCCGTCCATGGACTCCAGCTCGAAGCCGGGGATGCGGTTTCTGCGCCACATCTTTTCGCCCAGTGTAAAAATTTCGGCGATTTCCGCCGCCGTGTGCGGCCGGAAACTGTAAATCTGCGCCCAGAGGTGGGCCAGGTAATCCTCCGGTTTTTCCCAGGGCGCCACCGGGCAGCGGGAGTAGAACCCGTTGCGGTAGGCGTTCATCTTGGCGCGTTCCAGCCCTTCGTGGGTTTTTGGCCCTGTGCTTAACAAGGCGTTGAGGCGGTTGGCCTCAATCTGTTTTTTCGATGTCATGATTGTTTTGGATACCCCTCTGTTGTGATTCAACGACCTCCAGCCTTCAGTATCCAGACTTGTGATACTAAAGATATCATTATGATATACTGTTATCGCCGTGCTGTCAAGAGTTTTTGGGCGTTTCGCGTGGGTATTCGGCGGGGCTGGAGGGTTGGCCCCCACCCTAACCCTCCCCCGCGAGCGGGAGAGGGGACAGATTAAGGTGGGAGATTGCCACGTCACGGCGTTCCTCGCGATGACAATTTTATTAAGGAGCCGGCGCGGGGGGTGCAGTAAAAACCAAGAAAACGGGCAAATGGTGGGGTTATTTGAAAAGCAGGCGGCCTGATGTATTATGAACATCGTAATTTTTTAAGGAGCCTCCCACCATGAATGTATCCGCAATCCAGGCGCCACGCTTTAAGGCTAATCACTTTTTTCCGAAGAAAGACCTGACCGAGGACGATATTCGGGTGTTAGACGCCGTTTGGGAGATAATGCCCGTGGCTGAAGCGGATGAATTTATGGGCCCCAGCAACGTGATCGGCAAAAGCGATATTGGCCAGAAACGCTTAGTAGAAGGCCCGGCGGGGATAAGTTACCTGGTTTATACCAGCAAACCCGAGCAGATAGGCAAAACCTTCGGCAATCACGATATTCGGCTCGCAGCCACGGTCAGAGCCTTATTTTCCAAAGCGGGCCGGGAAACGATTCCCTATATACTGGATGCCGCGCATCAATATCGGCCGAGCCAGGCCCATCAACTGTTTCAACTGCCGTACCTGCTAAGCCACAAATCGGATGAATTTACTGGATAGTTGCACCCGCGGTGTCCGGCTTGACGGTGATGATTTTGCAGTGGGCCAGCGGGCTTTCCGGGGACGAGAGGGTGGCTTTGAGTGTCTGGCAATCCTCCAGGGTAGGTGTGTAGACGGCAAGTGTTGAGCCGGAGCCGCTAATGACGCAACCGATGGCCTGCGCCGGGGTCAGCAAATCTTGTAATACTTGAAACTCCGGGATGAGCGAGCCGCGCGCCGGCTGGTGAATCCGATCCGCCTGAAGGGCATAGCCGAACAAGGCCGCGTCCCGGGTTGATAGGCCATGAATCCAGGCCGCCATCCCGCGCAGGGTTTCCACGGTATCGGCAGTGGTGTAGTGTGGCGGCATAATCTCCCGCGCCTGGTGTGTGGACAGGGGCGTGGGGGGAATGACCAGCAGGATGCCCCACTGTTCCGGCCATTCCAGCAGAATTGACTCCCCATGGGACAGGCAGCAACGCACACCGCCCATCATCGCCGGGACAACGTTATCCGGGTGACCTTCCAGCGCAACCGACCACGGCAGGATGGCCTCCTTCCCCAGCGGTTCCGGGTGCATCAAGTCCGCCAGGTAGAGCCCGGCTACAATGGCGGTGGAACTGCTGCCCATACCGCGGGACAGGGGAATATGGGCCTCTACGGTTAGCGTGGCGGGAATCACCGGCTCACTCCGAAACCGGAAGTAAGCCTCGTAAGCCTGGGCCAGCAAATTCTCCTCCGGTGCCAGCGACATAGCGGAGATATCCACGCAGGTGGCGGGGGAAACGGCAATGCTCACGGCTTCTGCCGGGGCTGCCATAAAGTGGTTGTAATATTGCAACGCCATGCCCAGGGTGTCAAAACCGGGGCCAAGGTTGGCAGACGTCGCGGGAACCCTAATTTTCATCGGGGGTTTCCAGCTTGCCGCGCACCGATTGGGGCGAGACGATGGCCACAACCTTGGGTGAGGTGAAGACCTGCTTTGCCACGCGCTGGATATCCTCCGCCGTGACCTGGCGAATGAGCTGCGGGTAAAGGGTATCGAACTGATGGCCCACGCCCAGGGTTTCATACAGGCCCAGATAGTTGGCTTGCGCCGCGTTGGATTCGTGGGCCAGGGCAAACTGGCCGATGAGCTTGCTTTTCACCCGCTCCAGCTCATCGGCGGAAATGGGTTGCGTCATCAACCGCTGGATTTCGGTATCGAAGCCCTTTTGCACGGTTTCCCGGTTGGCCGGATCCGTCCCGATATAAAGGATGAAGTTGCTCTTTTTCATCTTGCTGGGGAACATGGAGCTGACGTGATAGGCCAAACCCTGCTTTTCGCGAAGTTCCACAAACAGCCTGGAGCTAAGGCCGGAACCCAACAGCGTGTTAATCACCTTAAGGGTCACAAAATCTCGGTTGGAGGAGATATTGGGGGCAAGCCAGCCATAAGCCACCCATGTCGCGGCCAGTTCCGGTTTTTGGGCCTCTACAATCTCCGTCTTGAACAATGGCGGCACATCCTCGAACTTAACTACGGCCGGGGCTTTGGGCAACCCGCCGAGAATCTCGTTGAGCCGGGCCTGCACCTGCGAGGGGTTAAAGTTGCCCACCACCGAGATCACCAGGTTCTCCGGCCGGATTTGGTTCTGGTAGTACTGGACCAGCTCGTCCCGTTGTACGGTCGGCAGCGCCGCCTCCAGCCGTTCGCCCACATCGCCGTACGGATGTTTGGGATACAGGGTTTCGGTCAGGTTCTCGAACAGGAGGCCGCTCGGGGTGTCGCGGCTGGTCATAATGTCCTGGAGCATATCGCTGCGCTCCTTGTCCACCTCATCCTGCGGAAACGTGGGGTTCAGCATCACATCCTGCAGGATGGACAGCAACGGATCAAGATCCTCGCTCAGGCTGGAACCGGAAATCTGCATATAGTCCTCATCGCTGGAGGCTCCCAGGTTTAATCCCAGGCGCTCCAACTCTTCCATCAACTGCTTGGCGCTGCGGTTCTTCGTGCCCTTCATCAGCACCCGGCTGGCAAGCGAAGCCACGCCCGGCTTGGGTTGTGCCAATCGGCCCCCCTTGGCGAAGATGGAAAAGGCGACCGTTTGCGTGGACGGCGCTTGCTTCATCAGGAGGGTTGCGCCGCTGGGAAGCCTCACTTCCTGTACCTGGGGCTGGTTGGCAACCTTTGGCGCCTGGGTCTTCGCCGCTACCCCCGTGGGAACTGAACGGGCCGCCGTTTGCAACAGGTTCACGTTCTCCTGGGCCTGGGCGGCCTGGTTAGCGGCCTTCCCCGGCGGGATGACCTCGACCATCGCCGCCTTGTTGAAATCGACATACTCGTTGACGGCGCGCTTGACGTCTTCCGCGGTAATCTTCTTCAGGTTGTTGACGTACTGGGTGTAATCCTCCAGCGTCCCGATCGTCACGTTGTAGCCAATGCTCTCCGCCACGCCCTCGGTGGATTCGTTGAGGAAGGCAAAGTCCTTGATAACCTGGGTCTTGGCCTTTTCCAGCTCTTCCGCCGTGGGGCCTTCCTGCTTGAAGCGGTTAATCTCCGCCAGGATGGCTTTTTTCGCTTCCGCCCGGCTTTCCGGCTTAATCTCCGCCCCGATATAAAACATTCCGGACTGCTGGGACGTGCCGTTCCCGGCGCTGATGCTGTTGACCAACTGCCTGTCCTCTTTCACCGCCTGGTAAAGCCGGGAGCTTGCGCCCTGGCCTAATATAATCGCCGCGACATCCAGGGCGTAATTATCTTGCCGGTTCTGGATGGACGGGGCATGGAAGCCCATCATCATGTGCGCCACGGAAATGTTCGGGTCGGTGAGGATGGTAGACTTGGCTTGCTGGAGAGGCTGTACCGGGTACAGGTTCGGATCGCGCGCTTCCGGGCGACGCTGCTTCCCAAATGCCTCGGTAAAGGCGGCATTTACCTTATCCACGGCTGCCTGTGTGTCCACGTCCCCGGCGATGATGGTTTTAAAGTTCTCCGGCTGGTACCAGCGCTGGTAGTAATCCATAATATCCGTGCGCGGCAGGTTCTGAATCACCGTCTTCGGCCCAAGCGTGTCCAGCGCATACGGGTGGGAGCCGTACATCATCTGCGCAAGGGCCAGGTAAGCTTTGCGGCCGGGGTTATCCAGCGAGCGGTTGATTTCTTCCTGAACGACCTTGCGCTCCCGATCCAGTTCCGGCTGCGGGATGTTGGCATTGAGCAGCATATCCGCGTGGAGGCGCAGGGCCTCCTCGAAATACGGGCTGGCCGTGGTGATGTGGTAATGGGTAAAGTCCTTGCTGGTGGCCGCGTTAAACTGTGCGCCTCGGGATTCCAGGATGCGATCAATCTCGCCGACCTTGTATTGCGGCGTGCCTTTAAACAGCAAATGCTCCAAAAAGTGCGAGACGCCGTTATTGGTGCTGTCTTCCTGCGCGGAGCCCGTGTTGACCCAGGTGTCGATCGTGACGATGGGCTGGGTGCGGATTTCCTGCACGTAAATTTCCTGTCCGGAAGCCAGCGTGGTGTGGTAAATATCCGGCACGGTGGCGGGCGCGCTCCAGGCCCAGCCGGTAAGCAGGTTAAACGATAGTGCCAGCGTTACCAGCGAAGCCGTTACGGTTCTGCGCCAGGATGGGGTGGGGTTCAACAGCATCTCTTTCCGTCGCCTCTTTCTCTTAGGAAGCCTCTACTTTTACCGAGTATTGTGCCAGAGAAAATGGGGGATGTAAAAGGGATGGTTTGTGCCAAGTTTGCTGGTTGCGCAGGGCCTGTTTAACCCATCTCTGCTAATCGCAGAGATGGGAGCTCAATTTTATAGATGAAGCCGCCTGCTGCGGCTTCAGATGCACCCTCCCTAATATTAATTTTGGCCTCGCTTGCGCCTTCGGCGCTGCGCTCGGCCTCTACATATTTCTAGCGATCAATGTCCAACGGAATTATGTCTTTGCTTTCTTTGGGCATTACTCTGGAGCGGTGCAAAAAAAAGGGATTGCGAGGGGCAATCCCTTGGTTATATGTGTGAAAAAATTAACGGCTCTAGATGTAGTATCAGACTAAATTTCATCATTCAAGGCCGAGTGCAGCGGCGCAGCCGCAGTAGAGATGGGCAAAAACCCCTGCATCAGCCAAGAAATGTGGTGCGAAGATGATTTCCCGATCCTACTTCTTGGTGTTAATGGTGCTGGGGACGGTGGTGTAGGCGTAGACCATCTTGCCGGCGGGGATCATGGCTTCTTCGCCTTTTTTGAACCCGAAGAGCGCCAGCGGCCAGGCGACGACCAGGCTCACAGCCGGCAGGATTTTGCCCGTCGACTTATCAACGCCCTGGGCATGCTCCGAGATTTTGACATAATGCTCGTTCCCGTACACATCGGTTAGCTTGCCGCTGGTAATTTCAATGGATCCGCCGCGGCCGAAGCTTCTGCCGGTTTTGCTGGAATCGACGAAGACCACGCCTTGCGCACCACGTTTAAAGACCAGCGTGTCCTCCACTTCAACATCCTGGTTAATCGTAACCGGGATGTTGTCGCCAGCCTTGATCTGCTTGCTGGTCACCGGTTGCGCAAACACGACCTGAATTGCCAACTGGCTGGGGATATCCAGTTCACCGGCTTTGGCTTCCGCATAGGCGGGGGATGAGTTGAATAAAGGCATGCTGGGCAGGGCAATGGTCATCAGCATTAGGCCCACAGCGAGGGAAGCGGTAAACCGTTTCATAAAATCAGGTATTCTCCTTGCATATCTCGTTAACTAGCCAGTTGGGCAGTTGAACTTATTATGACATAAGTCACGGTAAGCACAAGTGCCCTGTTTCAAGGATTTTTAAACCCGATACGAAGACATAGTGTGGTTTTACACATTCAGACCGGTTTGAATGATATCATAAATATTAAATTTAATATGCATGATGGAGGTATGATTCTTTTGTACTATATAATCTTATATATAGGATGAGTTGTAGTAAGGCATCTAACAGCAGAGGAAGGTGCAAACGATGAGCCCACAGCATAAAGTTATGGGGAACCCCATCATCAACATTCACCGAGAACCCGGCTCGCGCCAGTTGATTGTGCAGCATGGCGGCAAGGAGTATTTCTTTCTGGATGAGGCCGAAGCGGAACGGTTTGCCCGTCAGCTTGCTTGTAAACCCACTATTGGCAGCGCCATTCCTACCGACCTTGCCCCTGGAGGCTCCGAGGGGATTGCGCAGAAAGTGCGTTCCCTGCTGGGCTTAAGTTGACGCTTCGGCAGACTGCCGCAAGCCCTTGAGGCAATTTAGGTTTCGGGCATAGTCCGCATCCTCACCCGGTGTTTCCAGCACCATTGGGATATTGGTAAAGCGCGTATCATTAACCAGGCATCGAAATGCCTCCAGCCCGATAAAGCCTTCACCGATGTGTTGGTGCCGATCGACGCGGCTGCCGCAATCCTTCTTCGAGTCATTGACATGAAACGCCTGAATCCATTGCAGACCGATGATGCTGTCCAGGGTTTGAATAAGTGCCTCGTACTCGTCCGGCGTCGTAAGCGGATAGCCCGCGGCCAGCGTATGGCAGGTATCAATGCACACGCCGACCCGCCCAGGGGCGTCAATGCGTTGCAGCATGCCCGCAACCTGCTCGAATTGATGGCCGATGGTGCTGCCTTGCCCGGCCGTGTTCTCAATCAGGATCTTCACCTGGTAATCCGGCCGCGCCTGGATGGCATCGTTAATGCTGTCGGCAACCGTTTTCACGCAATCCTCAATGGAAATCTGGTTCAAGTGCGCCCCTGGGTGAAACACAATCCCATGGATGCCCAACAACTCGCACCGATCCAGCTCCTGTAGGAAGGCTTGCCGCGATTGGGCCAGTTTATCCGGTTCCGGGCTCCCCAGGTTCAGCAGGTAGGAGGCGTGGGACAACACCGGCATCCGCTGGGCCTGGTTCTCCCAGATGTCGCGATATTGCAGGATTTCTTCCTCTTTTAAAGGGCTGGCGCTCCAGCGCATCTGGTTGCGGGTAAACACCTGGATGGCCTGGCACCCCAGATCCATCCCACGGATAAGGGCCTTATGCAACCCGCCGGACACCGAGACAT
>CALAJO010000023.1 GCA_937922745.1 uncultured cyanobacterium
TTACCTGGTTGATGAACCCATGGCCGCAGCAATTGGGGCCGGCATGCCGGTTGATCGCCCGGTTGGCTCCATGGTGGTGGATATCGGTGGCGGGACGACCGAGATTGCCGTCTTGAGCTTAAACGGGATTGTCACCACCAAAAGTATCCGCATTGCCGGGGATAACCTGAACGAAGATATCAAGGCTTATCTTAAATCCAACCATAACCTGTCCATTGGCGATCGTACCGCGGAAGAGATTAAAATCCGCCTGGGTTCGGCCCTCCCTACTGAGGATGAAGACGAGATGGAAGTGCGCGGGATTAACCTGGCAAACGGCCTGCCGCAAACCGTTCGCATCACCAGCGCAGAAATCCGCGATTGCCTGCAAGGCACGCTGATGACCATTGTGCAAGGGGTTAAAACCGTTTTAGAACAAACTCCCCCGGATTTGGCATCGGATATTGTGGATCACGGCATTATGTTAACCGGTGGCGGCGCCCTGTTAACCGGGTTTGACGATCTCATCAGCCGGGAAGTGGACGTGCCGGTTCATATTGCGCCGGATCCGCTGGCTTGCGTGGTTAAAGGCACGGAAAAAATCCTGACGGATAAGGCATTCAACAAGATCCTTGAATACACGCAATTTGATCCTCACGTCGTCTTATAATCTGGGCATTGTCCTGGTCGAGCCGCGGATTCCCCAAAACGTGGGGAATATCGGGAGACTTTGCGCCTGCACGGGCACCAAGCTCATCCTGGTTGGCGATTTGGGCTTTACGTTTGACGAAAAGTATATCAAGCGCGCCGGGATGGATTACCTGGAGCATGTTACACCGGAGCGCTTTGGCGATTTCCCCGATGTTTTGACGGCCTATCCCGGCTGGACGTTTTCACTGTTCAGCACCAAGGCCACCCAGATTTATACGCAGGTGCCCTTTCAGGATAGGCACTTCCTGGTTTTTGGAAGCGAAACAACGGGTTTACCGGAAGCCATCATCCATAAATATGCGAATCAAAGCTATCGGATCCCGATGCTGCCGGAACGCCGCAGCCTGAATCTCTCGACTTCTGCGGGCATTGTGCTGTATGAGGGGTTACGGCAGTTGGAATGCTGGCCTAATGGTGTTACTGCGGAAAGCTGACGGGTGTTTTGCCGAACGACATGGTTTTTCCGTTTAAATCACAGATGACAATATCACTTGTGGAACCGTAGGGCTGGGGCGCAACCGTGTCATTCCGTTGGACATTTTGCCGGTTTAACAAGGCCATGTAGGTTCCATCCGGATAACAGTACAGGACAGTGAAAGGCATATCCGGCTGTTCCAGGTAATGGAATGTCTCTGCAATGGACTGATCCGGGGGATAACCGTAGACGCTAAACGCGCCATCCTCATTTTGAATAACACCGTAACATTGATTCGCCGATCCGCGATCGTTTTTGGGCAGGGCAAGCAACGTTGCCTGAAGATCTTTTGCTTCGACCCGCTTAGGCAGCATCGTGGCTTGCGGCCAACGGGTAACCGGATTAACTATAATGGGAGCGGATTGCAAAGGTCGCGAGCCACCAGGGAATGCAACGAGCGTACCATTAAAGGAAACCTGCCTGCCATTCAATACGATGGCATCCTTGGCCAGGCCACTGCTACGGCCCAAAGTATAAACACCCTGAGGATGCCTCACATTCCCAGGCTTACATTGGATATCGGCAAGCTGGACAAAGGGCTCTGCGCGAAGCTCAAAAATATGGTCGCCTGCACCATTATTTTGGAACTGATAGATTAAAAAGCTGCCATCCCGTACCCGTTGGTAAACACCATAATGGCCTTCGTTATGCCGCATCTTGGGCAAACTCAGCAGGGTTTGTTGCAGCTCGTCTTTTTTCACAATCAAGGGTTGCAAGTTGGTCGATGGTGCCTGGCTCCCAAACCGGGTTGCAGATGAGGGATTTGACCTCACAGGAGCAGTTGGCGCATGGGAACGGCTAGCGTAACTATGGGGCTTAGCGAGTGTTACAGCGGGATTCCACATTCAAAACTTCTCCTGACAACATTAATAGGAGAATAGGGTAGCTCAAAGACGCTAGCCTGTCATGTCCTTGCGCCGCGTGAGCCGGCAACATTAGCGTCGAAGCAGGTGTTGTCCAGATGTTGCCGGTTAGGACATAATCCAGAAAAAGAGCAGGGCAATGGCGATGCGATAAATCCCGAACGGCGTCATCGTCCAGCGCTGGAGCAGCTTGATGAAGAACTTGATGGCGATAATGGCCGAAACGAAGGCGACCACAAAACCGATTGCAAAGTACTGAATATCGCTGACCTGTAAATGATCCAGGCTTTTCAGCAGATCGTACATGGTGGCCATGCACATAATGGGCACCGCGGCGATAAAGGAGTATTCCGCCGCAACACGCCTATCCAGACCGGAAAACAACCCGCCGATAATGGTGGATGCGGCACGGGAAACGCCTGGCCAGAGGGACAGACATTGAAACAGCCCTATCATCAATGCCTGGCGAAAGGAGATATGATCCAGCGTGGGAGTGGAGGATTTGATCTTGCTGCGTTCGATCAAAATAATGGCGAGGCCGCCAATGCCCAGCGCCCACACAACCGTTAACGGGCTAAACAGGTATTCCTTGATGAAATCGCGCAGGAGAAAGCCCATAATCATGGCCGGTAGCGAGGTGACAAACAGCAGCTTCCAGCCCCGAAGGCCGGTAAAGTTTTGCTCGCCATTGCCGGGCTGAAACAGCATTTTGAAGCGATCCTTATACAGGAAAACAACTGCCAGTATCGCGCCGAGCTGGATGAAGACCTCAAACGTGGCTTCAACATCCCCTTTGGCGCCCAATAAGTGACCCGCCAGGATGAGATGCCCTGTGGAGGAGATGGGCAAAAACTCCGTCAAACCTTCAACAATGCCCAATACAACCGAATCGACAATATTCATACAGCAGACACACCACGCTCAACTTCTTCTCTTCCATTATTATAAAGCAGCTTGAGAAGATGGGCAGGTTGAGCAAAACTGTCGTTGGGTTTTAAAGGCCACTGGTATCTGGATTGAGCAAGAGATTTTTATACATTTCCAAGTCGGGGAAATAGCCCTTTTCTTCCAGGTATTGCCCGACTGCCATCAACTTTTCAATCTGCGCTCTCATATAACCCACAGTCTGGGCAAAGACTAAGGAAATCTGCACTTTCATTGGATCTGGCGTGGTTTCAGGCAATGGCAACGCTTTCAAGGTTTCAGGCGAAATATGTTTAATGGCCTCCAGAAACAGATTGGAAGGCCCGCCTTGTGTTGCCCTGCTAATCATAGGGTGTCTTTCGGCAAATACCTTAGCGCCCATATTTTCCGGCCTACCGGGAATTGGGGTAAAGGCATCCGCCCGAAGGATTCTCAGGTTCGTTTTAGCGTCTGGGGCATTATCTGCCTGGACATACTTTAAGATAGTTTCCCAAGCCGTATACCGGACGTTCCCATTGCCAAACCGTGGGTTTACTACAGTAGAAACAGCATTGCTTCGCATCATTCTGGGTTCTCCTTACACCAATAATGCATGGCATCATATCGCATCAAGGCGCTTATGTGTATGGCCAGGCAAAAAGCAATGTCCTTGCCGAACAAAAAGCCGTTTCCATAGCGGGTTTAAAAGCCCCGGCAGCCCCTGCAACCGATATTGCTGGATCAACAAATCCACGTCCGGATCGATTGTCGAAACTCGAAGCCCTTGATTTTGATTTGACAGAATGACCCCAGGACGTCCAGGAAGCGGGTTAATCGAATTTTCAGAAGGAATGAGTGCCACCGCATCAAAAAGGAGCGTCATTTGATTGAGGCGGGCTTTGCTATTCATCCACGGGTTCAATGCTCTCACTTTGTCCCGTATGGCAGTTGGCGAGGCTTGCCAATCCACCCAGACGAGTTCCGATGAAATCCGATCGTACGAACCCTTTGCCTGGCGTTGAGTTGGGGGAGGATCCTGCTGAAGCAAACGCAACAACTCCGGAATAGCCAACTCAGCGAGTTCCGAGCAGCGCTCACGCAGGCTGCCGCCGGTATCCGATGGTAAAATAGGCAGTGGGCGTTGGAGCAGAATTGGCCCCGTATCGATGCCTTCATCCATTAGATGAAAGGTAATGCCGCTTTGGGATTCGCCGGCCATAATGGCCCCAATATAGGGGTTTGGCCCTCGATGGAAAGGGAGCAGCGAAGGATGGCAGTTGACAAACCGAACATGCGGGATTTTAAACAGGTGGGGTTGCAGGATTTCTCCCCATGAGCCCACTAAAACAATGTCCACTTTCAGGTTTTCCAGGAGTTGGATGAATTGATAATGGTTCACGCTGGGCGCTTGCAACAGAGGAATCCCGTTGGCATAAAGGTATTGCCGGAAACGCATCTCGGCTTGCTCGTTAAAAACACGCCCAAGCCGGGGATGGCAAGACCAGGGAAACACCCCGGCAATCTCCGCCAAGTGCGGGCATTGGTTTACGCCGCGGGTCAGTGCCAATCCCATTGGGCCGTAGCCCAGTATCAGCACCCGCAGCATCATGGGGTTAACTTTCCCAGGGGATGGCAAACCGTAAGGTCATGATCACGTCATCGGGATTCGCACCCACTTCCAGCATCTGGCCCGGTTCATCCGTCTGCGATTGCAACTCAATCTCCCGGATAATAATAAAATCCGGGGATTGCACCAACTGGTGGACAAAGGTCGCCAGGTTGACATACAGGCCTTTTACAACCAATGTGTATTGGTAGGCGTTTAAATTGTTTCCAGCAGGCGGCGCATTGGGATCGGCGGGCGGTTGGCCACCCGCGGTGGCGTTGGGGTCGGCAGGCGCAGCGGGCGCGCCGCCGGCAATGGGCAACGTCACTGCGGAATCGATATTAAATGCGGTCTGATCGTTGGGTTTCAGGCTGACATAGGTATTCTGGGTTTCTTCGCTCAGCCGCACAACCTTTTGGGCGACTTCAATCGCCACCAGCTCCGGAGATTGCCCAGGGCTGACCTTAACGGTTTTTACGGTTTGCCGATCCAACTCGCTGGCAATGGATTTGAGCTTGGCCTCTTCCGCGCTGAGGTTGGCCTTGTTGGTTTCTAACTGTTTATTGGCCGTGGATTTTTCGGAAAAAACCTTGTACTTGGCGGAGAGTTCCGTATACCCCGTATGCAACGCATAGAGGATAATGATGAGCCCAAGGATGGCCTTGATATTAAAAAGGTAGACTTTAATCTCATTCAGCTTGGCGGTTAAGTCGTTCATGGCTGGGGTCCTGCGGCAGTGGCCTGGTTTGGATCGCTGGTGGATGTATTTTCCAAAATGTATTCGAAGAAGCGCTGGTTTTCCATCTGTTGGGGAATAACGCGCGGGGTTAAAGGCGGTGTGCCCACCACGGTATTCAGTTCTTGCACATAGCTGTTCAAGGGTTCGGAAGCCATGGCGCCGCCACTCACAATCACTTCAAACCGCTTAAAGTCCGGGGAGGATCGCACAGCCACGCGTTTTAACCAGGCATCCGGCGGGAGGGCTTGGCCCAGTTTGATTACAAAATTGCTGGCCCGGTAGTTCTGTTCGGTGCCTTCCTTCACAAAGAGCTTTGCCTTAACCACCGGCACAATCGAGAGTGAATTGAGGGCGTTGTTAATCTCCTGCTGGAGTTGCGCCGCACTTTGCTCCTGCTGTTTAATAAACGGATCGAAAATAAGGCCCAGGCCAAACTGTACGGCATACAATACAATGCCCGCGGCAATCATCACCAGGGCTACTTTGTTGCTGCGCTCTTCATCCAGCTTGTTCTTCAGGATGTCCGGGTCGCCCAGTTCCAGCGTCGGCACTTCCGGGATGACATTGACCAGCGCCCCGCCGACCGATTCCAAACTACACGGGAAGGGCGGGTTGGCTGCGCCACGTGAAGCCAGGGTGCTTTCATTCTGATCGAACACATGGGTTGCGCCCTGATACTGCATGCCTTCGACCAGGGTGGTACTGTAGAGCTTTTGGGAGTTGTTGATAATGACCACCTGGCTCAACAGCTCAAAGCCGAAGAACTGGTTAAAGTCCCCCCGGATTTCGCTGATAAGGGATTCTTCCTCCAGGTTTTGCAGCGAGAGTGGGGATTCCTGGATTTTCTCTATCGCGCTGCCATCAATCACCGCCATAAAAATGTTGAAGTCGCTGATGATCATCATCCCCCACTTCAACTGGTTGGCCACTTCGTTTTGCACCACCCCCATGGCAATAAGGCCGCGCAGCGAAGCCGTATAATTACAGTCGATGGAAACCAGCGGGATTTTCAGCTCGAGGAAGGCGTTTTTAATGATATCCAGCGGTTGCTTGGGATAGGCGGTATACAGGATCTCCCCACTCTTTAGCGAACAATAGCCAATTTCCGGATCGCTTTTCTTGAAGACATAAAACCGCTCCACTTCCGCACCGAGGATGCCCTTGAGATCCTCGGTCAGGACATCTTCCGGCAGGGTATACTGCCGCGTGAAGAAGCTGGGAATCACCAGGGTGCTTGGCGCTTTCAGCGGGATTTTATTGCGGTCGTACAGGCGTTTGATAACGGTCTTGAGGCGCTCTTCCTCATCCAGGAGTTCGCGGGAAGCCGGGTCGAACATAAAGGCTTCCGAATCCATGCGGACGAAAGCGCCCTTGGTAATGTCGTATTGCAGCAACTCAAAGTGGCTAAGGGACGGCACCAGGTTGATACAGATATTTGCTGTCTTACGCCGTGCCATCGCTTCAGTACGGGTTATGGGTCAGGGTAAACTGGGCGTCAAGCAATCTGGTCATCCGGCCTGCACCTCACCGAGAATGCGGTCTACGGCCTCAACAATGTCTCGGCAGACCATGTAGGGTTGATGCTTTAACTCCTGGTACGTGCCGAGCAGCACACGCTCGCCGTAGCCGGTGCGCAGCAGTATGCCCTTACACCCGGCATTGGCGGCAAACTCCACATCGGTGGCCTTATCGCCCAGGATATAGGATGATTTCAGGTCAATATCGGGGAATTGCTTCAAAGCCTGTTTAATCATTGCCGTGCCGGGTTTGCGACAGTCGCAGTCGATGTTGTAGGGCTCTACGCTGCCATCCGGCAAATGGGGGCAATAAAAGGAGGCATCCAGCCAGGCATTGCCCTCCTGCTTTAATAAATCCAAAAGGCGCTGGTTTAGAGCCTGGACATGGGTTTCATCATAATACCCCCGGGCCGGGCCCGATTGGTTAGTGGTGAGTATCACAAGAATATTGGCATCGTTTAACCGGCTAATGGCTTTTGCCGCGCCGGAAATCAACCTCAGGTCATCCACATTGCGAATGTACCCGATTTCCTCGTTGATGGTACCGTCTCTATCCAGAAAAACCGCTATTGTCATAATACCTCTTATTATAGCAACGCTTTTTAAAGCCAATGTCGTATAAACACTTTATTTTTGGGCTTGTGCCGTAAGCGGGCTTAGTCCGGCATAAAAAAATGAAGCCCATCTCCGAAGAAATGGGCTTTCAAATAAATCCGTAAACTCGTTCGGGGAATTACTTCTTGGAAACGAGTTCTTTGAATTTTTTACCTGCAGAAAATGCTGGTACGGTCTTCGCAGGGATTTTCAGTTCTTTACCGGTTTGCGGGTTGCGACCGGTACGAGCTGCCCGTTTGCGGGGTTCGAAAGTACCAAAACCAACCAAGGTTACTTTTTTACCTTTAGCCACGGTTTTCTCGATAACATCGATAGCGGTGGTCAGGATCTCAGCAACCTGTTTTTGGGAAGCTTTCGTTTTCTTTGCGACCTCTTGTACTAATTCTTCTTTATTCATCTGTGACACCTCCTTTCTAGGTAACTTGATTCCTATTATAGTGTCTGTTTCTGTAAATGCAAGCACTAATTTTCAACTTTCTGACCTAAATCTGCAATTTTCGTTTTCTGTTTGTCCGGTCGAGCTTAACTTGCCAGGGTTTAAAATCCTTGCAGGACACGATATTAAGGCTTTGTTGGCAATGTCGCAGGAGGATTGTTTTGTGGGAGAGGATCTCCAAAAAAAACTTTTCGGAAACCCGGTTTCCATCCTTCAAACCACCGAATTTTGTTAAAATTCGCATTCAGATTTAAATGCAGAGTATGTTGCTCGGGTGTGCCGCATGTCACCTCCACCTCCCTCTTTTATATAGGAAATTTTTTGGTGTTCATCCCCTATGTCCCGATCCGTTTTCTCTATATAAAGGAAGGCATCGTATTCAATCACTTTATAAAAATGTAAACCGGCTTAAATTGCCCTGCTTGCTATCCAAACATCATCAATTCGGTATAGCGGCGGGTATAGCACCAGTTATCGCTACTATAAATGTGCTACTAATCGCACTTTAAAGCGCTAATGCCTCTGCAAATTTGCCTATATAAAGAAGGGCATTTTTAAGGATCCGCTGGATTCCTATCAGCATCGATTTTTCTTTTATAAGGTAGACTGAATACAAAAACGGCACTATGCAGTAAGGGCACGTTGAGCGGGCTGGGCCTTCATTCTGTTTTGGGCCCATTGCGCCAAAATATTCTGGGGTGCGGCAATGCCGGTAACATTATACCCATAGGACGGATTAAAAATACGGTTGGCGACGCGCTGAATGTCCGCAGGCGTTATACGCTCTATCTGTGCAATAAAGTGGCTGGGATGCTGCGGAGGCAAGTCCATCTTGAGCCACGGCATGCTTAAAGCCGCAATCCCATCCGTGCTTTGCAAGATGCTGTTCATTCCCAGCTTGAACTTTTTCTTGGCGGTCATCAGCTCGGCTGGGGAGGGCGGCGCATTAACAATGGACTGCACAACATCCTGGATGGACTTGAGGGCAATATCAATGTTCTCGTAATCCACTTGGGCGCCCATACAATAATCCGCCCCCTGCTTTTGGCTGCCGGTATAGGATTCGCTGGTGCCGTAGACCAGGCCGCGCTCGGTTCTCATAATCTTAAAGAATCGCCCGGATGAACCTTCCAACAGTTCCCGCATTACGCAGAACGCCGGATAGTCCGGATCGCCAATGACCGGGGCCCGCCAGGCCGTGAAAATATGGGCTTGCTCCAGCGTTTCATTCGGAACAAGCAAAGGCCCTTTACTGCCACGGGCAGCTATTGTGGGCGGGGTTTCCGGCAGCGGAGCCGACCGATAGGGGCTAGCAAACCAACTGTACTGCTGAATCCCCTGATCCAGCAGTGCCTTCTGCTTTTCCACTGGCTGCGGGGAAAGCATGATAAGCCGCGTTTGCTCCGGGAACTGAAGCGCCTGCTGGTGCAATGCCATCACCGCTTGCGGAGTCAACTGGCTTAAGGCCTCCATCATCTCCTGGGAGCCCTTGGCATAAGGGTGATCCTTGCCGTAGAGGTTTTTCATAACCGCTTCACCCAAGGGGACATCCGGGTCGGACTGGAGGTTCTGGATATTTTTAATCATCAGATCCTTGATGTAATTGAAGTTCTGCATATCCACGCTGGGCCGGGTAAGGAAGTGCATGGCCACTTTCACCAGCTCCTCCTCCTGGCCTGCCGGGCCGGAGACGCTGAGCTGGAGTTTGTCGCCCGCGATGTCTGGTGAAACTTCGATGCCGCGGGCGCTGCACTGCTCCAACAAGGTTTTGGTCGCTTCGGATCCGCGAAGGAGAATGCTGGGAATCATCTCGCGAATGCCGTTTAGCGCGGAACTAATTGGCAGGAAGATGGACACATGGCTCAACTGCTGGGTCGGCACTTGTTGGAAGAAGGCGGCCGCACCGTTGATAACTTTCGTCCCTTGGGGTGGGCCAATTTCCGTGGCCGTGGCCGGTTGAATTGGGTTCGTTTGGTTATAATTGTTTTGTGGCATAGCCGCAGCTGTATTAGCGGGAGGCCACGCATAGCTATAATATTGCGGCGGGATCATGCTCATCGCGGCCCTCCCGTCGTGGTTGCCGGGTTGGGGTCGGAGGCGGGCTCCGTTTTTTGTTGCACAGCGTTTTCTGCCGGATTGGCGTTACCACCAGGAACACCAAACACCACCGCATACGTGTTGGGATTAAAGTACTTTTGCGCCACTGTCATCAAGTCCTGTGGCGTAATGCTGTTGACCAGTTGCAGGTAGTTGAGGTAGTAAGGCAAGCTCTGCGTCAGGGACTCATCCCCCAGGATAAACGTGGAGGATTCCACATCGTTCAGATCCCGCTTGAACTTATGGATGAGCTTGTCTCGAACTTCCGTAAACTGCTGCGGATAATACGCCATCTGCGAAACTCTTGCAGGCAAGCTGGCCAAAGCATTCACGGTCTCCTGCAAAGCAGCCTGCTCCTGGCCAGGTGCGGTTTCCATTCCAACCTCAAATGTGCCGGCCGCCTTCAGCGGATTGTAGGATACGCTCATGGAGGTCGCCAGGCGGCGCTTGTCCTTGATTTCAACTTCCAGTAGGGAGTAAGGACCATCGCCAATCATAATCCCCAGAAATTCCATTGCAATGCGCTCTCTCAGGTTGGCTTTGGAGGGCGCCGGAAAGGCCAGGTTAATGACGCTATACGATAATTGCGGATCCCGAATCGTCGCGCTTCTAATTTCTCCCGGGCGCAGCGATATTTGCAAAGCATTGTTTGTTTGCACGCCATAACGGGGCGGGTTGCTTCCAAATTCCCGGTCAATCTGGCCCAGCACCCAATTGGGATCCACCCGACCGGAAACGACCGTGACCATGTTCGTGGGTGTATAAAAAGTCTGGTGGAAACGCTGCAAGTCCTCAACGGTTGTCCCCTTCACGTCTTCCCGCTTCCCCAAAGTTTGGAAGCCGGGGCGGTCGAACATCAATTCCATGGTTTTGTCGTACACTTTGGCTTCCGGCGGGGCCATCCGCATGGACATCTCATTGAGGACGTTTGTTTTTTCCTGAGAAATATCCGTGGGTTTGTACAGCGGGCGAAGCACGGACTCGGCGTGCATGGCAAGCATTGTCGGCAGGTCTTCCCGGTTAAAGGCCAACTCGTGCTGGATGACCTCGTGATCGGTGGAAGCATTGTAGTTAACACCTAAGTTCTCTACAAACTCCGGCCAGCTGTTTTTCTTCGGGAAGTTTTGGGTGGTCAGGAAGTGGCAATGCTCATCCAAGTGTGCAATGCCGGAGGGAAAACCAGCATTGCCATACAAGCGGCTTGGCTTTAAAGCGTCCTCCACCACGGAGCCCGTATTGATAAACGTCCTAAGGCTAATCACATCCGTGGGACGTTGCTCAATCACCACGCGGTGCCCGTTGCTTAAGGTGTACATGTAAATAGGATAGGGATAAATGCTGGGCTGATAAAAAAAGGAGGTCAGCATGGGGGGCTTGCGCCATGCATTCATAAAGCCCCAGTTATTAAAGCAGGATTGCGCAATGGGTTGCTGCTGGGCGGGCAGGTTTGCAGGCATGCCCTGCATCGGCATCATAGTGTATGCCCGTGGAGCAGTATTGGGTTGCCATTGGATTCCCACGTAAAACTCGCCCTTATACCCCTATTATCTTCTATAGCATGAAAACAAGCCCCTCAAAAAAGTTGCCCGTAGCAATTTTTTTGATTCAGGCGTTTTAGTGATGCTATAGAATTTTGTAAGGAGCCCTTATTATGTCATTTCCCATTTCGAAAGTAGAGGCACGCTTTGCGGGGAAGCAGGTTTTTAACGCGAAAGTAGCACAACGGCAAGATATTATTAGAACTCATCCGGTAATTCTCTTCAGAATCAGAACGGCAGAAGCGAGTTGCCAAAAGGCTTCATAGAACTTGGCATATCGTTCATAGCGGATTTCCAATTTTCTAAATTTTCCCATCCAGGCAAACGTCCGTTCG
>CALAJO010000024.1 GCA_937922745.1 uncultured cyanobacterium
AGGCGAGCATAACGGCTACTACCTGTTTACGCTGGGGCAGCGCAAGGGTATCGGCGTCGCCGCCGGGCGCCCGGTTTATGTCGTGAAAATTGACCCGCAGAGTAACACGGTCTATGTCGGCGATCCGCATCATCTTCAGCAAGTGACGTTTACCGCCAAGGATGTCAGTTGGATTAATGCGCCCGTGACGGATACGTTCCGATCGATGGTGAAGATTCGTTATAATACGCCGCCGGCCATGGCACTCTGCGAACAATCCGGTTCTGAGGTGCGGGTAACGTTTGATGAGCCCATGTCGGCCGTGACACCGGGGCAGATTGCCGCCTTTTATGATGAAAGCGACACCGAACTGCTGGGCGGAGGCTATATCGATCGGCATCTGGAGCATCGCCCCTTTGTTCCCGGCAAGGAACTTCCTACGTTTGATGAGGTCTGCGGTATATTCCGCGCCTGATCCCTGGCGGACATATAAGCGATTGACAAGGCGATATATTCAAGTTAAGGTGAAGGTCGCTTGAAGTAAGATGACTTTCCCCTCGACCATGCTGATTTTCGATATGATCCAGATTACCTTGATGATTGCATTTTCCGTGATGATGATGTGCAGCGCCGCCATTCGAATGCGTGGGAGAGAAGCCACTACGTTTGAGAAGTAATTTGGTTTAACCGCTGTTATAAACTTCCAAAACGCCTGTCCCACGTAACGGACAGGCGTTTTGCTTATTGGATTTTTTGCAAGGAGTGTCCTTTTTATGATTACCGCGCTATCGACCCGACCGTTTCTCGGCAATAATCTTTCAAAAATGAACGAACGAAGCCATTTTTCGGCACCGGTTGCACATTTTATGAGACTGGCTCCAACCCAGGACAGCGTCCGATTTTCCGGGCCGCAATTCAGCTATGTGCCGTATGACGGGATTTATAACGCCATCTACGTGGCAACGGACTTTAACGACGGCACCTCCAACGCGGAGATGATACAGAACCTGCGCAAGGTGTTGCAGTTTGTTAAAACCAACCGAAAGCTCATTAACCGTAACATCGATACGATGGAATGGGCCGGCGAGGACAAGGAAGCGGGCTTCTTCGGCAAGGCGGTTAATTTTGTGCTGAACTTGGGCCGGCATGTCCATACGTTTTTCCGCAGGATGGCGCACCTGTTGCGATACGGCAGTTTTCAGCAGATTAACTCCGTTGCGGACGTTCCGCCCGGCAATATCGACTATGCGTCCTTCTCGCTGTTACGGGTGGCGCGCCAGGCCAACAAGGATATCTTTATCCACGTGGCCGACCCCGGTGTGGGGAACGGCGACGAGGTGATCCTGACGGCGCAGCAGCACGACCGCAGCATCCTGATTACGGAAGACCACGGGATCCATATCGGCCCCAATAACGGGTCGCTGGGCTTGCTCATCAAATCCATCGACGAGGCGAACAAGCAGAAGACGAAGAAGGAAAAGTACGAGCTGCTGCCGATTGACCTGGGGCAGGTCCAGCGGTTGGAGCAGCTTCGCCTGCACCAGATTGACAAGAACTACGTGATTCCGGAAACCTACCATGCCCGTGACGTGTTTGCCGTGGTGGCGGGCTCCGTCGCCGGCGGCATCGACCCGCACTATTTCGAGGACGTTTCCCGGCGGGGGAAGGTGAAGATTGTGTTTAACGACTTTGCCAACAGCATCCAGACGATGCCGCTGGAGAAGCAGGCCAGGCCGGTGACGTTCCGGGCGTTTCGGGATAACACGTTTGGTAATATCAAAACCAACCTGACGCTCTCCCACGCCCAGATGGACGCATTGTACCGCCAGAACGCCGTATTCGAGATCCAGTCCGCCGATGGCAAGGGCAAGCCCATTGAGGTGCCGTTCAAGAAATATTTCGGGCAGGTGCCTAAAAACCGGTTTCTCGTCTACCTGGGAAGCTCCTACAGCCCCATCCCGCGTACCCGGTTTGTGGAGCTGGCGATAAACCTCGGCGACGCCAGCCAGGCCTTGGGCATCAGTCCGCTGGAAGGAAAAGCCCTGAAAATACGGCGCATCCGGTAATTAAACCCGGAGCGCAGCCGCCGGGCGGTGGAGCCGGAACCGGCCAATGCCGTTGCGCATCAGCCTGGCCAGCAGGAACATGGGGTTGGCATCCTCGAAGCAGGTAGGGTAACGCCGGATGGCATAGGGGTTTTCACTGCCGAACCAAGGGCCTTTTTGCGTGGTAAAGGCGTACAGGTAAGGTGAGGACATCATCCGCACCAGCACCGAATCCGAATACTCCCCCCAGGGGTAGGCAAAGACCGGCACATACCCTTCCGGGATCTCCCTCGACAAGATTTGGTGGGAAAGATGGAGTTCGCTTTCCAGCTCTTCCTCGGTAATATGCGGCAAATGGCGATGATACAGCCCATGGCTGCCGAGCGTGACGAGGCCGGTTTCCCCCAACTCCCGCATCTGTGCCAGGGTCATCAGGCGATCCCGCCGGTGTTCCGGCAGATCGGCAAAGTCCCATTCGTTCGTGCCGCCAAACCGGCCCGGCAAAACAAACACCGTGGCCGGGCAGTTCATTTCAAGCAGAACCGGCGCGGCATGCCGATAGAAATTCTCATACCCATCGTCAAACGTGAGTAGTGCGGCAGACGCCGGCAAATGCTCCGCCCCGCCGGCGATGATCACATCGGTGATCGACACCGGCTCCAGCCCTATCCAGCGAAGCACCTGGATAAAGCGGCGCAGACCCTGGGTGGTTATCGTGATGTTCTTTCGCCGGGGCCGGGTTAATTCCGGCTCGACGCAATGGAAGTTAAAGACGTACATGGGGGTTCATCCTGTCTGGTTGCAAAAGGGACCTGGATTTAACGCGCCACCAAGGCGACAGCAGGTAACGGATTGAGAACTGCACGGTCAGCCGGGCATAATAGAGCATGTTCACCCCGCTGCTGATGCTGGCCTGGGCCAGCACTGCTTTCTTGCCGCTCCCTAGCGTGTGAGGGTTCACCTGGCGGTAAATCCGCCGCGCCGAATCGACAAAGTTATACATAAGGAACCGATAAAACAGGTTGCGTGTTTCCAGGTCCACCAGCTCCCGCAGCTCGTTGACGGAGAGCAGGTCCCGGAGCGCGTTGATAATGGAGTATTCCGCATCCACGGCCTGCTGGTAGTCCTTCAGCACGCGGCGGCATTTCCCGCTGAGAGATTGCCGGTAGATGACCAGACGCTTTTGGGTGGGATAAGCGGGGAAATATTTGCTCGCCATGATGGAGAATGTTCGGTCCTCGTGGAAGCGGTGGGTCGGAAAACCGCCGAGCTTCTCGAACACCTGCCGGTGAAACAGGGTTGTGCTGGGCAATAGGACGCTTTCCTTCCGCATCACGTCGTTAAAGATGTTGCCGCGCATACGGTGTGGCGGGGACAGGTTGATGAGCCGGTTGGCTTCATCCACGGCGTAATACCAACTGTAAACCAGGCATACCGGGACATTCACCTTCCGAACCACGGCGATCTCGTGTTTCAGCTTATCCGGGAACCACACGTCATCCGAGTCGATAAACGCGATGTACGTGCCCTTGGCGTATTGCAGCGCGGTATTGCGTGCGGTCGCCGCGCCCTGGTTTTCCTGAGTGTACAATTGCACCCGCTTATCCGTTATCCGCCCCAGCAGGCTTAAGGTGTCGTCGGTTGAGCCGTCATCCACAATAATCAGTTCCAGGTGCGGGTAGCTCTGCCGCAGAACCGATCGGACGGCCTTCATCACCGTCGCTTCACCCTGGTAAACCGGCAGTATAACCGATATCAGCGGATAACGGGTTTGCGCCGACATGTTTGCCGTATTTTGCAAGAGTGCGGGCATAGACCCCCTCCAATTGTTCTGTTAAAACGGAAATATCGAAATCCCAGGCCCGCGCTTGCAACTGCCGGGCAATCGCGTTTTGTTCCGGCCTGGGGAGCATCAAAAAGCCAATCGCCTTTTGGGTCAGCGTGTCAAAGTCTCCCGGCGGGGCCATCAGGCATTCCGCCGCATCCAGATCCATGATTTCGGCAATGCCCCCGGTGCCATAACAAAGGCACGGCGTGCCGCTGGCCATGGCTTCCAGCACGGAGAGGCCAAAGCCTTCCATTTTAGGGAGGCAAACCGCCAGATCCGTAATGGCCAGCAGGTCGATCACGTCCGTGCGGTGGCCGACATAGTGGAAGCGGTATCGATACGGGCTTTGCTGGATGGCTTTTAAGACATCCTTCTCCAGGTGTCCGCTTCCCGCAATGAGGAAACGCATCGGCGGCAGCCCGGGCAAGCCCGAGAGTCGGTTCGCCAGCCGGATAAAATCCATGGGGTTCTTGAATTTATCAATCCGGTTGATAAACGAGAGACACACGGCGTCTGCCGGGATGCCTATGGCGCGCCTTAATTTCCGCCGATCCACGGCCTCGGCCCGCTCGATAATCTGCGCGATGGGGAGCCCGTTATAAACCACTTCGGCGGGCGCGGTGTCCGGCAGAAACCCTTCCTCAACCAGCCTCTCCTGTTCCGATTGGCTCACACACATCAGGGCATCCAAAGAAGGCATCAGCGCGCGAAATAAAAAGCG
>CALAJO010000025.1 GCA_937922745.1 uncultured cyanobacterium
TCCTCGCTTTTGTTTGGGAAGATGAGGCTCGATTAACGCCCACTCTGTGTCTGATAAATTCTTCCAACCCATCCCTATTCGCCTCCAACTCTCAATCACAACCACAGCATCTTATCAGAAAATTACCGGATGAGTTCTAACGTATTCTCTGGCGTAACGACGATAACCTGCCCAATTCCCATATCCCTGGCAGAATTGACTATGGCGTCTATCAGGCGCGGTTCCGGGGTAGGCTGGTTGAAGATAAATGTCCAGTCCTGAAAGTTCCCTTCTGATGGAATTGAGAGTTGCGGGACGTGGCCGTTAAAAGCAACAATATTGCCATTTTCATTTATTACATAATAAAGAGGCTGCTCTTCTTTTTTGAGCCGTTCCTGTAGTTGTTGCAGCGCTTCTTCCTTACTGCTGCCCTTGAAATGTACGGAGCGAGGGCTCACGGCCCGGGTTGGCTGCCGTAACGAAGATTTTGCAGAAGTGCCTGCGGATTGGATCAACATATCAAAATTCCCCTTCATTTTTTTCACTGAGTCATATAAAACAAACCAGAAGACGAATTTGCCTCATGAGCTTGGGAATTTTCCAAAATTTACAATGCCCTATTCTTAAATCAACCGCTTTGCCGGGGTGATTTGTTTACAAGGACATGCGGAGGCGTGCCAACACAGCGATGACTCCATGATCTGCTATCCCTGGCAATAATCCAAAAATCATTACAATCTCCTCTGAATGAAACTTGATGATCTGAATCACGTCTGTTATTGTTAGCTATGCAAGTAGGATGAAGAGAATCACCATGCGAAAAGGGTTGGCTTTAGCGGTATTGATTTCACTCCTGGGTGTTCCGGCGCTTTGCTATGCAGAAACAACCGCCTCCGCCTTGACTTCCGCCCCACAGGAGCATGGGTTTTCGATGCTCAGTTGGGTTCACTCCACCAGCATTGTCGAACAGTTGCAGACAATCCATCGTTACAGCCAGGCCAATTCTCCCGAGGCCTTGATGGGACTGATTTCCGCATTAAACTCGCCTTACCAGCTAGCACGCCGTAAAGCGGCCCGAAGCCTTATGGAAAAAGGGGCCGAAGCAGAAGCATTGACTCGGGAGGGGATGATTGAGCAGATCGCCCCGGCGTTGACGAGCAAGGATCAGTTTGTGAGCAAAAGCATTTTAAAACTGCTGGTTCAGTTGGATGTGCCGGATTCCAGGCAGGCAATCAAGCAGTTCTTCCAGCAGGCGGATAAAGATGCCCAGATGGATATTATTGAAGTCCTGGCGGAAACCCCGGCACTGGAAAAGAAGGTTGTCCCGCTGACCCAGTATTCCACTTACCCGGAAGTGCGCCAGATTGCCCTTGAAAAGGTGAAATAAAAAAGCGGCTTAATGCAATAACGGTTTATAGTACACCTGATCGGCCGAGTTATTGTTTGGCATTTCGTCGGCAGCGTGGACAAAGCCGTTTCGCAAATAAAATGGGGCGGTATAGGTAATCCGGGAATTGACCTGAAGCTTCATCCGGCGGTATCCGCGTTGAATGGCTTCGGCGACGCAGGTATCCAGCAGCAACTTCCCGATGGCCTTACCCCTGAAACGTTTAAGCAAATAAATTTTACGCAGTTCGCAGGTCTGGTCATCCACCCGCACAATCCCGGCACAGCCCACCACGCCCAAGTCCGGGTCTTCCGCCACGAAGAAGGCATCAAACGGGTTGTGGGACTGCATGGCCTCCAGTTCCTGCTGATCCTTCGCCGAGGGTAGGAAGCCCCACTCCTGCAATACGGATAGAACGACAAACTCCACGCTGGAGGCATCATCCTGGCTAAATGCCCGGATGGGAATGTCGTATTGTATCGGGTTTGGTACTGACATCGAAGATATCCAATGGCTTGTTTCAAATTTGTTCAAAATTTGAAGAAAAGTCAATTCTAGCCTATATAAAGGCTGTGTGCAACGAAGTATTACATATTATAAACCTCATCTATATCTAAAAGCTATCAGCCAACCAGGCAAGCCTTTTACTTCGCATCTGGAAGTCTAAAGCTGGCCGAAGCGTATCCCAACCAAAAAATCAAGTAGAATAATAAGATAGAGCGCTTACAGTGTGGAAAGGATAAGACAAGGCCGTATGTCATCTTCCTATGTGGAATCTGTGCAGGAGGTGGAAGCCCAGTGGCAAGCCCTTGTAGATACCGGGCTGGGCCAGATGGAGCGTGGCGAATGGCAGGCGGCTGAAACGTTTTTCCAGCAAGCTGTCGAAATGGCATCCGGCTTTGGCTCTAATGACTTGCGGATGGCGGAATCCTTGAACTTGCTGGGCTTGGCTTATACACGCCTACTTAATTTCGTGGAGGCCGAGCCGCTGTTGCGACGCGCCATGTCCATTCGAGAAACCGCGTTGGGAGGGGATCACCCTTATGTCGCGGAGAGCTTTGGCAACCTGGCCCGTCTTTATCTGGCCCAGGGTAAAACAGCGAAAGCGGATGCCGTGGCACGGGAATCCCTGGCGCTTTTCCAACAATGCCTTGATCCCAATCACCCAGCCATTGCCGATGGCATGACGTTATTGGGTGACATTGCCTACGAACTGGGCCGTCCAACTGAAGCTGCGGGCTTTTACGAGCAGGCTTTCCAGATTCGGGAAGCGGCGCTGGGTCTGCATCATCCCCAAACGGCCGGCAGCCTTCGGGACTTGATGCAGCTGTACAAGGCCATCGGGGACGTGGAAAAGATGGATGTCTACGCGCACCAGCTTAAAACCGTGGAGGAGGTTCGTTACCTGGCCTCGCTCCTGATGCTGAGTGCGGATGCCGAAGGGATTGCGGAATCGGAAACTCAAGATGAATTGCCGGTGTTCACCGAATCGGAAGTCCTTGCGGAAACCGAGCCTCATGAATTGACGACCGTGCAAACCGTCAGCATCCCAGCTCCTCTGGAGACTGACATTTCCCTGGTTCAAACCCTCAGCGAAGAAGAATTGGAAAAGCGACCTTTACATAACCGGCTCAAACGCCGGATAGTGGGGTTTACCCTTCATCAAGCAGCTGTTTCCCCTCGCCGAAGATGGGGCTTATCCTCCCGAATTTTACCGCGCGGGCATTCATGATTTGCCCCAATGCCAATCCTTTTTGATGATGGCAATTCGTCTTCGCACCATTTCCTGCTTTAGAGCGAAATCATCCGTATAAAATATTCGGTGTGAATTTTTGATAATAACCGCTTCACCTTCTATCAACTTGAAACCGCTCACAAGATAATCTGCGCCGCATTCCAACAAGGCTGCAGCCTGATCCAAGGTTTCGATATTTCCAGCGCGGTACTTCCCAATAACCATTGTCAAAATATCCAAGGGCGTCTTGGTCGATAACACCCTTGTTAAGTCTGCATTCAGGGTTGCGTCGTCCTGCACAATACCACCCAGATCCCGGATAAGGCTCCGCTTAACCAAGTTCTCCCTTTCCTTAACACGCGTATCACCTGAAAAGCGAGTACTGTGAAGTGGAGTAACTTGTTTATTTGGCTTAAATAGACTATTAACGGGATTAAAAGTCATCATTCGTTACCCCCTGTGCGTAAGATGTGCCAATAAAAACCAAACCCTCTCTCAAATTGCGAGAGGGCAGGAAAGAGGACTTGGCAGAAGATAAAAGATAAGAGGAAATCGACGACTATTTTGCGCTTGGACGTCTAGGTGTACGTTTTGGAAGTATATCCGCCAACTCCGGCAAGCCCACCATCTGCAATGCCGAGCGGGTTGCGGGAAATTGAACACGGAGGTTATCATCAGCAGCGTAAACTTTATTACAAAGCCGCTTTAGCTTCTCAACCTGATCTGACGGCATATCAGGTTTTAATTTTGGCTGCCCCAATTCCAGTAAAACCGCAACTTCATAAAAATCAGGGAATTCATCCACCTTCATTTGAGCCGCAATAAGAACGCGTATTTCATCCACTGACATTTTGCTCAGTTCGCTTTTGAAATGTACCTCTTCAGAAGGAGCGCCAGAAAGTTCGACTCTTAAGCGAGTTAATATACTTTCCATAGCAGCTTCGCGTCTATCAAATGAGCTTAGCTCATCATCGTCATCAATAACATTGCCCATTCGCACGGGAGCCTTGGCTTGCATGGCATACTGCTTCATGGGCATCATCGGCTGGATTCTAAACATTTTCGACTCCTACTGGCTATAACTTCTATTACTTCGGTACTCTGCAAATTAAAACTCAAGCGTTATTCCAACCATTTCACATGCTCGCCGCAATGCATTTTCAGCCAGGGGCAGTTGATTGGCTTTAAGATACTGTTCCATCCCAATGGCGCGTTGTGTAAATGCAGGGCCGGGTCTTTCCGTTTCAGGCAGTGTGTCAGACAACGCGAATAGCAGTCTGGAAACCTGGTAGAAATGCGTGGCATTAGGATCTCGCATCTTTTGTACAATCATCGTTGTTAGTTTATCCCTTCCCAAATCGGAGAGTGTTTGGATTAAACTCGGCTCATAGGCATCATCAACCAATATGCCTGTTGGAATGCCAGACACTTCATTCAGCAAAGCGGACAGGGCTTGCTGTTTTTTCAGGGTTTGGTTTTGGGGCTGCGGCAAAGCGGGATTGATGAATTGCCTGTGGCTGCCCCATAGGGCCTCTTCTGGTAGACACTCCCATTACCGGATTAAAAAGCGCTCTCATCATTTAACCTCACAGTTCACTCGTGTTGAAGTAAAACCGGAGCCCGCTTCGAAATTGCCTGAGATCGATCTATTTTCTCGGGTTATCTTTGCAAAGCTGGGCAAGCTCTTCGTATAAGGCGCGTTCCCTCGGTGAGAGTTTGCCCGGAGCAATAATCTGCACGGTGACGTATTGGTCACCCGTTGCACCGTTCAGGGTGACGCCTTGCCCTTTTAATTTAAACACTTTCCCGGAACTGGTCTGCGGCGGAATCGTCATTTTGACCTTGCCGTGCAACGTGGGCACATCCACTTCCGCGCCAAGCACCGCCTCGGTAACGGTAATGGGGAGGTCGCAGGTTACGGTGAGGCCATCTATCTTTAAGGCTTGATCCTCCGCCAGCTTAACGTTGAGAAAGAGATCGCCGGGCTCACCGCCGCCCTTGCCGCGCCCCCCTTCTTTGGCCACACGAATCTTGGAGCCGGCCTTAATCCCGGCCGGAACACGAACATCAATCTTACGAAGGGTGATGAGCTGCTTTTCCCCATGACAGACCGGGCAAGCAACCCCGTTCAGGCGGCCGGTGGCCGAGCAGCGTTTACAGACTTCGGTATGCTGGACATTCACCGTCTTGACCGTCCCGTTACCGGCTTCTTCACGCGTAATCACCATATCGATGTGAATGTCCTCCCCACGGGCTGATTTGGACGTCGAGGCCCTGGCATCGGGCCTGGTCGTTTTTTCCTTGGCGGTATTATCCGCAGCAGGCTTCTCCTTGCGAAACAGGGCGTCAAACATCTCCTTAAAGCCCGCTGGCGTGGAATCCTTTTCTCCTGGACTTTCAGAAGTTTGGGGCGATTTATTCCTGGCAGCCTTGGGTTCAGGTTTGCGGGCCGGTGGCGGGCTCTCTGTTTTAGGACGCTTCTTGGGTTCCGGCTTGGAAGCTTCGGCCTGCCTATTCTTTAACACACCTAACGAAATATCATACTGCTGGCGCTTTTCGCGGTCGGATAACACTGCATAGGCTTCGCCAATCTGTTTGAAAAGGGCTTCGGCCTGGGGATTATCCGGATTGATATCGGGGTGGTATTTGCGGGCCAGGCGTCGATAGGAGGCCTTGATCTGATCGGCGTCTGCCGAGGCGGCCACCTCTAAAATCTCATAATAATTGCGCTTGGGATCCACAAGGGTTTCCTTCGGAACCGCGTTATCTTTCTATTCTACCGGGAGCAGGGCTGCTTGCTATCCTTCAGATCTGCGAATTCTGACAATCAGGATACCTGCGCCCACTGCAAACAATACTGGCAGCAGGGCGGCTAAAACTGCCGGAAGCATCCCGATACTGCCAAAGGTGGTGAACACCGGCACCAAAATGTTATAAAGCAGCAATAGCACGGCGCTGTAGGTCAGGCCCAGGTTACGGCGCGCCCGTGTACGCTCCAAGCCGATGCCTGTTCCCAGCAGGGCGAAAATAACCGGGACAATCGGCATAAAAAAGCGCTGGAACAATCGCACTTCGTAAAACTTGGCGTCTTCCGTCTGTCCGCCGCTTTTCAGCAGTGCAACATATTGTCGCAACTGCCTGACGCTAAATTCGTCCGGGTGCCCGGTAGGGAAAGACAACAGGGCATAGGGAATAAAACTGGTTTCGTATGCCTTGGCCCTGAATGAAGCAACCTGCTCATAAATCCCCTTGGCGTCCAACTGATATTCAACGCCGCGCCGCAGTTGCCAAGCCCCGGCATCCCAGTTCCAGTTCCCGTCCTTGGCGGTCACGATTCGGCTAATGCGCATCTTACCTGCTTTGCCGGTATAAAAAAGAAAGATAAACTTGTCCTGGCGCCCCCGGGCCGTAGGAGAAATAACCAAAAACTTCTTGATGGTGCCTTGCCCGTCTTTTTCCACAAAGGTGACCTGGGGGTTCACGATGCGCTTTTCATCAAATTGGGTTCGATTGTTCAATTGGCGCAATTCATATGCGGCCCAGGGGGAAAACACTTCCTGGTTTATAAAGAACAGAACCGAAACAAAAGCCCCGAAAACCCCAATCGGGATCATTACCCGGCGAAAGGAAACGCCGCTGGCCAATACCGTAATCAGCTCTCCGTTAAGGCTAATTTGCCGAAACAGGAAGACGCTGGCAAACAGCATCGAAATGGGGAGGCAGTAACTCAACACTTCAGGCAGGTGATAGAGCAGGTAGGCAAAGCCTTCGTCCATGGTGAACTTCTTGTCGGAAACGCCCTGGATGGCATTCGACAGGATCTCAGGCGCCAACCAGCACAGGGTAAAAACCAGGACCGTAAAAAACGCGATTTTGCCTAAACGCAGGAGCAGGTAACGATCGAGAATGGTGATCACAGTCGGAAGTCGTTCCCCAGATAATATTGACGGACAAGGTCATTGTCGGCCACTTCGGCCGCCGTTCCGGAGAAGATAATCCGGCCATCGTGAATAATATAAGCCCTATCCACAATGTTCAGCGTGGCTTTCGGGTTATGGTCGGTTAGAAGGACGCCGAGGCCGCGCTGCTTCAACTGTTCGATGAGTTTCTGGATGTCTTGTATCGCCAGGGGATCAATCCCGGTAAAGGGCTCATCCAGCAGCAGATACTTGGGATTGGCGGCAATGGCGCGTGCAATTTCCACACGCCGGCGCTCCCCACCGGAAAGCTGGATTGCCATGGATTTGCGGTGTCTGGCGATTCCAAACTCTTCCAGCAGCATTTCCAATTGCTCCTGCTTCACATCGGCAGGGCCTTCCTGGAATTCCTGGACCAGTTTCAGGTTTTCTTCCACCGTTAACCGACGAAACACGGAGGTTTCCTGCGGAAGGTAGCCCATCCCGGCCCGTGCCCGCTGGTGAATGCTTAGCCTGGAGACATCCTCATCCAGGATGCTGATCTGCCCCTGATCCGGCCGAATAATCCCGACGACGGCATAGAACGAGGTTGTCTTTCCTGCGCCGTTTGGCCCTAGTAAGCCAACCACCTCGCCAGGATTAACGGTAAAGGAGACATCCTTAACCACGGGACGGCCGCCATAATGCTTATGCAGCCCTTTTACAGTGAGTGTCATAAAGGATTGCCGCTCCCGCCCGTCGCATCTTCTATGATTTGTTCCTGATCATACGCGCTGGGCGGATTATCATCAGGGGTGGCCGTGGCCACGGGCTGGGCTGAAGTATTACCCGGCTTCTTGGCCGTCTGGGCATTCTCGTTTTTCGCCTTGATAAAGGTGGTTACATTGCCTTGCGCATTAAACTGCCGGGGATCCATGGTAATCGTAACGATATCCCCTGTTACCCGACGATCGGGATCCTCGACTTGGGCGCGGCCGGTTAAAACAATCTTGTCGAGCTTCTCACTCTTTTTGTAAAACGTGGCTTTAGGGCCCTTGGCAATGTAATCGGCATAGTAAATTACGGCGTTGCCGTTGGCAATAAGGGTGCCGGTCTTATTGTCCATTTCCTGCAAGTGGGCAAGGACACGGGTTTTATTGCGGTTGCCGTTTTTATCCACTTCGTAGAATATGCTTTCGGTATTTTTCTCCGCATAGATATCTTCGGTATCCACCTTCACGGTAATGGTCTGGCCATGCATTTCGCTGTCTCCCTGCACCAGGTGGGCACCGTTAATAAACAGCACCTTATCCGCCGTGTCATCCGGCTTCATAAAGATAATGGCCTCGGGGCTACTGCCCACGATGTCGTCCTTGGTGATGGTGACATTGCCAATGGCCCGCATAATGTTCTTCTTGTCATCAAATATCTGGGAATCCGACTTGATGGTGACGCTCCCGTCTTTGCTACCGGTAATATTGGTCACAACCTTCCCGGTTGCGGTCATATTGCCGGATTTCAGTTCCATATCCAGCGTTTCAGCCTGGACGGTGTGTTTGTTATCCCCGCTGGTGCGGGTCATCGTCGGGCGGTTTTTAAAGACCGCGTTTTCGGCCTCACCCTTGTCATCCAGCTTAATATCCGCCTGGGGGCCCTTAATCTGGGTGCCTTCCATCAGAACGTTTACATCCCCTGTAAACTGGGTTTGGCCTTCCTTGGGCTTAAAAACCTGCCGCTGTGAAGTCACCTTGATTTTCTGCCCGCTGGTCTGGGCCTCGGAAAAACCGGCGTTGAACATCAACACCATCGACAGGGCTGCCAGGCCGATTTTTGCGACAGATACCGGTTTAAACGGAGAACGGTTTGACAAGTCCATTACAGGGCTCCTACTTGAGAATGCGAAGGGTCTTATTTATGATAAATGACTGGTACGGGAAACAAAAGTTCTAGTTTCACAATCACGTCTCATCCTATTATAGTTAAAAGTACGTGAACAAACCGCACTAAGGAATATTATGTCGCTTTTCAGAAGTTTATACCTCCGAGAGGAAAAAGAGAAAGAACTCCAGTCCTTCTCCGAACGGCCATGGCCCAGCATCTTCCGCGATTCGCTGCCGACGCAGCCGATGAGTCATTACAGCCTCCTGGTCAAGATTGAAAGTCAGTTACCTAAATCCATCGACATGAAGCAGCTCTTCACGATGCCCTCCTTTAACGAGAACCGGCGTATTACCAGCAAGGCCGGCTGGACTTATTATGGCCACTGGAAAGGCATCACGTTTCAGACGCTCTTCAGCCTGTTTGCCAATGCGCAGATTTACCCCTGGGTGCGCATGGAGTCCATGACCGGGTTAAGCTACGTCATTAACCGCCAGGATCTGATGAATTACCGCATTGTGACCGAGTGTGACGGCAAGCCTTTATCTTCCCTATACGGCGGCCCGTTGTGGATTCATAACTTCGATTACTATATCGAGTACAGCATTCCCCACGTCAAAACCATTACCTTGATGCAGCATGAGGCAGGTCCATCCCACCCGATGGAAAAGCTGGGCTTTGATCTCAGCCATGCGCGTGTCGAACACGGCAAATACTACGACATCCACCACGAAAAGATCGCCACGCTGTAAAGCAGGCTCTTGCCAGGTTGTTGCTCCTTATCACACGAGTTGTTCCAAAGGCTCATGCTGAGCTACAGGCGCATGACGACGAGCCTGTGAAGCTTTAAGATGGGACATCAGGGAGCAAACCCAATCCTTATTTTCAGGCATTTTGATAAAGATTTGCTTCGCGCCTGATTGCCATGGTAGATTTTCAACCTGGATGTCGCCAAACGTTGCCGCTGCAATCATCTTATCCAGCAATGCAGATTGTTGTCCGGCCTGCCCTTTCAGCGTCATCCCAACCCATCTTAGCGCCAGACGAAGCTGGTCTTCGTTAAAGTGATCCACCACATACGCCTCCAGCCTTTTAATCAAGCTACTGCGGATCCGAACATCCTGAGGCTCCCCAGGGCGTGATTCATCACGCAATATCAATTCATCCGGAGCCAGGTCAGGCAATTCGTCACAGGCTTCTTGGTTGTATATAAAAAGGTTAAAGCTTCCACCGTTATTATCGGGCGCTTTCTGAAGGGCCAACATGCCACCAAAACGGATAGGTAAGGCACAATTCACTTTAGGAACAATGCTCGACATTTTATATAATCCAACATCCAATAAATACGACTTTGATAACTAAAACCAGGCAGAGGATAAAATTGCCTGTTTAAGCCGGGGAGGTGCGACCACCCCTGGCAAAGAGCAGAACCGGGTTTTTAGCTTGCAAAACCTTATCCTTGACCGGGATCCAATAGTCTTTCACCAGGACTTCAGCCGTGGCCAGACGCTCAAAACCTAAGCTCTCCAACACCTGGGCCTTGGCCTTGTGGAAGTCGTACACTTCAATCGTAATCCGAGGATTGGAGGCGCTTTTTTGCACTTGCTGCAATGCAAAAAGCAGCAGGTCTTCCAGGCCGCTCTCCCACACGGGACTGACCATGGCCGAAATGCTGAAGTGTTTGTAATCCCAGGTGGAAATGGACACGCTGCCGTATAAGTAATCCTGACGGGAAGGAACAACCACCCATCGCTTGAAGAATTCGCCTCGACAACGCCGTTTAAAGCTTTCCCAGGAAGATGGGAAAAAGTCCTGCGGAGACTTTCTCAGGCTGACGCGCACTTCAGGCACCAAGGTTTCGGAATGCAATTCCTGCAACTTGCGGCCATCAACAGGCTTGGCCTCTCGAAGGCCCTGAATCAGGATGGTTTTCCCCTTCATGGTTTCCGGGATCCCTTCCAGTTGGTAGGTATGGATTTTAGTGCAATGCCGAAACCCGCAATCCTTCAGAAGGGCAAACCCCTCGGTATAGTGCGGATCGACATAGGCCAAGAAGGTTTCCACGCCCATAGCGCCGAACTTGTTGACAATGTAATAAACGAGCTGCTTGCCGACATCATAGGCAGCGTAAAAGTCCGGGTTGATTATCATCTGGTCTATCTTCCAGCGATCTTTACGATGCCCATCGCGACTGAGCCAGACCAGACCCATAACGGTATTGTCATCCGTGGCGACGTAGATATCCGGAAGAAACTTGAAATGAAGGGGCAGCACCTTGTTCACTTTGTGGAAAGGCACATAAAGCGACCTGAAGCGATCAAGAACCGGATAGCTGAACTCATCGCCGGTAAAGCGCTCCAGCAGCGCCAACACCTGCTTCAATTCCTTGTTGCCCAGGCTCCGGATCTTCGCCATCGTGCTATAATACAATCCTCAATGCTTTCTTGATAATAGCATACATCGATTGCCCTATAGGAATGAGATGGCCAACAAGACTAAAAATAGTGCAAAAGCAGGACATCCGAACCGGACGGTTGCCGCCAACCGCCGCGCTTTTCACGAGTATAGCGTGCTGGAAAGCTTTGAGGCGGGTATTATCCTGACGGGAACCGAAATCAAGTCTATCCGCCAAGGAAAGGTTTCTATTGCAGATAGTTTTGCACGAATCGAAAACGAGGAAGTCTTTCTCTACGGAAGCCAGATAACGCCCTATGAGAAAGGTAACATTCACAACCACGCGCAGGATCGCGTGCGGAAGCTGTTGATGAACAAGCGGGAAATCCAGCGCCTGTTAGGAAAAACCAAGGAACAGGGCTTGACGCTTATTCCCCTGAATCTCTATTTTAAAGGGCCGTGGATTAAGGTTGAATTGGGGCTTTGTAAGGGTAAAAAGCTCCATGACAAACGGGATAGCATTAAAGCCCGCGAAGGAAAGCGCGAAATTGAGCGCGCAATGAAGAAAAGCAACGCATAGACGCTTTAAAAAGCAGACTATCTAAGCGTGAGTGAAGGATTATGTAGTGCCTTTCGAGAAACCAGGCGCTGCGCTTCGTCAATGGCGGCCAAAAGGCTCTCTTCGGAGGCAGTGCCCTTTCCTGCAATATCTTCCGCCGTGCCATGGCTCACGGAAGTTCGAATAAACGGCAGTCCAATTGTTACATTGACGGCCTGGTACCCGGCAATCAGCTTAAAGGGGATCAGACCCTGGTCATGATAAATGGCGACCACGGCATCATAAGGGCACTGTTGGGCATTAAAGCCCCGGAAGAAGCCATCCGCGGCAAAGGGGCCTTCAAATTGCGCGATACCCTTAGAAGCAAGACGGTGCATCAGGGGCATCAGGATTTCGCACTCCTCATGTCCGCCGATTTCACCGGCATGCGGGTTCATTCCCAACATTGCAATGCGCGGTTTTAGGATACCCAAAGCATATTTCAAATGATGCGCCAGGGTCTTTAACGCTATTTCGGTTTGCGGAGTATGCAGGGCAATCGGCACTTCCGCCAGTGGAATATGCCGGGTCAGCAGCATCAGACGAAAATTGCCGTAAACAAACAGCATCTCCGCCTTGGTCGTTTCATCTCCAAAATAGCGGTGGGCCAGTTCTTCCAGAATCTCCGTATGCCCGGAGGCCCAAATGCCGGCCAAGCGTAGATTATGCTTGGAGATGGGGCCTGTCACCAGTGCGTCAGCTTGCCCCTGCACAATAAGCTGAACAGCGCGCTCGATCGCATCGTAGGCAACCTGCCCAGGCTGTTCTGCCTGGATGTTAGTGATAATCAATCGTTCATCCCTTGGAAGTTTAAAGTCCAAACGTTCTGCCTCTACCTGAAGCGCAGAAAGCGAGCCAATCAGATGAAAACGGGCTTGTGGATAACGATGCCGATGCCGGGCCAGAAACTTGGCGGCGATTTCATACCCAATCCCGCTGGGATCACCGGGTGTGAGGCAGAGGCACGCGTTAGTCATATAAGACTTCTTCCTGGGATTCCAAGCCCTTCAGATTCCTGAAGATGGTGAGCAAGCTGAGGTAGTTGCCAAACCCCCCGGACTTGGTGACAATCCAGCGAGCCTGCTGATCAATCATCAGCGGAATGGAGGTATCTACCTGCTCCACAATTTGCAGGGAACGAACCCCGATTTTCTTGCAAACCGTGCTTGCCGTATCCCCTCCGGAGAGCAACAGCTTCGCATTGACGACATTCATGACCTCATTCGTCACATGCGCAAGCAATTCCACCGCCTTGGCGGAAGCCTGCGTGGGCGTAATGTTTTGCTCTTCGGCCATTACCACCGTTTTCTCGTAGTTATGCTCCGAAAGGGACGTGGTAATAATTACCGTTGCGTTGGTTTTAAGAACCTGGATGATCTCCTGGATTTCTTCATCCACCGGGGCCAGGCCAAGGATTTGCAACGGGGTGAAGTAAAACACCCGCAGTGTTTCATCCGGCGCATAATCGCTAAAGTTGTCCATCAAGGCATTCACCTGATCCCGTGTGACCTTGCTGGCCGTGCCGATAACCATGAGCAGTGGGGAGCGGTTGATAACCATATGAGGCCGCGGCGCCCGCTCGCGATGCAGAATCCATTTGCGACTCAGCGCCTTTGCCAACCCTGCGGAACCGCAGGGCAACACATTCACGTCCGAAGGCATCTTGTTAATCGCCAGGCTCAACTGCTCCAAATCCGTATCGGAGCAGGCATCCACAACAATAAGCTTTTTATTTTCGGAAATCTGCTCTAGCAAAGCCATTTTGATGGGCCCGGCACCATCCATCACCTTGGAGAGCGGCACATATCCTACGATAGCTGGATCGGCTGTTTGCCCCAACAGGGTTGGAATATGGGATTCCCGCACCGGGAAAAGAGGATCACGGGCAATTTCCGTTTGACCCACCGGCAACCCGCGCACAATCTGATAGCCTCCCACGGTCCTGCGGCCTTCATCGGCATAAGCCGGCGCAATCACCGCGGCTTTCCAGCGCAGTTCATCCAGAATGGCCAGGCATTCCTGGGCGACATGGCCTCGCAGGGTCGAGTCAATCTTCTTGTAAAAGCGATCCAGCTTGGCTGTTTCTCGCAGGAAATGGACGGATTTGCGCACCGAGGCAATGGCGTCAAACTGCTCCAAGTGCCGAGATTCCGTATCCACCAGCAGGGTTTGGTTGCCGCCTGCAGGCGAGGCCGCCGTATAATCCAACAGGATGCGAGTATCCGCCCCTTCCAGATAGAACTGCAATGCCGTATCGCATGCGCCGGTCAGGTCATCCGCGATGATGCCGATGGATTCACCAGGTATTTGCATAAAAGGTCTTCACTTCTCATACAATAACTGAAAGGAGCTAGAACGGTGCGCGTTCCCCGCCGCCCTGGCTGCCGCTGTAGGCAAAGCTGCTGCCGCCGCCTTCGTTATCCCGCTTGCTGCCCAGGAATTTCACATCGGTTGCCACAACGGATAGGAAATCCCGCTCGTTGCCCGCATCATCGTTCCACTTACGAACGTTCAGGCGTCCGTTGACAGCCACTTCGCGACCTTTCTTCAGGTATTCGCCAACCACCTCAGCCGTGCGTCCCCACACTTCGATGTTAAACCAGTCGGTTTCACGGTTATCCTTGGAACCGCCCCGGTTGACTGCCATGGAAAAGGATGCCTTGACGCTTCCCGATTCGAAATATTTAAGCTCCGGGTCTTGCCCTGTTCTCCCAACGATAACGACGCTGTTCATTCCACCACTGCCCTGAAGTCTCTCATTTTCTTGCATCGCAATGCCCTTCTTTTCACATTCAATATATGGAGATGCTACATTATACGGGAAGCACCGGTATGCAGCAAACTTTCGCCATCCCAGTTGAAATTTTCGTAATAATTGACATGGCTTAAAGCCGTTAGCCGCTTTGTTGAATCAATAGTAGCGAATACGACAAGTATCTCTGCAAGAACCGGAATCTGATAGAGCGGTTCTTTGACAAGCTCCAAGCAGTACCGTCAATTGGCAACACCCTATGAGAACTTCTCGGCAATGCTTAATCTCAGATCTCTTTGGTCATTTGGCTTAAATAAGGACACGCCTCAGGAACGTATCAAACAAATTCAAAGCATCTGGCATATCCGCAAGGCGCTTTTTGGTTATGCCTGCTCCGATGGCGCTGTTGCCTGGTTTTGCGATGTGGCGCCACGAATTGCTTTTGCAACATAGAGCTTGCCGATGACGGACTTGGGATTGGCGATATAAAGGGTTTTACACGACTCCTGATAACTTGATGCCTGGATTTTGTATGGATAATCGCCCGGCCCCATTTTATAGGTGGTGCATCCTCGTTCCGCAGCAAGCATCAGTCGGTGGTAAAGGCTGGTAATCCCTGGGTACAAGTCCGCGTAAGCTGGGGTATTAATCGTCATAAAGGTGTAAATCGTCCGATCGTCGGCAATAATGCTCATATTCTGGTTCACCAGCTTGTCATTCAAAAAATAGCCATCCAGGATCAGCCGGCCTTCGCGGAGCAGTTCCCTACCCCAATCCAGCATAAAGGCCCGCTCTGTCTCGTCATGGAAAAATGAATAACCGCTTTTGTTATCCCAATATTGAATGTGATATGCAAAAAATTGTTCAAAGTAGGACGTGAGCTGGTCAGCGTGGTCATAAAATTCCAGGCGCGGTTGAAGGGGCTCGACCTTCTTAAGTTTTTTGCGAATATCCTTCCGGTTACTCAGGCTCTTGCGCATCATGTAGGCCTCAAACCCGCCTTGCAAGTCAATGACATACTGGGGCTGATCAGGAATATGGTGCAGTTGAAGCCCGGCTTCTTCCAGTAAACGAAAAGCTTGAAAGGCTTCTCGTGTGTCGTTCCAGTGAACTTTAAAATAATGCCAATCCGTTTTTTGGCTAAACGTTAATAGGTCTTCTGCCGTTTTACTATCCAAATCCTGGTTCCAGGCATTATTCCAGCCTGCAATGGCCATTTCCTGCAATGTCAGCAACCCTTTCAGGCGGGGCCGCTTAACGACCATCAAGTTTTTATAACGATCCTTGACAGGATATTTTTGAGGAAAGTGCTTCCACCAGATTTCATGAAATGCAGGGGTTTCAAATGGGCAATAGGTTGAGGTCGCCGGTATCACTTTTTTAACCGCCTTAGGTAAAGCAGGCCTTGGCGGAGGGCTTGGTCAATGCCTGCTAAAAATGCCAGCCATGGGGTTTTATACACTTCCAGATTCCACAAGGGTTGTTTTGTTTTGGCCCATTGCGATTTATAGGGTTCATCACCGCGGCCAAACTCAAAAACCTTGGCACCCCGCGTAATGGCGTCCGCAATCAATGCGTCGAAATGAAGAATACCAGGCCGATACTTCTTGTACTGTTCGTTGTAAGTCACTATATGGCCCAGGGCATTTTGACCGTTGATGAACACCATTTGGTATCCCAACACCTTCTCTCCCAGGGACAAGCCGGAAAATAGCAATTGGCAATGATTCCGAATATCAGGCTCATAAAAATGATAGTAAGCATCGCGATAAAAAGACTTGAGTTTTGGGTATCGTCGAAAATCGCTTTTAACCCCTCTGAGCTGCCAATACTGGATATGGCTCTCAAAAAAAGCGGCAAGATGGGCATCCACATTATCGGAGGGCGCATAGAACGCCAGGGCGAGCTGGTCTTCTGGGAAGTCCCGTTCTAAGTGGTTTTTGACGCGCTTTAAGTCCTTTTTGAAACCCCGTTTCCGGGTAATGTCCTCATAGGCTTCTGCGCTTTCCGGCAAATCATAATAGGGCATTGACATGGTGGATTCGATACGGAACCTGGGAAATCTGTCTGACAAGAAGGCTACCAATGTCTCCAGGTCATCACGTTCCCAGCAAAAGCGCAAGTCGATAATATCCCATTTGGGTTTGTATTGCCGAATGGCATCTGCAATGCACTGCAAAAATTGTGTTCGGTTGGCTTGTTGGTCGCAGATCAATTGCATCCAGTCGTACACATCCGGATCGGTGCCTATGAACTGAACTTTCCGAAAAATCCGGTTGGTTAGTCCGCGGGGCACTTTGCTAATTTTTAATGGGGCTGCCCCTATCAACTGCCCGGTATGGTCGCGGACTGTGATAACAAATAACTCTAGGGGTGGAAAATGTTTTATAAACGTCATGAGCCAGGGATGAGTCAGGCTGATATTGCTGAGGCCGGCTTTTTCAAGTAAAACGACCCATTCAGCAGAGAGCAGGGCAAATTCTTCCGGCGATTGAATCAGTTGCGTGATATAAGTATCAATTGTTGCTGTAGGCGATGTGGACACCATAATCCCGATAGGCTTGTTCAAGCAAAGGCAATCATTAGTGTAACATCAATTTACACGTGCCGGGGAATATTTCCACCGATTGCACTATGCAAGGCGTTCTCGGCGAGAAAAAGTATATGTTAATGTGGCTAAAACAAAAAACAGCATCGGGGCATCAAACATATACGTCATCTCATCAAACGCACAAACTGCCAGGAAGTAAATCCCCATGGCAATAACGCTATTTAATAACGGTTTGGTGTAAATATGATGAGAGGACCAGGCTCTCCGAAGCGAATTCAACATAAGGGAGATTGCCGAAACGAAAATCAACCAACCTAGAATGCCCAAGTCGTAGATTAGTGAAATGTACCCATTATGCACCAGCATTAAGGGGGCTGCATTCAACTTGTCGTGATAAGTCAGTTGGAAAACCCAGGCGTTAGCTGCAGTAAATCCATTGCCTAACCAGTAGCTGCCATTTTCCATCAGGTTCAGGATTAGGCCATCCCAGACCTCGTATCGCCAGTCCAGGCTGGCTTGCTGCTCAATCCGGGCCTGTAGGATATCAAAGAAGCTTTCCTGGGTGATGATCTGATACATCAATATGCCAATCGGCACAATGATCAACATGAGCATTGCCAGCCTGAAAAAGAGCTTTCGGATATGCGCGGAAGAAAGGCTTAACAGGAAATAAACAGCGCCGGCAAGGAGAAAAACGGCAATAGCAGTTTTGGACATCCCTAAGAGAAAGGCAAATAAATTGAGACTTAAAGATGAGATCAGTAATCCAAACGGAATCCGTTGATTGTCTCGGCTTTGGTAATAACCAAACAAGCCCATCAGGTAGAGAAGGAGGATACCCATATGGTGTGAGAACGGGTTAGGGTGGGTGAAGATGCCGATTGCGCGTTGAAAGCCATCAATTTTCATGGCAAAGAAGCCAAATGGATAGCCAATCAGCGTGATGAGGGCTAAAAAACCTGTCAGCCAGAGCAGCTTTCGATTAATGTTGTCAAAAAATTGTTGTGGATTGCGATTTTGCAACATATTGACACCGGTTAAACCAATTCCAACCAGGCAATAGAAGTAAGAGGTGAACTGGGCAATCCCGATAGAGCCTTCTGACCAGACACTCTCCATTTCATCTCCGGGACTGACGGCATGGCTGTTAAAAAACAGGAAGTAAAAAAGCAACCATAGCCAAAAAGCCAAGTAATACTTAAAATGCGGTACTTCCCGGAGTTTGCCGAAGTGCTTGCAGGTTAACACTAATCCCGGCAGGCCAATGGCCAGCATTAAAATGGGGCGTAAGTGCAGGTTGATGCCCACAACAAACAACAAGACGTTATTGATAAACTCTACAACCGGCCAGGCCAGGATATAGAAATAAACCAGTAACTGTGGCTGCCGGTAGAGGTAGATAATGTAGCCAACATACCCAATTCCGCCAAAAGCGAGTATGAAGAGCTTGAGCAGTTTATTTAATGAAAACAGGCTTTCGAACTGCGTTACCCCGACAGCAGGGAGGAGGAAGTAGGCAAAAAGGGGAATCAACGTGCCCAGAAGCAACCCGACTCCCCAGACAGGGAAATCACGCAAAGTTGAAACCAAATTAGAGCGATATGTCAGTGTTCCGTTTTGCACGTTGATTCAACCCATTCGACTTTGTAATTTTAGTTATCGGTATTAATGGCTGGGTAATCATCAATCGCCACGTGGCCGTTACCGTGACCATTCCCGTTTTTGCCCTTGCCATTCACAGCAACGCCGGCTAGGGTGTTCGAACGCAGCGCATTTTTAATGTTAACGGCGTCAATAGAATTCAAGTCGTCATACAGTCTCTTTTTGTTGCGAAAGCGTCCTCTGGCTTCCAGTCTATCCAGTGCCGCATCAGCGTCATCAAAGCTGCTGGAGTAAACCAGTTCCTGGGCATTGCGGCTAGGTGCTTTATAGACCATCGGTACGGAGACATAATCAAACTGTTGTAAAGTTTCTGCCTCACGCCTGGATTGGCGCCCAAACAGTTCGCGGTGGTTCACCATATTCACCAGGTCGTTGAATTTGTACTTGGTAAGCAGGGTCAGCGCACCGCCAGCCAGCCCGAGAATGAAGCCCAGTAAAAGCAAATGCTTTTGTGTTGGGAATTCTGCTTGTTGCGGCAGCCTGGGGGCATCAATAATGAAAACGTTGCTCAGGGTTTCTGCTTCTTTCAGCTCCGCTTCAAGTTCTTTCTGGCGAAGGGTATACAGTGCGCTACTCAAGGAGCGTTCTTCCTCTTCGATGTGTGCCAGTCTTTCTTCCAGTTGCGGGAAGGACTCAACTTTGGTTTCCAGCTCAGTCAGGCGATTGCGTAACACGCTGGCTTCCGTATTCAAGCGCATCGCTTCCGCCTGGGCTGCAACCATTTGGTTAATGGCGGTTCCACGTGTCACGTCAGCCACGGCCATTGTATTAGGATGGACATTCTTACCTACTGTGCGCGTAATCTCAGACTTTATATCCTGTTCAACCTGATCCAGCTGGCTTTTAACTTCTTTCAGCTTAGGGTTTTTCTCGGTTAAGGTTGTCTTCATCTGCGCATAGGTCTGGGAAAGCTGGTAATACTGATCCTGCAATTTACTGAGGGTGGTATTCAAACCCATGGCGGAAGCTTGTAGGGCATTCTCAGGCGTCAAGTTCAGCATCTTCTGATAACGAAGGGCTTCTTCCTCTTTACCCAACGCCCCAGCTTCAACCTCGTTGAGTTTGCTGGCCATGGCGATGACATTTGCCGCCAGTTCATTGCTTTCCTCGGTTAGGTTAATCGTTCCCATCTTGCTTTTGTATTCGCTTTTCATATGGCGAATGGTCTTGAGCTTGTTTTTGATTTGATCAACCTGTTTATCCAGGTAAGACGAACGGCTTTTCTGCTCTGCACGGTTCAGTTCCATGCTGGCTTGCTGGAAGGCCGTTAGGATAACATCCAGCCCTTCTTTCGCAACAACCGGGTTTGCCCAGGAGAATTGAACCGCAATATAGTCCGTTCCCGGCTGGTTTTTGGACTTGATAAATCCTTTACCCTGCCCAAAAAAGACTTTCCATTCTTCAGCGGTCTTAATCTTAAGGCGTTTCAGCTCTTTGGGATGCTCATTCTTCAGGTAATTCCAAAGCGCCTCACTTACCATCTCGGCTTTAAGGAGCCCCATGGTGTTTAAGACCGGATTGGATGAGCTGGAAGACGTCGTTTGAATCGTGTAATTCTGATCCTGGACAATATACCGTCCTGTCAAAACTGAATCCTTAACAAGCACAACGGAATCGGACGTGTATTTAGGCGTATACGCTACCAGGCAATAAACCAGCATCCAACTCCATATGAACAACGCAATGCCCAGGGCTAAGGGGCCTTCCTTTCTCAGGAAGTTTTTGATGGCCATTCTCTGGTAGTTGTTCAGTAATTTTTCGGTTTTATCAGCAACGATTGTAGCCAAGTTCCCATTCTCCTTTGAGGTAAAGCTCTCTCTAATAAATCTTTTCCGTTAATAATTTAGTTTCGTCCGGCATTCATAGCCCATATCAGGTTAAACGCGGTACTGGCGGCCGCGGTAAAGGGCGAAAACACTCTTGAGACGGTTTCCGCAAAGCGCCCGGTTTTGTATACCTTTTGCTCCGAGATGAAGACAACGTCATTAGGCTGCAACACCGTGTCCATCTTGTTGGCTTCTACAAAGAGGGTGTCAAAGGTGTCTTTTCCCGTAAATCTTCGGATTGCAACCTTCTCACGATTCGAGTTTTCCTTGAACCCGCCCGCTTTGGCAATGGCCGAGTTCAGGTAGGGTGACTCTCCATTCAGATCATAAACACCGGGTGTGCCCACTTCCCCGATTACCCGAACAGGAAATGTGCCGGGCCCAATGGAGGAACGCAGTAACGTGCTGTAATCCGCCTCGTTTAAAGCACCCTGCGCAAGCTGGGGAACGAAAACGCTATCCCCGCTTTTAACCAGGATATCCTCTTCGGCATTGCCTTCCTTCAGCATTTTCATCAGGTCAACAACTTCTTTTTGGCCGGATTCCGCACGCTTCACCTCAATGCGGCTCAGATCGGCATTGGTCAAGACACCACCGGCATTGGCCAAGATGTTCGACAGGCGCAGATCAACCCGGGCGACGGGCTCAACTTGGTAGGAATCCTTTTTGGAAGCCGTGGTTAGCTGGTACATCCCCGGATGCTTGACGGCACCAGCCAGGTATATAATCCCCGGCTTTGTATGACTGATTGCGATAGTCACAACCGGATCAACAATCAGATCCGACAGCTTTTCTTTCACTTCTACAGAAACTTCGCCGAGGGATTTGCCTGCAACCAGTATATCGCCTGCGCCGTTGAAGGTTGCAAACCCATCTTCCCTCACCATAATGTCACTTTGTGCCAAGTCCTGCTGGTTGTAGACCTGCATTGTCAGCACATCTCCAGGGCCAACGCGATATTGCGATTGCGTATAGTTAATCGAACCCTTGAGATCTTCGGCAAGGCTAATGCTTGGCATTATTGCCGTTAAGAGTGGCAATAATAGTGCTATAACAATGCTTTGGTAAGTTTTGTCTACTAAAAGTGATTTAAACATAGCAAATAACAACCCCAGTTCGATTGCTAATTCAATGGTGATGGGAAAAGATAGCGATCAATAATCGATCAAAGCGATTATAGTTATATGATAGTTGTACAGTTTGTAATATAGCCCGCCTGACTGATTCACTTATCAAAGCTGAATTCGATCAGGCTCTTGTATTCTCTCTGTTCGTTACTGCCTCTAACACAGACTCTAATCATCTTTTGTTCTATCTGAGGCATGAGCTTATCTTGTAAATGCTGATTTTAAAAGTAACATTTTGTTAGGATTTTGTTAGAAAAATTAACGATTTTCTGGAAGAATCCTCCAACATATGTCATAGGGATAGCGATAAAAAATGCCATATTTAACCAAGCGAGTCGGCTTCTCTGCGGCGCATCACTATTGGTCCGACCGCTTTACGGAGCAGGAAAACAGCCAGTTATTCGGTTTATGCGCCAACCGAAACGGCCATGGTCATAACTATAAAGTGGATATCACGGTCTCGGGAGAAATATCTCCACAGAACGGGATGATTATCAATTTTTTTGACCTGGATCCGATTTTGCGCCGCAGCATTACTGAGCCCCTGGAGCACAAGCATCTTAACCTGGACATCCCGTTTTTTAAGGACAATATTCCCACTTTAGAAAATATCACCCTTTTTTTATGGAATAATCTAAGTTCGGAATTGGCTGGGCAGTCTCTCGGTCTTGCCCTGCTCAAGGTCATTGAGAATGATGACTTATATGTTGAGATGGATGAAAAACACTTCCCAATGTTGACCCTGACAAGAAAATACACCTTTTCTGCCGCGCACCGCTTGTGGAATGAGGCTTTTACCCCGGATGAGAACGAGATGCAATTTGGCCCTTGCATCCGTGTCCATGGGCACAACTATACGCTGGAAGTGACGATTGCCGGAGCGCCTCACCCAGAAACCGGTATGATTATGAATTTGCCGGATTTGGATGGGCTGGTCAAATCCACATTAATTGACAAGGTGGATCATTACGACCTGGATAACGATGTGGAAATGCTGCAAGGCAAGTTATCCACGGTTGAAAATGTGGCAGAGGTCTTTTTTTGCCGGATGGCGCCGCTTATCAAACCTCCGGCCCGGCTGTATCGGATACGGTTGTATGAATCCGAAACCAACTGGACGGATATCGTTAGCAAGGAGTAAGGAAATGGATTCACTAAACGGCAAGGTTGCCCTGGTAACAGGTGCAGGCAAAGGAATTGGCCTGGCAATCGCCAAAATGCTGGCTTCCCAGGGGTGCAACCTCATGCTTAACGCCCGCACGGAAACTGATCTGGTTAAGGCACGTGAAGCCATCTTAAAGGACTCCCCCAATTCGGTTCGGGTAGAGTTTCTCCCGGGAAGCGTTGCCAGGGCGGAAGTGGTAAAGGCAATGGTGGAGGCGACAGTTGATATCTTTGGCAAGTTGGATATCCTGATTAATAATGCCGGTGTGGCGCCTCATTTCGTGCTATTGCAGGAGCTTACTTTAGATGAGTTGGACAATACGATTGATATCAACCTCAAAGGCCCGATGTACGCAATGAAATACGCGATTCCGCATATGGTGCATCACGGTGGCGGAACCGTTATCAATATCAATTCGGTTGCGGGGAAGACGGCTTATCCGTTTTCCAGCGTCTACTGCGCGTCCAAGTTTGGTCTGGCGGCCTTAACGGAATGCGTGGCGGGTGAGCAGCGCTCGAACAACATTAAAGTCATCGGCATTTATCCTGGAGAGGTGCATACGCCGATATGGGATACGATTGAGCCCGGTGTCCGGCAGAAGCCGGAGCATATGCTGGATGCGCAAGATATTGCCGAGGCCGTTCGATATGCCCTAACCCAGCCCTCGAAAGCCTTTGTAAAGGATATCACGTTGGTTCCGCTAAACCCGCCACCGCACTGATGCGCTAGGTATTGGCCAGGAGTGCCTGAGTCGTCTTGAAGTGCAGTTTGGCCACTTCACCGAGCGCTTGGGGGCCATGATGCTGAATCAGTTCACGGGCGCGTTGGGAAACCTGGGCGCTTGCGCCGAAGGGCAGGCTGATCCCGAACTGTTTGCCAAGGGTATCCATTTTCTGTACAAACCGCACCCTGGCAAGGATGCTGGCTGCGGCGACGCCCACGTTGGCTTCCGCCTTGGGGGTTTGATGAAGGGTGATTTGCTTGCCCAGCGTTTGCAACTGGGAGCGGATATAATGCTCGCTGCCGAATTGATCGGCAATGGCATGCGTGCAATCCGGGTTTTGCTGCAAAAGGTTCTCCAGTACCTTGGCGTGCCCCCAGGCCAGTAGATGGTTTAAGTTCTTGCCGGAGTTTTTGAATTTTTCATATAGCTCATTGTAGCGTTTGGGCCCAATTTCTATGACATTCCAGGCGTTCGCTCCCACAATCTCCTTGATTTGATTGGCCATCGCTACCATCTGCTGATCTTTTAACAACTTGCTGTCCATCACGCCCAGGGTTTTCAATTTGGCGCAGATGTCAGGCGTGGTGTATACCCCGGCAATCACCAGTGGCCCAAAGTAGTCTCCCTTACCGGATTCGTCGGTGCCGACATATGGGACATCCAGCATCACAAGCCCTCGTTGAGGCTGTGGGGATACTTTCGCAGGCGCCGGTTTTTCAGCGGTTGCAATCGGCGTTGAAGTTTGGCCCGTCACCTGGTTGACCACGGCAAGAACTGTGTGAAAGGCGTTTTCATCCGTCGCCTCCAGGTAAAATGTGCCGTTGGTAAATTGCTTTGCCCGAACCCACCCGCTTGAAGCGCTGTAATCCAAACGATACAGGCAGTTTTGCTCCACTTTTTCCACAGGGTTGCCGACTGCCAGCAAAGCCGCCTTGAGCTGCGACTGAAAGAGGGGAGAAACCGTCAGTTTGGTTCGATGCATAGCTTATCCGTTTATCCGACACAACAGTTCTTTATTGTGAATGAAGCGGGGCCAGTCGCCAACATTATTTTTGAAAGTGGACGTTATCCAGGATGGGCAGGTTCAATTCGTTCAACTCAAATCCCAGGACGTCCGGCTTGAGCAGATAACTTTTCGGGATCACATACAATGGCATGATGGCGGCGGCTTCTTCCAGTAATAGCCGTTGTGCCTGGTCATACAGGGCCTGTCTTTCAGAAAGGGTTTGCGCTGTGGCGGCTTCTCGAACCAGGCGATCATAAGTCTTGCTTGTCCATCGAGTAAAGTTGTTGCCGCTTTCGCTGATAAAAACGGTCATAAAGCTATCCGGATCGGGATAGTCGACATACCATTGCAGCCGAAAGATAGGCGGTGGGTCATCGTCCAGTTCTTTTAAAAAGACTTTCCACTCCACGGTTTTCAGATCAACCTGAACGCCCAGGTTTTCCTGCCACTGGTACTGGGCAATCTCCGCCATTTGCCGCACTTCCGGGGACGTATTGGCATACAGCATTTCCACCCTGGGAAAACCTTTGCCATTGGGGTATCCGGCTTTCGCAAGGTATTGCCTGGCTTTTTCGAGATCAAACGGGAGCCCGATAGCGGGATTGTAAGCCGTTAAGCCGGGTGTAATCCAGGACTGGATTATTTGCTCCCCGCCTTGGAAGAGTTTTGGGATATACTGCCGGTCAAAGGCATGGATAAAGGCTTTCCGAACTCGGATATCATCGAAGGGCTTTTTCCGGGTGTTAAACCCCATGTAGGATATCCCGTTCAGCGTCTTTTGATGGTAATCGGGGCGGTTTTTCAGCCGACGTACTTCCTTAACGGGCAAGCTGCTCGGGGTTTCCACAAAGTCGAGTTCATTGTTCTCGTACATAATCAGGCTCGTATTCGGCTCTGGAATCATATACATCCGGACGCCGTCGTTTTGAGGCGCGCCGTTAAAGTACTTAGGGTTAGGTTTTAGCATGATCTGATTTTCGTGGCGCCATTCTCCCAAGAGATAGGGCCCGTTGGAAACGGCATATTTAGCCTCGGTAAAGCGATCACCGTAGCGTTCGATGATGTCCTGGCGTTGGGGCAAGCTGATGGAGAAGGCCATAATTTGCAGAAAGAACGCCACTGGACGCTCCAGCCGAACCTGGAGCGTTGTATCATCCAGTGCTTTAATGCCCAGGGCGGATTGCTCTGAAAGCTGTCCCTCGTAAAATGCGCGGGCATTCTCAATGTCAAAAAGGAGGAAGGCATAAGGGGAACCGTTCTTCGGATCCAGCACCCGCCGCCAGCCATAAACGAAGTCGTTTGCGGTTACTGGCTTTCCGTCACTCCAGCGACCGTTTTTTCGCAGGTGGAAGGTGTAGGTGCGTCCGTCAGGGCTGATTTGCCAGGACTGCGCATAAGCCGGCACAATCCGGTTATTGGGGCCATACTGCGTTAAGCCGCGGTAGATGTTGGTAAGGATGGAAATGGAAATCATGTCGTCCGCCTCAACCGGATCCAGCGTTGGGGGTTCCGTGCCGATGTTCATCGTGAAGATGCGGCCGTCATCGTGTTGGGGAATGGTGTTTGTAACGTGGCCACAGGAAGAAAAATAGACGGCAGCGGCAAGGATGACTAACCCGGCCACCATCAGGAGGGAAAACGTTCTGGTTTGATGCTGCATGGATTTTAGGGATTCTGAGAAAGGGTAACTTCCTTATTTTAGATGCCCATTGCAAAAAATGGACGAACGAACCCAATTTGAAGCCGGAATAATTTGCGAGTGAGACTCATTCTCAATTATTGACAATTGAGAATGAGTCTCAATAATAGAGATCAGTCTCTGCGGAATAAAAAATAGAACGGAGAAAAGAGGTAAGAGAATGAGGATTACCTTGGCTTTGACACGGCCCGGGCAACCTGTGCGCGAGAAAAGCGCGATGGGATATTGGTTCAAGAATGCCCAGTCAGGCATATTTCCCAGGTGGGGAGCTGCTGCTGTGGCGAGCGCATTAGCTGAAGACGACATTACGGACACTTTTGCGGTTTCAGAAGGCCAGAGAAAGAGAGGCAAGAAAACCGCCGAGGACAAGGACAGTATCGCAAAGCCTGTGCAGGCTGAAAGCGAGGACGATGAGCCGGTTGAATACGAACCCGAACTGAAGACGGATGACAGCGGAAACCCGGTTTTGACGGCTGAGGATGAAGCCCTCTCTGCGGAAGTGGAAATGGACATTGAGAAACTTCATCTCAGTAATCACTACAAGCAGTATGTCCAGTCGCTTCCCGCCTCCTTGCCGCACGAAGCGGTATTGATGTTCGCCCGTCAAATGGCAATCGGAACGAAAGAAGAGGCCGAACTGGCCCGAAAGAAGCTCATTGAGCATAACCTGCGCTTTGTGGTGAAAATCGCAAACCGATACCAGGATCATGGGCTGCCGATTATGGATTTAATCCAGGAGGGAAACATCGGCCTGATTCGGGCGGTGGAAAAATATGACTACACCAAGGGAAACAAGTTCACCACGTATGCGGGCTGGTGGATTCGCAGTGCCATCCAGCATTTTATTGCGCATAACAAGCGCACGATTCGGCTGCCGGTTTGGAAGCATGAACTGGTGACGGCCATTTTGCAGGAGAAGGCCAAATTGCTGGAACAGAACCGGGAAGCCACGCCGGAAGCCATCTTGGAGGCCCTGGAAGCGCGTGAAATAAAGCGCCTGACCCTGAAGAAGGTTAAGGATACGATGGCTGAAGCCAGGGAAGCCCTTTCTTTTTCGGTGCCTGTTGGGGAAAATCGAACGTTGGGCGACTATCTCCATCGGGAGGAAGACCGGCCGGACACCGCCGTGATAAGGCAAATGATGACCGGAGAGGTTCGCAAGCTATTGAAATTACTGACGGAAAGGCAACAGCGGGTTCTCTCGCTTCGGTATGGCCTGGAGGATGACCAGCACCGGACATTGGAAGAAGTGGGCATTGCTATAGGCTGCACGCGTGAGAATGTGAGACAGATTGAGAAAACGGCATTAGAGCGACTGGGCGCGCTGCTTCAAAGCAGAAAGCCATAAAGCCCTGGTTAATACAAGTCTGTTTGCAAGCCAAAGTGGATTCGAGGCCCATCATTGTTGGGCTGTTGGAAAAGCGGCACGCCAACATCCACACGTGCCGTAAGGAAACGGGTGAGACGGGCGCGAAGGCCCAAGCCCGTGCCCAGGACATGTTCGCTGCGGCTTTCGCCGGCAATGGGGCGGATGTTGAACCCGTTACCATAATCCAAAAAGCTGACGAGTTGGACGTTATCCCGTAGGATGTAATCGGTTCCCGGTAATTTCCATGTTTTGGGAAACAAAAAGAACGGCGCGCGCCACTCCGCGCTTACCAGCAAACCATTATCCGCCGTGATTTGCCCTTCTTTGTAGCCTCTAACGGTAAACGCGCCCCCCACCTGGAACTGCTCGGCGGAAACCAGCCTGTCCGGCGTAAGTTGCCCGATGACCCGGAAAATACCGAAGGTGTTCCAGGGCATAATCTGGGTGCGGATGAGCGAACCGGTATAGCGGATAAACTGTCCGCCTGCACCGGCCCGGCTGGCAGTGGGCTCATCGTCGTCGGTCGCGCCGAAAACATCCAGGCCCCATCCCAGCTCGTGCCGCATAAAGGTGCGGCCAAACCGATCATACTCCTCGAAGTTGATGCCGGGACGCAAAACGCGAACCTGGTCCCGGTTCAGATCGGTTCCCGAAAAGTCCGTGTCCATCTGCTTCATATCAAAAGCCACGTCGGCATAGAGCTTATATTTGTCGGTGTTGATGAAGTCCTGCATGATAAAAGGGCTATAGGTGGAAGCGCGGCCCACGATGTCCAGCGGCTCAAACTCTTCCCCCAGCCGTAACCGGCTATAGGCATGGTCAAACCCGACTTTGGTGCCATGATCGCCGATGGGCACCTGGTAGCGGTTAACCAGGCCGAAGGAGCGGCGTGTAAAACTGAGGGAGGATAAAAAGCTGTCACCAAACCCGAGGACGTTATTATGGGTAAGTCGGAGCCCGGCACGGTTATTGCCCAGCACCCTCCGGCCCAGGTTATCGAACGAAAGGCCCACGTGGAAAGGAAACTGATCGCGGATCTGAAGCTCAACATCGGTTTCCCCGGTCTGCTCACCTGGCTTAAGGACGGCGCGTACATTGCGATCCGGGTTTTCATTCAGCCTGCGCAGATCCACTTGCAGGTCATCAATCCTGAACGGTTCACCCGGCTCGACCGAAACGCCATACTTCACGGAGCGGGCCTTGAAATAGCGCCCTTCCTTAATCGTCAGCTTGCCCATCTTGCCTTCCAGGGCTTTAAGCTTCAGTTCGCCGTTTTGCAGTTTTTGCGGCGGGATGTACACGCGGCTGGTCACATATCCCGCGTCGCGATATAACGTGGTCAACTGATCCGTTAAGCCCTGGATGTCTTCAAAAGTACTCTCCCGGTTTTCGTAAGCGGAGATGATACGCTCCACATCCAGCGGATCCAGCAGGGTAATACCTTCCACTTGGATATCCTTGATTAAGACCTTTTGGGTGGGTTGGTTGTCCTGCTGCTCTGGCTGGCCCTGGCTTTGGGTATCTTCAACATTGGCTTCCGGTGGGGCTTGTCTCTGTGTGTCCGGGCGGATTTGGCCGGGAACAGTCTTTAACTGCAAATCTTGCAGAATCGATCCGGGCAGTGGCGCGTCGCTGCCGTTAATTCCTTGTGCCTGCACGCCCAGCGTAAAAGACAACGCGAGCAGTTGTATTGTAGCAGCAGTTAGGAGCTTAGGATAACCCATCATACCGGACCTCTCTCTATCCACACTCGGGAGCCACCGTTTATCAACAAACGATATAACCGTTTACACCTCTTGCACTATTTTAGCATTCCCTTGCCAAGGCAAGCGCGGCCAGCCCATTTAAAATCCTGAATCCGGTGGATAAAACCAATTTAACGGATCAGGCAATTTCAGCCCTTTTTCGATTTATAGAGAGTATGCTGAATGCTATCTCCTTCTCGTCTTGGATGATTAAACCGTCCGCATCTTCACGTCAAACCGGGCTACCATCAGGTATGTCTCCGAGATTTGCAAGCGTGGAGAGCGCGTATGCCTTAATGGCGGAGGAAGCTCTAAGCTATGTGAAACAGCTTGGCCTACAGTCTGATAGTAAGATTGCCCTGGAATATTACAAGGCCAAACAACAAGGGCAGGCACGCAAAGCACAGCAGCTCAAATCCCATTTTGAAAGTATCCACAAAAAGCGGCAGCGGTTTATTGGTTTGACAACGCACCTTAGTAGCCATTCATTTCGTTATCTCGACGCGTCAAAGAAGCTAAAGTATGGTAATTGTGGCGAATGTGTATTGCATGCGGCCTATTTCCTTCAATATCGGCAGGGCATATCCAATTTTGCCATCCTGCAAATTCCCCATAATCCTCGGCCGGACTTGACGATGGAAGATAACATTTTCCTGCCCGAAGAGATGGATCATGAATTGATACTGCTCAATCCTTCGCCAGATGCGATTTGGGGCAGGCCGGAAACCTGGGGAGCCGATGCACTGGTGCTTGACCCGTGGCTGAATTTTTTTATTAACGGCGGATAAAGCCATAGAGATTTACAGACAGGTATTAAAGCGACCTCAACTGAGCTTTAAACTCAGTCCAGGCGGGACGAACATACAATTTAGCACTTAGGGCTAGTGCGCCGGGATTTGCCGAATCCGCTCGTCAATCCGTCGGGCTTCTTCCAGGCGGTTGGCACGCCGGTAAAGGATGGCCAGGTTATTCAGATCCACCACGATATTGGGGTGCGTTGTCCCAAAGGTGGCTTCATCAATCGCCAAAATCTGTTTAAATGCGCCTTCAGCTTCGGTAAACCGGCCCAGCTTGAGATAAAGGTGTGCCAGGTTGCCCAGATCGGTTGTCATTTCCGGGTGGTTTGCGCCGAGTTCCACCTCTTCAATGCCTATAATCTGGCGATAGGTCTGGATGGCCGCTTCTGGTTGCCCCGTATTTTCCTGCACAATTGCCAGGTTGCGAAGTGTGGGGATCAGCTTCTTGCGGTTTACCCTGACCTGGGCTTCATCAATGGCCAAGGCTCTTCGCAGCAGCGGCTCCGCCGCCTGAAACTGCTTCTGATCGATATGCAGGACGGCCATATTATTTAGCACGTCTGAAACTTCCGGGTGTTGGGAGCCAAGCGCGTTTTCCTTCAAGCCCAGGATGCGCTGATAAAGCGCCATAGCCTGGCTGTACTGCCCTTGCTGCGCATAAAACACGGCCAGGTTATTCAGGTCCTTCACCAGGTTGGGATCCTGGCTTCCCACCAGGCCCTCTTTTATTTCCAGCGATCGACGGAAATGGGCTTCCGCGGCGCTGATATTCCCCAGGGCCAGCTCCACTTCCGCCAGGTTGTACAGTATTGAGGCCAGGTGGATATCCTGCCGGCCTTGCTGCTGGATTTGATTCAGGGCGCAGAGGTAATGCCGTTGTGCAGATTGAAATTGCTGCTCCTGGTAAGCCCGTTTGCCTTGTTCCAGGCAGTCGTCCCAGGCAAACTGTTTTGCTTCGGCAAGCGGGGTAAGCATCCCGAGGCATAATCCGAGAGTCAGCAGACGGCGTTTCATAGTCAAGCTCCTTTTGGGTTACAGCACCATATCCAGACAGTCGCAAAACAGGCTATCAAGTTCCCGCAATGGGGGTGGGAGCAATGCCGGCTTTATTCTCAACCAGCATGGATTCCGCGGTTTCCAGCACTTGGACCACTTTTAGGCCATTAACGCCATCGCTCTTAGGCTTTCGGCCGGTGCGGATACAGTTAATAAAATGCTGACATTCCAGCTTCAGCGGCTCAATCGCAAGATATTCCGGCGTCAGCTTTTCCGGTGGCGCATGGTTGCTGAAAATCTGTAGTTTGTCCGGGGCGCTCAGAGTGTCATCCACCACCGCTGTTCGCTCCGAGCCGCGAACAACCAGCTTGACCTGCTTGACGGGATGCACCCAGCTGTTATGGATGTGCCCGCGAATGCCGGTTTCAAACTCCAGCTCGATATGGGCAATATCGATCAGTCCGTCATCGCTGGTGCGGGAACCCTGGACGGAAACAATGCGTTTGGGATCCTGTCCCAGCAGGTACATCATCATCGAGAGATCATGCGGGGCCAAGTCCCAAAATACGGTCCTGTCTGAGCGGTTGGGGTTCATATTCAGGCGATCGCTTTCGATATAGCGAATGGTGCCGAGATAACCTTCCTCAATCAACTGCTTAAGCCGGGTGACCACCGGATGGTACATCAGCAGGTGGCCAACCATTAAAACCCGATCCGTTTGATCGGCGAGAATTTCCAGTTCCTGGGTTTCCAGGTAGCTGGTGGCGATAGGCTTTTCCACGTAAACGTGCTTGTTGGCCAAAAGGGCCGCCTTGGCCAACCGAAAATGGGTGTGGCTGGGCGTGGAAATCACAACGGCGTCAATATCCGGGTTGGCCAAAATATCTTCGTAGCGGGATGTGGTTTGGATGCCGGGGAACTGTTTTTTCACCCGGCCCAGCTGATCCTTGTCCAGGTCGCATACGCAGGCCAGAAACTCCAGCGAATAGAAGTTGCGAACCAGGTTTTTGCCCCAATGCCCACAACCGATGACGGCAACATTTACAGGTATATCCACAAGCAGTTCTTCACATTACAATAGAGGGTAATCTACCTCTTACTCTACTACAGGATTGCCAAAAGTTGAAGTTTACTCGAAACCTGCCCTTCCATACCCGGCGAGATGCCTGGGTGGAAGTGGACTTAGGGGCGATTGAATGTAATGCCGTGCGCATTCGGGAGTTTGTGCCGGAGCCCATTCACCTTATGGCGGTCGTCAAGGCGGATGCGTATGGCCATGGCGCCGTCATGGCCATACCCACACTAGAGGCATCCGGGGTATCCATGGTGGGGGTGGCGGCCATGGACGAAGCCTTGCAAATCCGCGAGGCGGGCCTAACCATTCCTATCCTGGTGCTGGGTCCCACGCCGGACTGGGCAATGCATTACGCGACCGAAAATGATGTTGAAATCACCATCTTTACGCCGGCGCATCTTAAAAGCATCGAGCGCTTGTACCAGTCCACAGGCGAGCCCATGAAGGTGCAAATCAAGGTGGATACCGGCATGCATCGCATTGGCATGCCCTGGGAGGAAGCGGCATCATTTATCAGGCATTGCCAAAGCTTGCCTTATGTGCAGGTAACCGGGGTGTTTAGCCATCTTGCCAATACGCAGGACGCCGTTTTTTCCCAAACCCAGCTCGATCGCTGGGAGCAGATTTTGGAAAGCTTGCCGGAAATGCCGCCTTTGAGGCATATCGCCAACAGCTCCGGCTTGATGCACTATCATTCCCGGCACAGTAATATGGTTCGCTCCGGTATCGCCTTTTTCGGTTATCCTGGCGATGAGCTGCCATTGCCTTTTCAACTGCGGCCAGCCATGGGTTTGAAGGCGCGGATTGTTCACCTTCATGAATTGCCCGTGGGCGAGGGTGTCAGCTATAACCACTCTTTTGTTAACCGCACGGTTGGGGTTCGCAAAATAGCAACGCTGCCCTTAGGCTATGCAGATGGTGTTCCCCGCACGCTTTCCAACCGGATTGAGGGGTTTTACCGTGGGGTTCGGGTGCCGCAGGTGGGCAATATTACCATGGATCAATTGATGGTGGATGTGACCGATGTTTCTGATGCCCGTGTTGGTGATGTGATCAGTCTCATCGGCACAACTCGTTCGGATGATGAACCGCATGCCGAAACATTGACAGACTGGGCCCATAAAGCCGGCACGATTGAGTACGAACTGATGTGTGGGCTCCGCGTTCGCCTGCCTAAGACATACGTTCGTTAGCCCAAGCTGATAGCTTTGCCTGAGCGAGGTCTGCGCTTAAAACTTATCATTTTGGGGGATATATCTTCCCGGCCTTCACTCTGTAAGATTTCAAATGCAATTGTATAAGTGTAAGGACGGGGTTGGTCACTGCCCTGGCACCAGACAGATGAGGAGCTATGAAGATGGGAAGAAATATGAATATACAATCTTCAGATTGGGCCATTGCTGGCCGGGTTAACTGGGGTGCCGTTGTTGCGGGTGTAATACTTGGGCTTATAACTCAAGCCGTACTAAGTATGCTGGGCTTGGCAATTGGCTTAAGTGCGCTAAACCCTGCCGATCAAACCAACTACTCTGGATTTGGGGTTGGCAGCGCCATTTGGCTTGTTTTAACCAGCATTATATCCTTTTTTGTGGGTGCTTTGGCTGCAAGCTGGTGGGCGAACCTGCCGCTTCGCTCAGAACGAATCTTCCATGGGTTGTTAACCGGAAGCCTGTTGATGCTGGTGATGTTCTTTCTGTTGAGTACCGGGTTAGGCCGGATTATTGGCGGGGCATACAGCCTTGCTTACGCAGGTGTTATGGGCGCATCGCAAGGGCTGGCGCAAACCGCGGATACACCAGGCGCAACATCAACAATCGGGGGAAATGTCCAGTCCATTCAGCAGCGTCTTGCGGATGTTATGCCCACAACAGGCCCTGCCGCCGAGAGGCTAAAGAATGCAGATGTCTCCAACCGGGTTCGTCAGCAAATGTCTGAAAGAATTTCTGCGGGTGATAACCAGGGCGCGGCTGCCATCTTGTCAAGGGAAACGGGAATGTCGAGCCAGGAGGCGCAAGATGTGGTTGAAAACAGTCAGCTTGAAACGCGTGAAGTGGCTCAACAAGTTACCGATGTTGCAAGCGGCGTTACCTGGATGGCCTTATTGATCACGGTTCTATCTTTAGTGGCGGCAGCCCTGGGCGGAATGTTCTCACCCAGGCGTTATGCTTAAACCTTTTTTGATCTAAAGAAATTAAAAGGAGCTAAAATTTTATCATTCGGCTCTATGGGAATCATTAAATAGCGCATATAACAGATCATCATTTCTATAGGAATGGGTAAGCCTTGTTCTTTAAAGAACGCTAGGATATCCATTTCCATCATCTTATTCCAGGTTAATTCCTCTAAAAATTTCTTTCTTCTTTCCCACGGATCCTGCCCTTTTTTTCTTATAAGGCTATCTTCTAAAAAGCTGTTCCAAGAGCTTTCTACTTCAAAAAAACCTTTGCGGGCACTTTCAGGTTTGCGTAACGCTGCCTTTAAAGCGTTTTGTGCAGGATACTGCATTAAGGCAGAGCCATAGGCTTTGTCCAAGAGCGTGCTAAATTTGGCTAAAGAAAAAGATGGGTTATGTTTTCGCAGCAATTTAATGATAGGAACGTAATAGAGTGCGGTTAGTTCTTTTTTTGTTACCCCAAGGGCCCTGACTTCCTGTTCAAAAATTTGGGTTTTTCTTGCCAGAGGTGTTCTACCATTTTGAAATGCATGGAGCCATTCTTCGATTGCCATATAGGCGTTGCAGTTGTTCACATAGTCAATTACCCTGGCCTCATAGTCATTTCGAGGTATCGCTTTATATATCAAGGGCTTAAAAATGACAGCTGGTCTGGTATGTTTTTTTCTGTATCGATATTGACCGTTTAAATACTGATCAATATGTGTTTGGACCTTTCTAAAGTCAGACGGAATCGCATTAATAAAAGTGGGGATATACCCATACTCAATATTAGCGGCCGTAGCCATACTTGGATTAAACAGTTGCAGCATTACATCTTCATATTCTCCTTGTTTGAACAGCTCGATTGCGTGAGTCAGTAAATGTTCGATAGGCTTTAAGCGCGGTGAGCGAGTCAGACTTAGATCATTTGAGGCAACTGGAGGGTTAGGAAAAGCAAGAGCAACCCCAAACCTGGATTTTGGAGCCGGATTATAAAATCTACTTTGCAGATGGCCAATGTTCACATAGGAATTAAAGCCAATGAATGAACCAAATTGCCTCCAGATAATGCAAATAGATATTATACCTAAAGATATCCTTAAGATTTTTTGATTCAGCAAACACAATCATAAGATTTTTTTGATATTTGTTTAACTTTTGTTTAGGTTTTAAGTAAAAGTTTCTTTTTTGAGGCAATTTATCCCTTTCGTTTGTTTTTTATATATTAAGTGAAATATATTGAGATTTAAGAGAGAAGAACAAGGAGTAAGAGAAGTGGGTTTTGCAGCAAGTCAAGCCAGATACCTAATCCTCACCGCTCGCAAAAGTGACTTGGAATTGCAGGGCCAGTTCATCAACCAGGCCAGAATGTCCATTGCAAACGTAATGGGCGCACTGTTCACCATCAGTGCCAACCTGGAGCCCGAATCGCCAACCGCTATTGCTATCCAAGCGCGTATCGCCGCCATCCAGTCTCTGGATAAAACTTTGGAAATGAACCTCCGTCGTCTGGATTCCCAGCGTCAGGCCGTTCAGACCGAAGTAGAAGCCGTACAAAAGGTTATTCAGAAGAACATCGAGGGTTCTTTCAAGACATTTGCATAGCAGATAGAATAGTCCGGTACATCCCGCTGATGAGGTTACCGGATGAAACGAAAGAGTCTCGGCAATAAAGGCGAAAGCCTGGCCCAAGAGTACCTTGAGAGTAACGGATACAGAGTCATATATAAAAACTGGCGAAGTGGTCGACATGGAGAAGTAGATTTAATCGCGTATGTTCCACAGCAGCATCGCATCGTATTCATCGAAGTGAAAACCAGAACCAATCTGAACTACGGTTCCCCCATCGAATCCATTACAGAGACGAAGCAGAGAAGAATGAGGAGATTAGCAGAGCATTTTTTAGCAGCTTACCCGGATTTATACCCTAATGCCGACGTCGCATTCGACCTGGTGTTGATTATGCCTGGCGCGAGCCATCATCATTTGCCCGCCATCGAGCATATCATCTCGGCATTTTAAGATGCCTTGTACAGAGGCAACCGCATCCACAGATTTTCCCCCCATGTCTGACAACACACACATCAACCTACCGAAGCATCAAAACTTCGGTATTTTTATGCCCACTTTTTTGTGGTTAGGGCAAATAAACGTACAAATCCAGCTTGATCAAGGCTTCCAGAATAGGACTTTGATTGGGCTTGAGGTCTGCCTTATCGGAGTTTTTAAAGTTGACGGAAGTAATCCGCACCAGGGTAAACTGCTTGGGAATTTCGGCCACAAGGGCTTGCAGGGTCTTGTAGGAGCCATTGGCAATAATGGTGAGCGGCACTTTTTTGATGGCGTCTGGAAAGACCTCTGCCGGTTGTGCTTTCTGATAATCGCCCTGAACAGTGTTTATAACTGTTTTCGTTTTAGGGCCCAATGCCTCGAATTTAAGCAGCACATTTTTTTTCCAGGAGTCCGGCTGGTTTGGCACAATGCTTGGCACGGCTTGAAGTGCAGCAGGCCGATATTGGGTTGGCGTGTTTTCCATCTGCCGGTAATTCTGGTATGTGCGATACTGGGGCAGTAAAACCGCAAACGCAATTGCCGCAGAAAGCGTAAGGATCCCCAGCCCGCCGAAAAATTGCCGCCTTGCCAAGCCAATATCGCGCATTATTTCAACTTGTCCTTTCTGTCAACCTGGCCAAAAAACTCGAAGTTGAATAGGGGCGTTTGGCCGCCAGCCGGATAAATCGTCTGCTTCAGCTTTTTGATCTGGAAAGTGGAATTCTGGGTTTCCCCTGTCAGCAAGGACAGAAACCGCTCGATCGTTGGCCGGTGGTGGGCCTTACCCGCCAAGCGAAGCTTTCCGGGAGACTGGATGAATAAGGCGTCAAACTGGATGCCTTCAATGGCATTGCGGTTAACCCAGGCAAACAGATCTGTATACAACTGGTTTTCCCGGTGAATGTCCGCTACGGCCATATCCACCTGCGCTTCTCTCAAGGCGTATTTTTCTGCCGTTTGGCCATTTGTAAGCCACAAGTACAGGCTGCCGGCACTAACGGCAAGAAAAAGCAGGATGGAAGCCAGCAGCACAAACTTGGGGATGACAGGCTGGTAATTGCTGTAAGGGACGGTTTCAAGCTGCTTCTGCACGATCGGCTCAATGGCGATATCCTGCATAAAGTTCCATTCGATCGGGAAGGCGACATCCCGTTTTAATGCGGCGCCCAGTGCAGAAAATGAAGGCTGCATCGGTGGCTTGCCAAACATCGGGCCCAGCATGGCCTGGCGAAGCGGGACGCCCAGGTTAAGCTTTAAAGGGTTAATCGGCAAGTTCGAATCCGGCTCCGCCCAGGCGAACCAAAAGGCTGGCGGCTTGCTATTGGCCTGCTTTACGGCATCCTGGATGTGGTCTTCCCACGAGGGGGCATCGGCAGGCGTCGTAAAACTTTCCATATGCACCAGGTGCCGCCCTTTCCAGAGTGAAACCCACGTCAAGGATCCGGAGACGCCAAAGCAGCCCCACGCCTCGTCTTTTCCAATGCGTCGCAACAAGGCGTCCAGTACGCCGGAGGCCGCCATGGACCGTAGCACGGAAAGCGGCAACAAGTCGATCAACGTAATCTTCAACCCGGCTTCGTGGAAGGCCTGGACAACATCCCGAATCAACCGATTGCCCAGGGCTGCGTAGGCCACGGAAGCGGATTCGCCATGCTGCCAAAGCAACTGGTATTGCAAAACCGGGGATTGCTCCTTAAAGGCCGGATTAAAAGATAACCGGCTTTCCAGTACTTCTTTGATGGAATCCTGTTCTGCCAGGTGGATGCGGCTGGTCTGGATAATCGGGGCCGAAATGGTCAGAATAACCGTATCCGTAAAGCGCGGATTGCCGATATCCCGCATCAGCTCCCTGATGAGTTGAACAAGCGTTGGTTGATCCAGTAAGCGCTTGCTGTCGTGAGAAAGGATGGCGGAAGGCATGGTGCGCGTGGACTTCATCTCAACGGAGAAGTCCTTTGAAGAAACCCTGACGGCGCTGATATGCGTCGGGGAGATGGAGAAGCCAATCACAAATGGAGACTGATTCACGCTTGATTAAACACCTAACGTCGTCTATCGGATAATAACCGGAGAACACTGAGAAACAGGTTAATAAAATCCAGGTACAGGGCCAGCGCCGCTGCAACATATTGATCATCCCGGTAGCGGTGCAGCAGGTTGCTGGTGTCCACCAGGATAAAGCCGGAGAAGATTAACACCCCAGCGCCACCATATAGGGTATTGCTAATAGGCAGATTGAAAAAGTAACCCGCCAGCCCGGTCAGCAATAGCCCAATCAGGGCAATAAACAGGAATCCTTGCAAAAAGGAAAAGTCCTTTTTGGAAATATGCACATAAGCGCTGAGCGAGCCAAACGTAATAGCGGTAATGCCCGTCGCAACCGGAATGATGTCTCCCGCGCCGCGGGCGACATACGCATTCAGCACCGGTCCCAGGTTAACCCCGCTCAGGGCGGTAAACAGCATCAGCAAGGCCAGGTTAAGCGGGAAACTGCGCTGAAGGAACAAGCAGGCAAAAAACACCACAAACTGCAGGATAATCAGCGGGAGGAACAAACTCGGCGGCATGGTCAGCCCGAAATACGCTCCGGCGCAACTGAATAACAAGGAAACGCCTAAGGTTGTATAAACCTTGCTGACAAAATCCGTCCGATCCTGAAGCTGGGCGGTGTTGAGTTGAATCATCGGCATAGTTGTACCCGTATCACCAGAGAAAAATACTTTGTACCCCTATCATACAATAGATTTTCGGATCGGATGCGGAACCTGCCGCCCGCCAAGGCGTGTCGAATCTCGTGCATCATATGCGGCTGTGTTATAAAATCAGCACATTCAATTGTCATCGTTTATTCGAGGATGAATCGGACATGAGTGCAAATATACAGCCCCAGGTTTTACCGGTCGGCAGCCCAGCCCCCAACTTCAGTAATGTGCTGGCAACCGGCAATCGCAACGTCAACCTGACGGATTATCGTGGAAAATTTTTGATCATGGTGTTTTATCCCAAGGATCAGACGCCCGGTTGCACGCGGCAGCTTTGTGCCCTTAGGGATGATATCGGCATCTTTCAGGAGCTGAATACGGAAATCCTGGGAGTCAACCCGGATGGACTGGAAAGCCATGAGCGCTTCGTGGCGAAGCAAGCCTTTCCGTTTCCCATCCTGGTGGATGCAGGCGCGACAATTGCCCGGGATTATGGCGCCCTAAAACCGGAAGGCGGCATTCAGCGAACCGTTTACATCATCAATCCGCAAGGCGCTATTATTTTTGCCCAGCAAGGCATGCCGACGGATGAAGAATTGGCGGCCATCATCCGGCAATCCGCATAATCCGGATCCGTTTTTGTTTGCTCTTAACTTGTGAAAAACCAATGCGCTTCCTGCTGTTCCGCATTACAATTAAAACAGTGCAGCAAGGGCAGGGAGATGCGAATGAAGGCGCGTTTAAAGCAGATTATCCTTTCTACGGGTAATATCCTGGAACATTTGGGCCTGGCGCTGATGATTGGCGGCATGCTGGCGCTGGGCGCTTTTACGGCGCCTGCTGTCTTTCACAATTTCCCGGCGGATGAGGCCGGGCGTGTGATGACCATGATCTTTCGGCGTTACGATGCGGTTTTGACCGTGAGCCTGGTGTTTATAATCCTTGGGGAAGCCTCCCGGCTTTTTATAACAGGCTTCGCCCGAAAATGGCTGTTTACCTTGCGCTACGGGGTTGCGATCCTCTTAATTGTTTTGTCCACATTGTCCCTCACCATGATTAATCCGCAGCTTGAGGCCTATCAGAAGACTGGCGTGAGACGATTCGTGGGAGAGGAAGGCAAGGACTTCGACCAGTTGCACAAGCAATCCGAGAACTTATACAAAAGCAACCTGGCCTTGGGTGTCACATTGTTGATTCTGATTTCGCTGTAGCGATTAGAACATAAACGGTTGTTGCCCAGGGAAACCGAATTGTGGCGGGTTTGCCATCGGTAAGCCACCGCCCATCTGCATCATCAGCATCCTCGGATCTATTTGAGGTTGCATCATGCCGGGATTAATGGGCATCTGTTGTTGCATCATCCGTGGATCCTGCGGAGGCATAAAAAGCAGACGCGGATCCATCGGGATTCCGCCTTGCTGGCCGCCTCCTTGCCCTAATGAGGCCAATAGCGGGAGTATATTCATAAGCAGGGGCAATAGGCTGTTGAGATTGATACCGCCTTGCAATGGCATGCCGCCGCCCTGTAGCGGATTAAACCCCGGAAAGCAGTTCATCGGTTGCTGCTGATGGGGTGTGCAGGGGTCTTTCGGTTTCTTATGCTTGTTATCGTTGCAAACTGTGTGATGCGAAGGCTGATTACCGACCTTGGTCATAAACTTCTCCTGTTGTTTTCTCCATTCCGTCTGACATGATTAAAAAATCATTAATAATATAAAAACATTTATTTTGAGCCTGATGTTAATGCGTTACGGATCTGTAACCAAGCATATCCAGGGCTTGCCATGGGTATCTCGACCCGATATCGTATGTGGCTGTTTTCTGAGATGTTTCCGTGAGTAGTTTACAAAACTTCAAACGCTAACAACAGAAATGCTTCAGGGTGCTTTATATCAGCACAAAGGATAAGCCGGGGGAGATGACCAAAGTGCCAACTATCGGTTCGTCAATCGCATATCAACCCACTGCCTTCAATGCGCGCAGCAATGGTTTGCAGCAAGCGCACAGCAATTGCGCCTGCGCCCGCTGTTCCGAAACAGCAGCAGGCAACTTGCGGTTTGGTAATGCCAGCAGTTTTGGTAATCCCGGTGTTTACAGCTTTGCGGCCTCTTATCCCAATGCGGCAGGCGCTGCAAAAAACCAGGCCATTGCCAATCACCTGCTGCGGGAAGCTGGTCTTCAGCAAACGCTGGTACAGCCGACGTACAATTCTTTTTCTACCAGGGTTCTGGCAGATTACATGCGGTTCGGGCTGAATGCCGGCTATCACCCGGCGATGGTTGCGCAAGCCGCAACCCATATGTATAACCAGCAACGCGTCACGGCCAACCTAGGCGCGGAAGCCGTTAATATGGTGCAAAACACGCTTAACCAGCTTGGTTATTTCTAGGTTTCTTTCATCCCTATCTTTACTTTCTCCTCTGAAACGAATGACACATCGCGCCCTGAGTAATTTGGGGCGCTTTTTTTTGCGGGTCTGCCGATTTCGGATCTGCTGCCTCTCTGCTAAGATAGGGCCAATAAATCGTTTTTGGATGGAGCATTGTGTGATGAAAGGCAGTTGGACGCACAGCCTGCCCCTGCCGCCAAGGCAGTATACGTGTCGGCATCCCGGTTGCTGCCAATCTGTCCAGTCCGGCGAGGGGTGGCCTTTTCTCAAGGATGACCAGTACGAGATCTGGTTTATCTATATTTGCCCGCAATGCAACCGCCCCACGTTTTTTGACCATTACGAAAACAGGGTTCCCTAGCCAGAGCCGACTTTTACCAGTTTACGAAGATTGGCCGTTACATATCTTAAGTAACTGTCATCCGCATGGGTTGAGGGGGCTTTATATGGGTACAAGAGACAACGCAGCCCACACGAGGAGCCCTCACTTGACGCCAATTAACACCTTGTACCAGTTTGTTTTCAAGTCCCTTCTTATCCGGGCAGGCCTTCCTGCGATAAATCGCACGCCGAATAAGCCGCTTTAAACACCCTAAAAATATTTCACACAGAAGACCCAGGTCATTGTGCAAGGCAAACAACCGCTGCACAAACCGCCGACACGGGGAAAAATAACTAACTTTCAAAAACAGGTTTTCTTTCTCCTCCTATAACGAATGACGCAGGGCGCTCCATTTTCTTCCCCCCTAAACCGATGGAGCGCCTTTTCTTTTTTTAAGGAGATTAAACGATATCTTTCACAACCGTATCATCCGCTTGAAGTGACGTTTTTGCCTTCATCAACAGGTCGGTCACTTCGCGCACTGCCCCCCGTCCACCAGGGTTTTCCGTAATTAAATGGACGACTTCCTTGACTTCGTCCACGGCATCCGCCGGACAAATGGCCAGGCCGGCCCGCTCCAGGACGGGAATATCCGGCGTATCGTCTCCAATGTAGGCAATCTCGTTGAAATATAGGCCCAGCTCGGTCATCAGGGAGTCCAGGACAGGCAATTTTTTCTTGATGCCTTGGAAGACGTACCGAATCCCTAACTCATCCGCGCGACGCTGGGTGATGGGAGAATTCCGGCCGGTAATCAGCGCAATCTGCATCCCGGAATGGGCGAGCATCGCGATGCCATGGCCGTCTTTGACGTTAAAAATTTTCAATTCCCGCCCGTCCTCGGTATAAATGATTTCGCCGTTGGTCAACACCCCGTCCACATCCATCACCAGCAGGCGGATCTCACGCGCTTTTTCCTGTATGCGATCCGGACTCTTGAGAAAGTGCATGTGGGCCTTCATCCTGTCTCTTGGAGCAATGACCCTATTTTATCCCAAATGCCGATCGCGTCCAGATAACAATTAATCATTCTTTCCAGAGCTGAACGGGCTGAAGTCCTGCATCATCTGGTTCATCATCATGGTGCTTAAAACCTGCGGCGAAATGCCGGGACGTTGTTCACCCGGCTTTCCGGCTCCCATCTGTCCTTGCAGCAGCGACATCATCATGGGGTTAAAGCCCCCTCCGCCACCGCCTCCCCCGCCCATGGAGCCAAGAAGCATCATCGCCTGGAGCATCTGCGGATCCATTGTGCCAAACGGGGTTTGCTGCGGTTGGGCATTCTGTTGCGGTTGTACGCCTGGAAAAACGTTTGATTGGACATAATTGGAAGGATCGGGTTGGGCCGCGGGCTTTTGGGCAGCCGCCTGCGGCGCCTGGAACTGGGGTGGGGAATCCAGCTTATCCAGCGGCGGCAAATATTCAATGCCTTTACCGGCCAGCTTTGCGGCTTCCGAAGCCGGGTTAACCCGGATAACGGTTTGATAGGTCTCCCGCGCCTCTTTAAACTTCCCCATCTGCGCCAGGCTAATGGCGTAATAATAGAGAATCTCCTGGTTGTCCGGCGCTGATTTGGCAAGATCCTTGAATAGCTTGGTGGATTTATCGTACTGCCCGTTACGGTAATAGGACACGCCGGTTTCATAGTCCCCTTGCAAAGCCTGTGGAATATCGGCTAGTGCTGCGGTCGACAGCAGGTTCAAGGTCATTAGGATGGGTAGCGCTTTCTTCATCATCGGATGGATTCCTCTTAAGGCTGGTGTTTCCTGATCTCAGTATGCTGTGTTTTTGCCAAAATGCAGCCTGTATTTGGAGGAATTAACAGCAGTAAGCCGGGCGACACATTCCCATGATTTTATTAAGGTTGACGATAACATATCACAACGGATTTATTTACTGTTTTTATAATTATAGAATTGATGAGTTCTCTCTTATTGGTTAGGATCTTGAGGATAGGAGTCTCGCCAAAAGTTTTACAATCCGCTTTTCCAGCCTTGCTGAATTGATTTTGCTGATAGCGTCAGCTTTTCGGTTTGGGCCTGGATTGGCGCAGCCTCATCAAAATTTTACGCCTAAGCACAAAACACCAGGAGGATTGGATATGAATATTCCTGTTCTTTGTAATACGCCTGCGTGCAATACCCCTTCTGCCGCAGGGAATGCATGTGCCCCAACGTATAAGCCGGAACCACCCAAATTGGCGCCAGGCTATTGCAATACTTCGGATTGTGTCGATATCGGGTTGCCGACCAAGAATAACCTGGAATCCATCGTCAGTGCGGCGCTCAATTCCGTCAGGATGGAGACTGCGGCGTTTACTCCTGTGCAGCCAGCCCGGGTGAAGAAGGCCAATCCCATTAATCTTTCTCGTTTTGTACCAATGCAAGTAAAGGATGCTGCCAATGGAATTAAGGAAGCTGCAAAAGGTGTTGCGCAATACGTTGCGGAGAATCCTGGAAAATCTGCGGCCGCGGCGGCAGGGATTGGCGTTACAACAGCAATATGCCCCCATATGGGTGCATTGACGGCTGCTTCCCTGGCCATGTCGCTTATCGACAAACTGAGCCAAGGGAAACCCATGGCTGCGTAGGTCTAAAAAGCAAGCAAAAAGCCCTTCTAAACAGAAGGGCTTTTTTTATGGATGTTCTTTATCTTCGGCCTTTAAAGAGCCAACCGAATAACTGGTTGGAAAGGCAGTATTGCTGCATTAACTCGCTTAATTCCTGAATGATTGCCCTAAGTTCCTCATCGTTGTTGAGTTTTTGTAGTTCGGCTTCGAAGTACATAATCAGCACGGCCCGGTGCAGTTGAATATCTTTGTACGGAAAGCGTGCCTTGCGTAGAGATTTAAGAACAATAGCCAGTTCCTTTTCTTTCTCTTCCCATTTACCCGCCTGTGCCGCCATAGCCAAATGATGCATGTACATCGGCTTGCCAGATCGGTTCTGGGTTAACCAGGGCTGGAGTTTTTCAACAATTACATCCTCAGCCTTGCGTAATGCTCTAAAAGGCAGTTTCTTGGCCACTTTTTCAGGAGGTGCCTTACACTCACTCGCAGCAAAAGCAACCGTTTCAGAAGGCGGTCGATATTCAGAAATTACCTGGGAATGAATAGGACGGTACCCTGTAAGACGCATAATAACCCATCCAATAAAACATGCTGATTTGCTGATGAACTAAAACAAAGGGCTTTCAAGAATTGACTAATGTAACAAAGTCTTAAGAATATCTTAGGGATAGCGCAATTATATCCTTTAGATTGTTTTTATTAATACATAGATGTGAACGGAGTGTGTCAGCAGATGGGACTGTCTTTCAATCCAACCATTAATACACGCAACCCCGGTCTTGCCTTTCAGGATGGCGACGACTTCCTGGGTTCGATGGATATTAACAGCACCAGCACAAGATTCGTTCGCTCTGTAAACCCCATTGACAGCACCAGGAAATTTATTACCAATATTCGGGAGCCTTATTCCCACAACGCATCCGCCGACGAAATCCTGATTAAGACATCCAACTTTACCGCGCAGGTCGATCCGTTGAGCTCTCCCAGAACCAGTGGGTTATTCCGCTTACCGACTTTGCCCTTCCCTTATTTTCAGCCGGTTCCCAACCTGGGCCTTAACCCAACGGCAGCAGAAGTGATGTCGGCAACCACGCAGTTTCAGGCCGATTTAAGAACTGTTGGCCCAGGCGCCATTCCCGGTTTCCCGGTCGTCAATATGGGCACCCATTCCGGGGCCATGGGCTTTATGGGCCAAACCGACGCCTTTATCAATGCGATGATTCCCTACCAGCCCGGCGCAACGCCTCAAGGGGCATTTTATCCGGCAGCCAACGGCGGCGGCACCTTCTTCCCCGCTCCCCCGATTCAAGCGCCGTTTCCGGGCGCAACGCCGTCTTACTATCCTATGTTTGCGCCGTTCTCCGGTATTGGGGTTACGCCATCCCAAATCCCGTATCCACCCAGCGCAGGCATTGTTACCGCGCCCAACGGCCCCATCAGCTATCCGGCTTACCCCTGGTTACAATACGCTTCCCAGCAGCCCAACCAGAACCAGATGACGACCCAGGGCCTGGCGCAACTGTTCCGCAGCAACACGGCCGTATTACCTAATTATTTCCCGGCCACCAGCTACCAGCAGATCCACGCTTTCCTAAGCGAATACAACAACCTGCCGGAATACGCAAAGGTTCAGGTGCGCCAGCAGTTGGCCAACCCAACCCAGGTTAACGCCAGCATTTTAAACCGGGCCGGCATCACCGGCACGGGCGGCCAATACGACAAAGGCGTCGTGACCAATCCCTTCCGCTCATCCAACTTCCTTACGGATACCAATCCGTTTGCCGACTTCAACACCGGCATCGTTGTAACCGACGGCAACAGCAACGGTAAGGTGAAAGGTACCCCCACGCGGGATATCCTGTTTGGAACCCATAACCGCAACAATATCATCGATGGCCGCGGTGGCGAGGATGACATCATCGGCAGCGTCCAGCGGGATATGGTCAACGTGTCCCACGGTGACCGGGTTTTCACCGATGGCGGGGACGATCTGATGTTCTACGGGTTTAACACCAGTATCGGCAGAACAACCCGCTCTACCGTTGTGGATGGTGGTGCCGGGAACGATATCCTGGTGCTGACCGTAAACGGCAATCCCCAAGCAGGGCTTAACCAACCCACCTTCACCAGGTTAAGTGACGGTTCCATCCGTATTACCCACAACAACCTGCAATTACTCACCCGCAACATCGAAAAATTCTATGTCGCCGACAGCCGCGGCAACATTGGACAGACTTACGCCGTAAAAGCGTAAACAGGTTAAGGAGAGAGGACAGTAAGAGAGACCAGAGATAGGGCAAAGTGTCAGTCTTGCTAAGGCACACTTTGACAGGACTCTTTTAGGAGAGAGAGAGAAGAAGCAGCAGACAGGTTACTGTCTGCTTTATTTTTGGAAGGCTCCAGCCTAAGTGCCTGGGTTGCCAACGGCCTGATGGATATGCTCAATCCATCGTCCGGTCACACCGCGGTTTCTTGCCATTAACACCTGGCCGCATTCCACCATCTGCTCATACAGCGCCGGATCTTTCAGGAGCCGGATCATCCATTTGGTGGCTTCTTCCGCAGTTTGGGCCTGGTATCCCGCATTGGCTTCCGTCACTTGTTGGGAAATGGCCTTAAAGTTATCCATATAAGGGCCAAACACAACAGGGATCCTGGCATTGATGGGTTCCAGAGGATTATGCCCCCCCCAGGGGATAAAACTCCCTCCGATGCAAGCCACTGCACCGATCTGAAAAACCGCGTTCAGCTCGCCTACCGTGTCCAGTAAAATCAACGTATGATCCGCTCTGGCAGGGCTTTCTAAGGATAATTGGCTTCGTTTGGCAAAAACGATATTTCGGCTTCGTAACAGGTCGCTCACCGCTTCCGCCCGCTCCGGATGCCGTGGGGCCAAAACCGCCTTGATGCGCGGAATTGTCTGCTGAAGCTGGGTCAGCATCTCCAGGCAAATTTCCTCCTCGCCCTTGTGAGTGCTGGCAAATACCACAATCGGGGCGTCCTTCTCAAACCCAAACAGTTGTTGAAGCTGCTGCGCCTGGGTTTCGTCCTGTAGCGCCGGCATGTCGAACTTGATATTGCCCCCCATCAGCACCTTTTCCAAAGGCGCCCCCAGTTCCCGAATCCGCCGGACATCCCGCTCGGACTGCATCAACATGAGATGATAGTTGGAGAACACCCAGCCAAAGAAGTCCTTGAAGTAGACATAAAACTTGAACGAGCGCTGGGAAAGCCGCCCATTCACCATCATCACCGGAATTTGGCTTCGTTTGGCAAAATAGAGCAGGTTCGGCCAGATTTCGGTTTCCATAATCACAATCAAATCCGGCCGAATCAGCTTCAGGGCCTTTGGAACGATCATGAACAAGTCAAACGGAAAGTACAGAATCGGCAAGTCCGGATAGCTGTTTCGCGCCACCTGGTTGCCTGTGGCCGTTGTCGTTGAAAGCACCAGCGCATAACCTTCTTGCCGCAGTTGATTAATCAGCGGTTTCGCTGCGTTAAACTCCCCCACGGAAACCGCATGCAACCAGATGCGCTTGCTGGCGGGTTGAGACTGGAGCTTTGCTTTCAAGTCTTCTGGATAAAAGCCCAGCTTCTCCCAAAATCCTGCGCGCATTTTGGGAACAGTTGCCAGCCATGTCAACCATAGCGGGCTGAATAGAGCCAAGGTAATAAAGAGAAGGGCGTTATAAAGCAGAATGGGCATCTCAATTCATTCGCCCAGCCATTTCTTCCGGGTTTACCGGTAGTTGGTAAACTGGAGTGGCGCACCCCAAGCGTCGGCCTGTTGACGGAGCATCCCGATGACTTCTTGCAGGACGTCCTTGTCTTTACCCACCACACGCACTTGATCGCCCTGGATGCTGGGTTGCACCTTCAGCTTGGCATCTTTAATGGTGCTAACGATCTTCTTGGCCAGATCCTTGTCTATACCGCGCTTGAGCTTAACGCGTTGCCGCACGTTCCCGCCCAGGGCATGCTCCACGCTTTGAGGGTCAAGAATACGAATGTTCAGGCCCCGCTTGGTCATTTTCGTTTCCAGAATGTCCAGGATATTTCTCAGGCGGGTTTCGTCGGTTGTGGTCAATACCAGCTCGGCGGCATTGTTTTCAATGTCAATTTCGCTGTTGGAGTCTTTTAAGTCAAAGCGCGTGGTAATTTCCCGCTTAACCTGGTCAACCGCATTCACCAGTTCCTGGGTGTCAAAGTCTGAAACAACATCAAAACTACACTCTTTTGACATAGGGTGGAATCTCCTCGTGATTTTTTGTTGTCTTTTTTCTACCATATCCATGCGACAGACCCAAGACGCTGATGAAAGTGTTAACCCATGGAATATGCTATCCAGCTGCTCGTTACCCTGCTGTTGTTTCTTTATGCAGGTTATTGGGTCGATCAAAAATATCGTACTGCTCCGTGGGGCACCTTGGGCGGCCTGCTAGTAGGTATGTTGCTGGGACTGGGTATGATGTATAAAAAAAGCGCCTACGCGATGGAAGCCCGTAAAAAGCGGAAACAGGATCCGCAATCCCAAAAGGATGAAGAAAAGTGAACTTTTATTTCACCAAGCGAATTTTCCAGTTTTCAAAACTGAAAAACCGGCTTTATGTCGGAATGCTGATTCTTAATCTCTGGCTGGGAAGCCTGATTGCAATCAAATGGCCGGAATATCTGGAGCCCTATCTGTGGGGAGCGCTTTTAAGTTATGGCTACATCTTCAGCCTTGCACGGATGATCGAGCTTCCGAAAAGCAAGCTTGCCATCGCGCTTTCAGTAATTAGAATGGTGAGTGTGAGTTTTCTCATCGTCTTTGCAGGTGAATTTAAGCTATTAGATACATGCGTTGTTTTTTGCGGATTTTTAAGTTACAAAATAGTCTTGTTCGTGGAAGTCATTCGGCAAAACATAGGAATTACGTTTAAAAGTGGCAAGTGAAGCAACACATCATTGGATGATAGAGGTTGGTGGCCTCCCCGCCCCGTTTAACCACGTCAATGTCGATACGCTCATCATGGCCTGGATTGCAATGGCCCTGATTCTGGTAATTGCATTCCTCGTGCGCCAAAATCTCAAGGTATACCCTACAAAACTCCAAACCTTTGGTGAATCGGTCTACGATTTAACCCGCAGCATTACCATGGCCACTGCGGGCAGCCGCGGCGATGCCTTCCTGTTTTTCATCGGCTCGCTGTTCATCTTTATTTTGACGGCCAATCTGCTCGGCCAGTTGCCCCTGCGCTTTATCCAGATGATGAGCGGTTATCCGGGCGAGCTGATCGCGCCGACCGGGGATTTTAACACCACTGCCGCCTTGGCCATTTTTACCCTGATTATGTATTTCTACTTTGGGATTCGTAAAAAGGGCCTTAAATACTTTAAGCATTACGTTCAGCCGTCGCCGTTCTTCCTGCCGGTTAACCTGGTTGAGGATGTGACCCGTCCCTTCTCCCTAATGCTCCGACTTTACGCGAATATCCTGGTTGGGGAAATCCTGGCGATGGTTGCCTTTAGCATTATGCCGTATGTATTGCCGGTCGTTGTCATATTTTTGGAACTGTTTGTGGCCTTCGTTCAGGCCTATATCTTCTCAATTCTCAGTTCCGTCTATATTGCCCTGTTATCAGCAGAAGATCACTAAGTTTACCCCCTACCAAGGGAATTACTGAAAGGAGAGACAGAAAACAATGGAACCATCAACAGCAGCATTACTGGCTGGCCCTTTAGCCGTAGGTATCGCCGCCATCGGCCCGGCTATCGGTATCAGTTTAATGACCTCGGCGTACTTTAACAGTATTGCCCGCCAGCCTGAAATCCAGGGCGGACTGACCCCCTACTACTTCATCACCCTCGGTGTTGTCGAGTTGCTCGGTCTGTTCGGATTCGTATCCTTCTATCTGTTATTTAATAGGTTCGGAGGCTAGTTTTAGCCTTAGGAAGATGATGGTTTAAAAGCGATGTTTGCTCTCGACGGAACCTTTATCGTTATGTTCATCAGCTTCTTGATCTTCATGATGCTCATGAAGTCAATGTTCTTTGGCCCTATTGCCCAGGTAAAGCAAGAGCGTGCCACAGCAGTGGCGGATGGCAAAAAAGCGCACGAAGAAGCTGCGATGAAGACGGCTGACCTGGAGAAACGATATCAGGACGAAATCTCTGCCGCGAGAAAGAAGGCGCAACAACTCGTTCAGGAACAGCGGGAGTCTGCCAAAACCAAGGCAAACCAGCACGTTCAATCTGCACGGGAAGAGGTTGTGGGCTTTATGTCAAACCACTCGGCTCAACTTCAGCAATCTCGCCAAGCGGTTTACGAGTCCCTCAGCAACCAGCGCGAAAGCCTGGCTCGCACCATCGTCGAAAAACTATCGGGGCGTCAAACCACTGCGGCCGGCGCCCCTTAATCCCTCACCCTTGTTAACAGGAGTAAATGTTCAGCGTGAACGCACTGTCCAGTTCGATATTTTTCTTCTTGCAGGCCCATCACGAGGCCGCTTCCAGAAGCTTATGGGAAACCATCGTTCAGTCTAATGCGCTGAACTTTGCAATTGCCCTGGGTGTTATTCTTTGGATTGTTTCCAAGTTCAAGTTGCACAAGGCTTTGGATGTCCGTCAAAACAACATCATCGAAGAGTTGAAGCTTGCTGAAGCCCAAAAAGCCAAGGCGCTGGAAGACCTGAAAGCCATTGAGCAGCGCACAGCGCATTTAACGACGGAAGTGGAGACCATCATCAAGGAAGCCCAGTCCACGGCGGAAATGATTGCCAAGACGATTGTTTCCGATGCGGAAGCCGAAGCTTCCAAGGTGATGGAGAACGCCCGCAAACGGGTCCAGTTGGAAGAAAAGACCGCTGCCCGCGAATTAGAGCGCCGCTTGATGCACGAAGCAATCTATTCGGCAAAGCAGCTGCTGGAGAATACATTAAGCCACGACGACAAGCAACGGTCCGTCCAGGATTTTGTGGAGAGCTTGCCGGAGTTGTATAAGAAGGAAGCCTACCGATAATGGAACAGCTCGAATCGCGTAAAATTGCCCTTCGCTATGCCAGAGCCCTCTTTGAGGCCGCCCAGGAAACAAATGAGATGGCCTACGTGACCGAAAATATTGGCCGCCTGCGTCAGCTATACCAGGATGTGCCGGAAATGAACGCGTTTTTCCAGAATCCCATGATTCCGGCATCTGAAAAGCGTGATTTGATTGAAACCCACTTTAAGCAAAACCTGTCGCCCATGATTGGCAACTTTCTGAACATCCTGATTGAGAACGATCGGGTTGCGGTGTTGCAGGAAATCCTGGAAGCCTATATTGAAATGGTGCGGGAAAAAGAAGGGATTGTTCAGGCAGAGGTTACCGTCCCTGTTGAACTGGAGCCCAAACTGGAGCAAAAATTACAAAGCACGTTGGAATCGCTGTTTGGTTACCAACAGGTTGAAATTAAAACCATCGTCGATCCGGCCATTATTGCCGGCGCCGTTGTCAAAATTGGTGACAAGATCATCGACGGCAGCTACCACGGCAAACTAGAGACGTTACGAAGACAAGTAGGATAAAGCAAGATGAGCACACTTCAAGCTGAAGAAATCAGTTCGATTATTAAAAACAAGCTGACCCAGTACGAAGCCCAAACGTCTATCAGCGATGTGGGAACCGTGATGGAAGTTGGTGATGGTATTGCCCGTATTTATGGTCTCAGAAATGCCATGGCCGGTGAACTGCTTCAATTTGAAGATGGCCATAATACCATGGGGATGGTTCTGAACCTGGAAGAAGATAACGTCGGCGCCGTTATCCTGGGCGAATACCTGAATATCCAGGAAGGCCAGCTGGTCAAAACCACGGGCCGTATTGCTTCTGTTCCCGTTGGGGATGAACTGATTGGCCGCGTCGTTAGCCCCTTGGGCCAGGCGCTGGATGGGAAAGGTGCGATTGAAAGCAAAGAGTACCGTCCGGTTGAGAAAAAAGCCCCTGGGATTATCCAACGGAAGTCCGTACACGAGCCCATGCTGACCGGGATTACCGCGATTGATGCGATGACGCCCATCGGCCGTGGTCAGCGTGAGTTAATCATCGGTGACCGTCAGACGGGTAAAACCGCGATTGCAATTGACACCATCCTCAACCAGAAAGGCAAGGACGTTATTTGTATCTATTGCGCCATTGGTCAGAAAACCTCGACCGTTGCGCAGATTATCAAAACCCTGGAAGACAAGGGAGCGATGGATTACAGTATTGTCGTGATGGCGAGTGCTGTTGATCCGGCTCCGTTGCAGTTCCTTGCACCGTTCTCTGCGGTTGCAATGGGCGAAGCCTTTATGGAACAAGGTAAACACGTCCTGGTTATTTACGATGACTTGACCAAGCACGCTTGGGCCTACCGTTCCATGAGCTTGTTGCTGAGAAGACCGCCGGGCCGTGAAGCCTATCCTGGTGATGTCTTCTACCTGCACTCCCGCTTGCTGGAGCGCGCAGCAAAGTTAAACGATGAACTGGGCGCCGGTAGCTTAACCGCATTGCCCATTATCGAAACCCAGGCGGGTGACGTGAGTGCCTATATTCCAACTAACGTCATTAGTATCACCGATGGCCAGATCTTCCTGGAAAGCGACCTGTTCAACGCAGGTATTCGTCCTGCAATTAACGCGGGTCTTTCAGTATCCCGGGTTGGCGGCGCAGCGCAAACCAAAGGGATTAAGGCGGTTGCCGGTAAACTTCGCCTCGACTTGGCTCAGTTCCGCGAATTGGAAGCCTTTTCGCAGTTTGCAAGTGATCTTGATAAGTCCACCCAGGATCAATTGAGACGCGGCGAGCGCCTAGTTGAAATCCTGAAGCAGCCGCAGTACTCTCCATTGTCCCTGGCAGAGCAGTATTCCATCCTGTTTGCCGGTAACAACGGCGTGCTGGATGAAATTGAAAACGAACAGGTGCAAGCCTTCAAACAGGAATGGTTCCAATATATGCCGAGTAAGCTGGGCAATGTTGTTTCCATCCTGAACGACGGTGGTAAGCCTTCTGATGAAGAAAATGCGAACCTGCTGAAAGAGCTTCAGACCTTTAGGGATTCCGTGTTCAGCGGCGTAAAACGGTAGAGGACCCTGAGCGATGCCGAGTCTCAAGGATATTCGACGCCGTATACGCAGCGTTAAAAGCACCCAAAAAATTACGCAGGCTATGAAAATGGTTGCGGCAGCCAAGGTTAAGCGCGCCGAAAACCTGGTCAAAGCGAATCGCCCTTATGCGCAGGAAGTTCGTTTAATCTTCCGTGACGTGTACGAAGCGATGAAGACCAATGCCCGTTTGCTGGAAGGCTCTCGCTATGCCGACTTGCTTACGGAGCGCCCGGTTAAGAAAGTGGCGATTATTGTGCTTTCCTCCGATCGGGGTTTGTGCGGCTCCTATAACGCCAATATCATTAAGCACACGCTGCTTTTAGAAAAGCGTTATCGGCAGGAAGGCATCGTGCCCACATTCTACCTGGTTGGAAACAAGATGATTCGCGCGTTTCGCAGCATAAGCGAAGCCGACTTGATTGGCCAGTCCGCGAATATTTCCTCGGCGCCCACTCCGCATGATGCAAACCTGATTGCCGAGCAGTTGATGGAAGCCTATCATCGCGGCGAGTTTGACGGGCTGCAAATCCTGTACACCCAGTTTATCTCGATGATTTCCTATAAGGTGACTTTAAAGCCGCTGCTTCCGCTGAAGGGGCTGATTGAGGAAATAAACCATACCATTGTGCCGGTAGAAGATATCTATAACCTGGATTTGGGTGAAGCCAAGCGTCAGACACAGGGCATTAAGCCGGAAACGCTGCTTGAGCCCAACCCGGCGCAAGTGCTGGATACCTTGATTCCGCTTTATTTCAGTAACCAGATTTATATCTCGTTGCTGGAAAGCTCTGCGAGCGAGCTTGCGGCCCGGATGACGGCGATGTCCAATGCCTCCAGCAACGCAGCCGAGATGATTGGCAAGTTGACGCTGGTATATAACAAGGCCCGTCAAGCCAGCATTACCCAGGAAATCCTGGAGATCGTGAGTGGCGCTCAAGCCCTCAAATAAACATTGGTTCTCACTGAGTTTGCAAGCGGGTTGGTATGCGTTATCAGCCCGCTTTTTTCGGGATATCGCAAAGCACTTTTTTATAGGCTGCCGCGCCTGTCCCCTCGGGGATTTGCAGGAAAGCCTGGTGTTCTTTCGGGACTTGGGCCATCCCCAACGGCTTTTTATCCATGCCGATATCTATTTTGTTGAGGTACATGATTTTATTCGTTTTACAGTCAATGACGCTTTCCGAGATCGTAAGACCCACAGGTTGGCCGTATTTCTTCTCCAGCGGGATATATGATTTCTCCACTTTGCCGGCGCCGACCGGGAAATACGTCAGGCCGACAAATTGCACCAGGTTGCCCTTATAGACCACTTTATTCTTGTCCAGGGCTTCTTCGTAAGCGCCCGGCTTACTGCCAACCTTGACCAAATTTGGTTTTTGTTCCGCTAAAGCCGGTAGCACCAAACCGATTTGTACCAGTAAAAACCAGAGTAACAAGCGTTTCATAACAACTCCTACATACAGTGGGGACTAGGATGTTTCGGCCAGGTGTTGCGAAAACTGAAATTTCTTTTATTCTTCGTACATTTCAAAGAGGGGTGGGGATGACCGACTTTCCGCCTTGCCGCAGAATTACAGATTTTTCACGGCGTGCCGAAGAAAGGGATATGATGATGAATCGTAAGTTGCTGCTTTGTTGCGCATTTGTGGTTGCTGCCGTGGGGAGCCAGTCGGCATTAACGGGTGTTGCGGAAACGGATGCCCTGATGAAACAGGAAGCAACCGAGCCGGTCAGCACCCTTCAGTTGCAGACCCAAAAATTCGGTGGCTTGCCGGAACCTGCGTTATTGCGCCATATGCAGCCACAGCTTCACAATAACTACATGCAGAAAAGCAAGTCCCTGCGGGACAATATGACGAAGGCGTTGAATTACCTGGATACTTTAAAATCACGTCCCCCGCGTTTGCAGCACCTTAGCGCCATTGAAGCGGATATTATCCTGGATTGGAGCCTGCTGGAAGCCAAATTAACGCCACAGGAAACGCAATTCCAGTCTTACCAGTTGATGAGCCACGTCGTGCAGGATATGCAATCCGTAGTGGCGTATTGGATCACGGCGGAACGGATGAAGCGGAAACTTCACAGCACTGCCCAGGAGTCCCGGGCGAATGCGCAAGTGGTGCTGGCCAAAGTCGAGAAAATCAAACTGGCCTTAAAGCAATTGGACGAAATGGAGCGGCTAAAGCAGGAGTTGAACGCCGAGATTCCCAGTGAGCAGGCGCTGCCAAACCGCCCACTTTAATCCCGGTAGGATGCCGGCGGGATAAACCGCAGAGTCGCATGACTTAAGGAGTGATCCGTCTTGGGGTTGCCCAGGGAAGTCGCAGCCCACTTGGAGCGGGAACGGCTTTTCTCAACCAGGGCTTCTAATGGCGAGGGGTGCCATTGCAAGGACATCTTCCCGTTACGACTGATCCGCACCACGCGGAAGGCGTTGGGATATTCCACCAGGGCCGGCGACGTAACGTAATAAACGCCATTATCCTTTTTAATTCGGGCGGAATGGTAGTGGCCCGCGAAATACGCGACCACGTTAGGGTAGGCGTCAATCAGTGCCTTAAGCTTGTCGGCATCCGGTTTTACAATATGGTGCGACTCGCTATGGAAAGGCTCAACCAGAGGGAAGTGCGAAGCCATAATCACCATTTGCCGGCCTTTTCGGGCCGCTTCCAGCTCTTGCTTAATCCAATCCAGTTGGGCTTGCGGGACAGCGCCGTTTGCCGTGATCTTCTCATCCGTTGTGCCGTCCAGCACCAGCAGCCGAATCCAGGGCTCCGGGAACACGGTGTAATAGCTTTTGCCCGCTTCACTGGGGAACACGGAATATCCGCCCTGCTTTCGGTATGTATCGATGGTATCCTGCTTGACCATGCCCGGCTTTACACCCACATCGTGATTGCCCAGCACCATAAAATAAGGGATTTTGTTGTAATTTTTCAGATATTGAAAGAAGGCGGCAAAATGCTCTGGCTTCGGCGTATTCACCGAATCCCCGGTAAACAGAAGGAAGTCCATTCCGGGTATGGATTGAAGCGTTGTCAGCGCAGTCTGGAACAACGTGCCGGAATCCTTAAACAAGCGTCGTGAGTTGTCTTCGCCATTGGCATCAATATGCACATCCGAGAAATGGGCAAATTGAACCACGTCCTCTGCCTGATTACCTGCGGCCACACTTTTTTGGCCGGGTAGACCCAACAGCAGGAGAAACGTGACGGTAAGGCTTAAGGACAGGAAAAGAAACGGGAGGAGTCGGGTTAACGGGGATGGTTTTGGCATGCGTTCCACTCTCTTTGCTTTGTTGATAAACGTTAAGACTGCGGCTCGACTGAATGGTTCCGAATATGATTTTGAACCATTTGATGGGCCTGTTCCAATAATGCTGAATGAGCTAAGCCTTGGCTTTGAACCAACTGAATCAATGTCTCATCATTCAATACGGCCTGGTAACATCGTTTACGGTTGTCTTCCGTCCCTATTTCCGCTTGGATCTGACGCCGGGCGGTTCGCAGGATCTCCATATACGGGCTTACCCAGGGGCCCAGGAGAGACGCGATACTTTCCCGAAGGTGGCGGATAAACATCGGGCTGGCTCCGCCGGTAAACAAGGCTATCTTCAGGTCGTCATATTCAATGAGGCCAGGCACGATAAAGCTGCTATCCTGCACGCCATGGGTTGCGCTGTTAACGTCTATTCCCAACCGTTGGGCTTCATCGGCAATGTGTCGGTTTAGCTGCGCGTCGTTGGTGCAGGCAAACACATAATCCGCATTCAGCGAGGCCAATTCGGACACGTCAAAGGCGTGCTTTTCTATCGTAACTGGGGGCTGGTTGGCAAGGAGGGCCATAAACTCGGGGGAAACACTTGTCGAAATACATGTTATCCGGCAGCCTGTCTTGAGCAGTCGCTCCAACTTGCGTGTGGCGACTTTGCCCGCACCGATAATCAATATATGTTTGCCGCACAGGTTGAGCCCGACGGGATAGAAGTAAGGATTAATAGTCCCGCTGGCAGACATAATCGGTCAGATAGTGCAAGGAAGCCTTGTAGGGGCTGTCCTCAAGAAAATCGATATGGGCGCGCGCTTCATCGGTAAATCGTCTGGCAAGCGCCATCGTCTTTTCCAGCGCATCCGCGGTTTCCAGCAAGTCAAACAGTTCATCCTGCACGGCGCGCTGATGCTCCGAGTTGTCTTCTGCATGAAAAATCGCCTCGATGCGGGATACCAGGCGATCAAGCTCCGCCGAGCCCGGCGCGAAACTTTCCAGCGCCAGGAGGATTGGGGCATTCAGCAGGCCGTTTTTCATATCGTCCAGCACCGGTTTGCCCAGCCGCTCCGAAGAACTGGTGTAGTCCAGCAGGTCGTCAATAATCTGGAAGGCGATGCCGAATTTCTCCCCAAACAGGCGCAAATCCTCAATCCGCTCTTCCGGCAAACGGTTAATCACCCCGGCGGACTCGCAGCAAGCCGCATAAAGGGCCGCCGTCTTGCAGATGGATTTTTTGTAATAGCTGTCCCAGGTGGTTTCGATGTCGTAGCTGGTGCGGATCTGTTCCACCTCTCCCTCGCAGAGGTTGGCTAACACCTGCGCGAAAATGGAAACCAGGCGGCACTGGTTCAGCCGAGACAATTTGAGACTGGCCTGGGCCAACAGGTAATCCCCGCTGAGGATGGAAACGCGGTTGCCCCACTCCACACGCACTGTGGGCCGTCCACGGCGAATATCGGCATCATCCAGCACATCATCGTGCAGTAATGTGGCAACATGGATGAGTTCCGCAACGGCGGCCGTTTCAATATGGGAGGTTCCGATCTCCCCGCATGCGCCGGAGGCCAGCAGGGTCAGCAAGGGGCGCATCAGCTTGCCGTTGTTTTGCAGGGAGTGATGAATGGTTTTGACGAGCAGCTCGGTTTCCGGGGTCACAATTTCCAGCAGGCTTGCCTGCACCTTCAGCAAATCCGATTTAACGGGAGTGTAGATGCGTTCAATCATATCGGATCGGGTTAGGGTAGAACCAAGCTGTGCTTGCGCCATGTGAGCCACTCTTCCTATCAGCGGTGTTAATGTCATTATCCTGAAGAAATCCGGCCTCGTCAAAAATTCTTTTTGTGACGCCCTGGGGTCTGTTGTGTCAAAATGGGGGCGGAAGGGATGTTACCGCGGATGAGAACGGATATGGAGACGACCACTTTACAGCCTGTAATATCGTGCGCTTGCCAATTTATTTCCCTGCCCACCGCTACGGATGAGGAGGCCTGCCTGCTTCCCCGCATTCAGTCCCTGTTGCAAGAGGGCACAGCGTTATCCGAGATTCTGGTGGTTTGCCCGGATGCGGGTGTGGCCCAGCTGTGGTCTGAACGACTCAGGCTCCACCAACTCCCGGTTTGGGGACAGCCTGACGCACAACTGGAACAGGATATGCTGCTGTTCAGACATCTGTTGCGCTGGCGATTACAGGTGAGTGCTTTGGAAGGCCAGCCTTTCGAGCAGGCCTATACGCATCCGGACAGCCTGGATACGATGATGCAGATCTTGCGGCTGGAGGGCATTCCCTATTCCTCCGTTAAAGCCCCTTATGCCCAGCTTAGAGAGGATGATCAGGTTGCATCCCTGCTTTCTCGCCTGGAACGGCTGTATCTGTTGCCGGCGGAAGATGGGCTTGGCTGGTTGCAACAGGCGTTAGCCCACCACCTGTTTGGTAACCGAGCGGATGCCTTTAACGCCATGATGCGGCAGTTTGCGGCAACGGTGGAAACGCAAGGGTTATCGCAATTTATCCCGCTTGAGGAAGTGCTTCACCAATTTGAACCATTCAAAGCCAATTTTGCCGTTAACCCTTACCCAGAGGGGATTCGGGTAGGCTCAATCGACGCGGCTGACGGTATTGATGCAACCCATGTCTTGATTCCCCAGCTTCACAAGCTTTTTAAGCATCTCCAGCCAGAGTCGGCGTTCGCGCAGTTGAAAATGCTGGTTACCCAGGCAGAAAGCGTTATGGCAACCGTAACGGCTAGCGAATCCGTTTGGTGGGAAGAGGCCCAGGCTCGCCAATGGCTGGTTGAGAATAACTGGCAGGAAGTGGCGTGGAAGCCGGCCCAGCGATCTTTGCCGGCGTGGTTAAATACCGCTTCGCCATGGTTGGATTACCAGCCCGTAGAAGCCAGGCCCGTCCTGGATGATGGGCAAACGCTCGCCCTGTCCCCGTCGTCGATTGAAACTTACCTTACCTGCCCCCGGCGATTTTTCTACCAAACCCTGCTTCAGCTTTACGACGATGCCTCCTCGCCCCAGGCAACGGTTGGGATATTGATCCACCGGATCCTGGAGGTGTTCAACCGCAATTATGCAACGGCGGGCTACACGCTGGAAAACCTGATAGCGCTGACCAATAGCCTCTTTGCCGAGAATGAAATGGGTTCGTTCGTACAAAAAGACTTGAACCTGTTAGCCGGCTTTAGTCCGTTGCAACGACAGCAGATCCACAGCCATATTTTGGCTTCATTCCAGGATATGGCAGCAAAGGGCTACTTCGAAATCCGGTTTGAGCAGTTGCATATCGAAACCGAATTGGAGATCCCGCTGCCGAGCAGCAGGCTTAACCTTTCCCTCAAGGGGCGTGCGGATTTGATTCGGGAAAAGCCGGATGACACCGTGGAGATTGTGGACTATAAAACAACCAAGGCCAAGTATACCAGCGTGGGTTACGACTACAACATCAAGCCGCTCCAGCAGGCGCTGGAAGCCCTGGATTGGGATGAACCGGATCCTCATGCCCGGTACGGCAGACGGGAATACCAGCTCCCCCTGTACTGGTTGATGGCCCAGAACCTGCCCAGCTTTGAAGGCAAGCGAACCCATGTGACGCTTCAGACAGTCAGACCATCTGGGCCGGGAGGCACGGTAAATGGGGCCATTAGCCTGACGCTACAGCATGTGGACTTGCAGCAGGGCGCGGAGAATTTGCGTCTGCTCCTGGAAAAAGGATTGGTTGAGCCTTTAGAAGCCTGTAGCGGTTTTGCCGCGCTGGGCAAGCGGGAGTTCAATTGCGGCGGGTGCAGCTACAACACCATCTGCGAAGGGCCCGCCCAAGGCGAAGAGGGGGACGAATGAAACAGCTTCTCCTCACGTTTCCCCAGGCGGATGCCCTGACGGAAGGGCTGAATGAAGAACAACTGGCTGCCGTAATGTCGCCGGTTGATTCGGCAACGCAAGTGCTGGCCGGGGCCGGGACGGGCAAGACGGAACTGATTACCCGGCGGTTCGCCAAGCTGACCCGGGATTTAGCATCCGGTGGCGATGAGGCGGATCCTACGGAGCGGCTCTGGGTTTCCACCTTTACGGACAAGGCGGCCCAGGAAATGCGCGAGCGGATTGCATCCTACCTTATGCAGGCGTCCGGGATGCCTTTAAGCGGTAAGGCCTGGATTGGGACGTTTCATAGTTTGTGTAACCGCATCCTGCAACAGCAGATTGAGAAGTTGCCCCATCTGGCGGAGTACCAGCTCTTGACGGATGTGGAGCTGGAGCTGCTCCGGGAGCGGCTCATCCAACTTCTGCTCCATGCGGATTCGGAAGCCCTGCAAGCGTTGCTGAACACCGATGAGCTTCCCTGCGATGGGCATTGCCTGGATCAGGATAACCTGGCGGCGCTGGATCTGGTGAATTACGAGGGCTTTTTTACCGAAGTTGTCTTTAACATCGTCCCTCGGCTGAAGGCTTCCGGCTTATCCCCACAGGCGTTTTACCATCAGGCCCGTGAGCAGGCCCGGCAACTGACCGGCCTGATTGAAGGGATGCGTCCGCCGACACCGCTTGCGGAGCATGAGGACTACGCCGCTTATTGGGAGCGCCAGTTAAAGCCCATCAGCCACGATCGCTTCCACTTTATGCCGAACGACTGGCTTGTGGAGGTAGAAGCGCAAAAATCCCTCGCCAAGGGCAAGGAGCCTCCAACGGCCTTAGCCTTGATGCGGGAGCATTTGAAGGATTTCTACAAGCATGGCTACTTTGTGGCCTACAACGGCAGGAAGCGCTCTGCGCCCTTTTCCGAGCCTGTTGTGGACTTTAGCGAACAGCGGGCCATCCTGGCGTTGGAAGAAAAGCTCATTGAGATTGTGGCGGCCGTGTATGCCCTGTATCAGCGTTTGTTAAGGCTGGAGCGGGCTTGCGACTTTGACGACCTGATCCAGGAAGTGATTGTGCTGCTGGAGAACCGTGCGGATGTAAGGCAGTACTACCAAAGGTTTTTTGCCCACTTTATGGTGGATGAATTCCAGGACTCCAACGGCAGCCAGCTCCGGCTCATCCAGCTTTTAAGCGGCCATAACCCCCATATCACGGTGGTTGGAGATACCAAGCAATCCATCTACGGTTTCCGCTTTGCGGAGCCGGAAAACCTGCATGTCCTGTTCCAGGATATCCCGGCTGCGCGGTATATCCCATTAAAGACCAATTACCGCTCAATCAAGCCCATTCTGGATGTGGCCAACCGTGTGACGGCGATGATGTCGCTCCCCCAGGATGAATCCCTGCACCCTTGTGAAGCTAATACGGTTGAGTCACCACAGGCCGTTACCTGGTTGTCTCTGGCGCAAACAACCGCCGTGGGTGAAGCCAAGGGGACGGAAATTCGCTGGATTTCGGAAACCATTGCCCGCTTGTTAAGCCAGGATGCTTACGCCCCCAATGATATCGCCGTCCTGGTCCGGGATCACCGCAAGGCCTTGCAGCTGGAAGCCGCGCTGGACCAATTCGGCATTCCCGCCATTCGGCAACGTAACCTGGGATTTTTCCAGAATAATGTCATTCAGCAGGCAGTTTCACTATTAGAGCTGGCTGAAAACCCTCATCAGGATTTTGCTTTAATCACGCTGCTGCAACAAAAACTCACACACCACGAACTTTATCGGCTCTCATTAATTCGCCAGAGTTTGAAACTGCATTTTGCCGCTACCAATTTTTCGTACTACGAAACCGTGAACCACTTGGTGCGCAATCCGGCGCAGGTTCCGCCCGATTTAAGTCATTTGATGGGGATTCTGGCCTTCCTGGTGGAAGCCCTGGATCAGTTCCAGATCCTGAAGCACCAGCTTGGCCCGGAACATCTCTTCCTGGCGATGCTCCAGCGCTTCCCGCTCATCTCTGCGGCCGGGCTGGCGACGCCCAAGGGGCAAAAAGATTTCAGGCAATTGGAATTGTTGAAGAACATGCTTTTCCACTGGAGCAGCCGCTCCCGTGAGCCGTTAACGCTGGAGAACGCATTGGTGCTGATTCATCGCTACCAGGCTAAGAATGACCTGGATATCCCGGTGGCGGAAGAAGGATTTTACCAAAATGCCGTCCGATTGCTTACCATTCACGGTTCTAAAGGGCTGCAATTCCCCGTGGTTTTCTATGCCGGGGTGGATACCTACAAGAAAAGCCGCCACGAGGGTCAGCTGACGGTGGATCCCCAGTATCCCGGCAAAATGGGGTTTGGCTTGTTCCTGAACAAGTTTGGAAACGAAAAGACCCTGAAAAAACTGGTTTATGATATGGCTTGGAAAATCCCGCGCACGCAGGAAGAAGAGCTACGCTTGTTCTATGTCGGTGTCACTCGGGCGAAGGAGCGCCTGTACCTGTCTTCTTGGGGTCAGTCCTTTCCCTACATGAACCCTGTTTTCTTTGAGGATTTGCCGATCGGTGCCGTGACTGAAACCGATCTGGATTGGATGAGCATGGCGGAAAGGCGTCATCTGACACAACAATTCCAGGCGGAGTATTTCTATAACCCGCTGGAACCTTGATTCCACCTCGAAATCGATCTTGTCAAAATAAGTTTGAATTTAATTGCAATAATGTTGCATTAGTGATACGATAATCAAACATTGCACAGCACACTTGTTTGAGGATCGATGTTTAGCCAAATCCTTCAAGCCGCCCATGATTCGGGCGGGGAAATTCTCGTACAGATTAAGGGGAATCCCTGTGAGCAGTATCGCGGGCGTATCCAGGATCTGACGGATCAGTTTTTCACTCTGTTCCATAGTGGGATGGCGGGCGGCGTCTTATGGGCATTTAAGCAAGAGGATATTGCCTTTTGCGGCTTAGTTGTGAATCCACCAGCTGATTTACCCCTGGGTTTCGTCCCGGAAGACCTGCCGAGCGATAAAGCCCCCTAAGGCTTGTTCCGAAGCGGCACAAGCCCGTATCAAGTTTACTCATTAACAACCTTAATAAAGAAAGGCCCCGCCATGAAAGCAAAATTATTTGTCAGAAACCTTAGTTGGTCTGTAACGGAAGACGACCTTTACGCGCTGTTTAGCGAAGTTGGCACAGTTTCATCGGTGAGGATACCGACCCGGAGGGAGGATGGAAAGCCGCGCGGGTTTGCTTTCGTGGAGATGGCAACCCCAGAGAACGGGGATAAGGCAGTTCGGGAGTTGAATGGGACGTTATTCCACAACCGGGACCTGGTGGTGGCCTTCCAGGAGGATAATCGGGCCGGGGTGGAAAGCAGCAGCCCGGTTCGGAACGCCAAACTGTTTGTGAGAAACTTGCCTCCGGCAATAACGGAGACGCGTTTACAAGAGGTTTTTCGCCAGGTGGGCACGGTGCAATCGGTAAAAATCCCGTTCGACCGGGAGTCGGGAGAGCCCAGGCAGTTTGGCTTTGTGGAAATGGCTTCGGCGGATGAAGCCCAAAAGGCAATGGAACGCCTTAACCATACCCTTTTGGAAGGGAAGGAATTGATTGTCGATTTTCAGGACCCCAACCGAAACCGCAACAAGCCGCCGCGTAGCAACAACCGCTTCCAGAATTACGGCGGTGAGCGTTCTACAGGGTATGCCGATCGATGGTAGTCTCTTGATAAACACCTCTGTTCGTCCCAATATGTTGCTGACAGGATGCGGACGGATGACGGCTTACATCGACTATGCAATCGGCCTTTTAAAAGACAAGGGGTTTCGGATTACGAAACCCCGTCGGCTTGTCGTGGAATTGTTAGATGCTTCCAGGGAGGCTCTCTCCGCTTATGAGATTAAGGACTTGCTGGAAGCCAACGGGGAAAAAGTCGATACGGTCAGCGTCTACCGGATATTGCAATGCCTGGAGGAGAACCGACTGGTGCATCGGGTCCTGACTTCCGGCAAGGTGAAAAAATGCATGTTGGAGCATGAGGAGCAATGTTCCCTGGCACAGGAGGAGCATTGCCACCACCTGCTGATTTGCAAGGCGTGCGACGCGATAGAAGAGGTGCATTGTCCGGGGACGCGCGTCCTGGTGGATGCGCTTGAAGCGCAATCGCGGTTCAAAATCCAAAGCCATAACATGGAATTTATCGGGTTATGCGCGCAGTGCGTCTAAAACGCTGCGTTCTGCTCGGTTCTGCGGAGCCCATTTTGTGCCCGCCGAAGGAAATGACAATTCACATACAAAAACTTTTATTGAAGATTCACCATACTTGTAGAATCATGACACTTGATGCCCTGCAATGGAGTTTATCCCGGCATGTCCTCCCAAAGCGCCTCGTCGCAGGTAAAACCGGTTACCCCGTCCCTCAAGTCCAACCCGTTTTTCAAAGAACTCATTAACTGTTTCCGTTCTGTCCACCTGGCAATTGTTTTGCTGTCCCTGATGGCATTGGGAACCATTATTGGCGTCGTCATGCCGCAAATCGGCATGGTGGAGCTCGCCGAAATCAAGGCCAAGTATGGGGCCAATTTCGAGTTTTTCAACACGTTGGGGTTTTTTAACGTCTATTCCTCATTCTGGTTTATTACGCTGGAAGTCTTATTCTTCTTCAACCTGTTGATCGGCAGCTTCAAGTGGCTCCGTCCCGCAACCCTGGCCGCCATCCAAAAGACGTTTATCCCGGCCAGCCTGATGGTCCATAAACCGGAAGCCTATAGCCTGCCCGCCCTTTCCAACGAAGCCCCGGATGTCGTGGAAGCCAAGCTGAGCCACCTGTTCAAGCAGTTTCGCTATACCGTACACCGAGATGCCAATGGTAATTTGTACGCCTGCAAAGGCAATATTACCCGGATTGGCCCCAGTATTGCCCATCTGGGGATTTTGCTGGTTCTGGTTGCCGGTGTTTACGGCAGCTTTACCGGCTTCAAGGCAGAGCAGTTGATTATCCCTGGGGATACGTTTGCCGTGCCGAACGCCACCAACCTGATGACGAACATCCCGGAACCCCTTTGGATGGGCTCGGTGCCGAATTATACCATCCATGTAAAAGACTTTGAGGTGGAGTATTACCAGGATCGCCCGGATGTGGCCAAGCAGTATCACAGCGACCTCCAGGTTTTTACGCCGGATGGAAAACTGATCCGCGAACAGTCCATTTCCGTCAACCATCCGCTTTTTCTCGATAACCTGTCGGTTTACCAGGCCAGCTTTGCCCCAACAGGACGCTTTTTCCTGACAGTCAACGGCAAGCCCCGCACGGTGGAAATCAATAACAACTTTAACGATCGTCCGATCAGCATTAACCCGATGGAAGACGGCAGCACGTTGATTATGTTTCCCTTCTTTAAGCAGCAGGATCCGGGCGTGAAGGAAAACCATGCCATCTTCTTCGTGAGAAAGCCGGATGAGCAGATTGCGGAAGGCACTATGCCACCTAATATCCGCTTGGAAGAAGGGCAAACCGGGGCGTTAAACGGGGTGCAGATTACCTACAAAGAACCGGAAATGCTCACCGGCCTCCAGATTAAACAAGCGCCCGAAGTCCCCTTGATGTACCTGGCGTATCTCATTATCGGGATTGGGACGGTTCTCTGCTTCTTCTCCCAGCGCCAGGTGTGGATTGCGCTGCGGGAAGTGACGCCTGGTAAAACCGAAGTTATGATTCACCCCAAGACGAACAAGGCATGGCTGTCCTTCCGAAAAGAGCTGTTAAAGCTTCAGGACGCGATGCAACAAGTTTTGACACCCTCTCTAGTTAAGAAGGACGCATAATATGTGGGACGCGACATTATTGAACGAAAGCTTCTTCGCTGATGCTGGCTTATTGCTGCTGGCAGTGAGCGCCTTGACCTATGTTTTCCAGGTCTTGTTGCCGAAGGGCTGGCTGCGTTTCGTTTCCTCCTCCCTGTTACTGGTTTCCGTCATCAGCTTAATGGTGTCCCTGCTGATCCGCTCTGTTGAGGCAGGGTTCTTTGCGCTGTCCAATATGTACGAAGCCCTGCTGGTGACGACCATCGGATTGCTAATTGCCTTTCTCATTACCGAGCGCTGGTTTAAAGTGCATAACCTGGGCTGGGCCGTTTGCCTGCTAGGGCTCATCATTATGTTTTACGCAGGCTCCCTCCCCACGGAAATCAACCCGCTGCAGGCGGCGTTGCAAAGTTACTGGCGCAGCATCCATGTGCCGCCGCTGCTATTGTCCTACGGGTTCTTTACCTTGGCGTTTCTCAGCTCGCTGGCCTTTTTGTTGACCAGTCGCAACCAGAAGGATGGCGGCTTTGGCGGCGGAGTTGCCACGCGGGATTCCGGGCACGGTATTCTGGCTTTTTCCTACCAATCGGAAGCAGGGGCTTTATACGATGAAGTCACCTATCGCTGTATTGCGGCCGGGTTTGTCCTGATGATGATTGGGGTCATCCTGGGCGCTTTATGGGCGAATGAAGCCTGGGGCAATTACTGGAGCTGGGATCCCAAGGAATCCATGAGCCTGGTGACGCTGCTGGGCTACGGGGCTTATCTCCACATGCGCATTAACGGCGAACACTCCCGGAAAACGCTGGCCCTTGTTTCCATCGCCGGGTTTGCCCTGCTCCTGATGACGTTTGTAGGTGTAAACGTTTACGGTTTCGGCAGCCTGCATTCCTACGGCTCTGTCAAATAGCGTTTTTCGCTTGCTCACTTGCCCGCCCGGATGACGCCTGGTGGACAGATTAGTATTACAATAAAAGGCATGCGCCAATTTCGCCTTATAATGGTTGCGTCTCTGGCTGGCTTCCTCTTATGCGGCCAGGCTATTGCGGCCCAGATTCAAAATATCAAGGTGTTTCCGGTTACATCGGAACATGTGCTGGTCATGATTCAAGCCGATCAACCTTTTCGCTGGCAAATTTTACGGGTAGACGACTTGCCTTCGATACAGGTGGAAGCGGATAGCATCCATCCCAACCTGCTAACCCGGGAAAACCTGCTGGTTCCCAGCGCCTTTATCCGAAGGGACGGGTTTGCGGTGTCTGTTAAATCGTTGGGGCAGCCGGTATTGCTACAGTTTCAATCACGCCGTCCGCTGTCGCTCTCGGTTAGTGGGAGCGATGCCGAGATGCTTGCACAGGCAGCGAGGCTGTTACCGGTCTATCGAACTTTTGCGGCCCAACATCGTCAGCCTGCTTCTCAGCCAATGGTTCTGGTTCAGAACGCCCAGCAGGCTTTTGTTGCCAATAACCCTGCTCAGGCAGTGGGTTTCCTGGAAGGGCTGTATGAGGGGATGAGTAAACCACCCCAGGCGCTGTACCAGCTTCTTGGCTTGCTCTATCTCCGGGAACAGAACTGGCTTAAAGCACTTACGCTGTATTCGGAAGGGGCCAAAGCTTTTCCGCAAGGGGTTGGGCTGCGATACAGTGCGTTGCTTTACCAGTTGGGCCAACCGGAGAAAGCCGCCATTGTGCTGCGGGACATGCTGCAATCCCGGCAGCTTTCCACCATGGACGCAGCCCAGGCCAATTATATGTTGGGCACCATTTATACCGAGCAGCAACGCTACGATCTAGCCTTACCGTATCTCCAAAGTGCGTCCGGTGTTTTTCGGCAAAGCCCGCAGGTGCTTTATAACCTGGCTATTGCGTACGAAGGCGTGAAACAAACCAACCAGGCGATTGAAACCTACCACGAAGCCCGTCAATATGCTGCTAACAACCTCAATCAGGAGATTGGGCAACAACTCCTCCGGTTGCAGCATCAACTTCAACCCTGATTGGCCGATAACGATGAAGAGTGGCGTAAACAACGTGAGCCCTTCTCCCATGATCCAGTTTGAACAGGTGTGCAAACACTACAACGGGCAGCCTATCCTGTCCGATTTGTCGTTTGAAATCCGGAAAGGCGAGACGGTTGTATTGATGGGCGCATCCGGCTGCGGGAAGACGACGGTGTTGCGTTGTATCGGTGGCCTGGAGGCCGTTCAGTCCGGTAACATCCTGGTGCGGGGAACCAATATCGCTCGTGCGCCCAAAGGCTTCAACTGGAACCGGTATCGCTCGGAAATCGGGCTGGTGTTTCAGCAGTTTAACCTGTTTCCCCATCTTTCCGTCTTGGAAAACATTACGTTGGGCCCGGTCAAAGTCAAGGGCCAGCCCCGCGATGAGGCGGAACATCTGGCGTTTGAGCTGCTTCGCAAGGTGGGTATGGACACCAAAGCCAAGCGCTTCCCCAATACCCTTTCCGGTGGAGAAAAGCAGCGGGTCGCGATAGCCCGGGCGCTTGCCATGTCATCCGATATTCTGTTACTGGATGAGCCGACCAGCGCGTTGGATCCATTGATGACGGCTGAGGTGCTGAGAACCATCCAAAGCCTGTCTCATCAAGGCATTACGTTGGTTATCGTGACGCATGAGTTGCAATTTGCCTACCGCGTTGCGGATCGGATCTTGTTTTTCCATAACGGCAGCATCGAAGAAGAAGGCCCGCCACGCCACTTCCAGGGCCCAATGACGAATCCCGTGGCCCGCCAGTATTTCAGCCTGCTGACCGAAGGGTACGAAAAAAGCATCTTATGAGCTGCGTCAGTTAACCCTGCATCTTTTAATATTTGGTGGTATAACCCGTTTTAATAGTTGCTTGATGCATCGGGAGTACAATCATACGGCCGTCAGGGTGCTGTAAAATTGCATGGCTGCCGCGTTGCCGCTTGAGAATAAAGCCCAGCTTATGAAGGACTTTCAAAAGTTCTTTTGGCTTGTAAGGCATTAAGCAACCACTTTTACGGTCTGTAAAATGGCAGCAGGCTGGTGTTCTTGGGGAACCGGTTCATTCTGTGCAATGAGCGTTTCAACGTACAGTAAAATGGCTTCCTGCGCATTCTGTAACGCTTCCTCCTGGGTCTCACCCTGCGTATAGCAACCTGGCAAAGCTGGAACGGTGACTGAATAGCCTCCTTCAGGCTCTGACTGAAGAATAACGGTGTAATGGTATTCACTCATTGGCAGATTCCTCATCGATCTGATTCCATGGTTTCATATCACGTCTATGATTGCAATCCATAACATGCTAGAGGCGGAACTGCATTTTTCATTGTCGAATCCTGCGCCGCTCGATACAATAGGCGTATGATGAGATTTCGATTTCTGCAATTGTCCGACCTGCACTTCTGCTCTCCTGTTGCCAGTCGACGGTTGGGCCTGCCTGTGGAGAAGGAAGCCCAGCGCAGTGAAGAGTTTGAGGGCCTGGTTCGGGCTTTGCCTGGCTTGGTGGCGCAGTATTCGTTAAATGCCGTCTTTATTCCAGGAGATCTGTGGGATCATGAAAAGCTGGATCGCCAGTATCTTTCGCAATTTCGGGTTCTCTATAACACGCTGTGCAACTTACCGGTGCCGGTGGTAATTACGCCGGGCAACCACGATTTTTACTCGGCCAGCAGTTTTTATCACAACGATTTTCTTCAGGCCAACGGGTTTTCGCCTTGGCCTACCCACGTCGTCATTTTCAGCGAGCCGGGCTTTCAAACCGTTTCTCTGCCAGGCTGGGAGGGAAAGGTTCAGGTGACCGGCCGGGCGTTTCACGATAATACATTGCTGAACCCGCATACCGGTGTTCATGAAGCCCGCCTCTTGACGACCCTCCAGCCAAGGGAACCCAACGCGGCCATTGATCTGCTGCTGTTCCATGGCTCTCGTGATGATTTTAACCGTTTCGATGAGAAGATCACGGCGCCGTTTTCTCTTCAAGAGCTGCTGGCGTTGGACTTCGACTACACCGCAGTCGGGCATTATCATCGCTATGATGAATTCAAGGATGGGGCTGGCCGAACCAAGGGAGCGTATGCCGGGTGTCCCTTTGCGCGCGGCCTGGATGAAACCGGCCCCAAGTACGCCATCCTGGGCGAATTGGTAAAGGAAGGCCTCCAGCCGGCCCAGGTGACGATTGAGAAGCTGACCCTGGATGACCGCCAGATTCATTGCCGTAAAATCAATGTCACCGGCCAAGATGATGAAGATGCATTGTTTACCCAGCTCTACGCGGATCTTGCGACCGCTGCCCGCGCGCAGGACATCATTTACTGCGAGTTGGGCGGTCAGCTTCCCCCTGCGGCCAATATCAACTGGGATGCGATTGAAACCCGCCTGAACAAAGATTTCTTTCACGTCAAGCTGGATACGGAAGCCATTACCAGCCTGTTTAACATCGACCAGCTTCGCAAGGATGATCACGCCCTGGAGGGGCGGTTTATTCGTGAGCTGGAGGCGCAGATTACCCGCGCCGGATCGGAGGAAGAAGCCAGGCTGTTGCAGCAAGCCCTGCAACTGGGGCTCGAAGCGCTCTCCGGCCAGGAGGTTGTGTTGCGATGAGGTTTAAACGTTTCCTCAGTCGCGGCTTTGGTTGCCTGCCGGATGGCTTTGAATGGACATTTCCGGATAGCGGCTTGATTCTGATTGTTGGGAACAACGAGCAGGGCAAGTCCACCTTTGTCCGAGGGATGCTTTCCGCGTTGTATGGTTTGCCCCAGAAACCCCGGGAAGCCAGCCGTTTCAGGGAACTCTATGCGCCCTGGCAGAATCCGGCCCAAGGCCCGCGGATCACGTTGGAAGTTGAAGACGGCGACGGCAAGGTGTACGCTATTGCGCGCGACTTTGATGCCCGCAGCAATGCCGTTCGGGTGACGGAGGCGCATTCCCGCGAGGACTGCTCCCAGCGCTTCCAGCAGGATCGCAAGACCTGGATGGTGGGTGAAACATTCACCCGTCTTTCCCGTGCCACGTTCGAGAAATCGGCGCTTCTGCTCCAAAACACCTTGCAGGAATTTAAATGTGAAGGCGACCTGATCCAGGCCATCGAGAAAGTCGTAGACTCCGGGGAGAGCGGCGTAACAGCACAAGAAGCCGTTGAGCGGCTTGAGAAGGCGTTGCGCCAGCGGCATCCCTACAAGGGAACATCCTGGCTGGTTGAGAATATCATAAAGGATTTAAACAAGGATATTGAAGCGGATCAGAAGGAAGCCCTCCAACTCCAGGCGGATTATGACAGCTATCAGCAGGCTTTTGCGCAGCTTGACCAGCTTATTCAGGAACAGGAAGCGCTTTCTGCGAATTTGACTTCTGCCCAGCGTCGCGTCGCGCTGGCAGAATATCACGAAGCGAAGGCCATGATGGCCGAGCAAACCGCGAAGCAACAGGAAATGCAGAGGCTTGAGGCTCAACTGGCGGCCTTGGCGGCAATGTCGTCATTCCCTAGTCAGTTGCAAGCGCCGCTTCAGGAAATATATGGACAATATCGCCATCTACAGGAGCGCCTCAAGACTTACGAGGCCGAGTTATCCCAATTGACATCCCAGATGAGCCAGAAGGACAGCTATCTCAGCGAGTTTATCTGGAAGCCGGAGCTGGCGCAGTTTGAAACCATTAATCGCCTGCTGCAAAAACTGGAAGATACATGGGAACAATACACCCAGGCCCGCGACGCATTTGGAACCGAATGCCAGGCTATGCAGGCCCAGGCCGAGGACACTGATCGCTTTTTGGATTACTGTGACCAGTTTGCCGACTTGCCTCTGGATAAGGCGCAAGCCCTGGTTCAGCATATCAATGCGCTGCAAAAGATAGATTCCGAAATGCAAACACATCTTGAGACGGTCAATCAGCAGCAGGCGGAGCTGGATCGATTAAATCAGCTTATTCGCAAGCGTCGTACCCACAGCCTTTGCCTCATCCTTGCGGGATTGGGGTTAATGGGCAGCCTCCTCATGCCCTCTGTTTACTGGTATGCGGCTGCGCCGGGCGTAGCGTTAATCATTGCCGGGATTTATGTCCAGATCAGTGTTTCCAAGCTAGACACCCAGGCCAAGTATGTGCAGAAGGAGCTGGCGCATGCCCAGGCGCAGCAGGTGGCGCTCACCGGGCAAAAAATTCAGCATACGCAGCAGTTGGATGCTTTGGAAGCCAAGTTGGTCGGGGATTTCCCTTGGGTAACGGAAGAGAAGGCGCTCGCTGATTTGGCATGGTATATGGAGCGGAAGACGTCCACCTTCGCGTCGTTTATGGCGGCTTGGGATAAGCGGCTGATGCGCGAGCAGGACTTGCAGGGTGTGCTGGATGAGTTGAACCAGTTGATGGATATGGAAGTGGATACGCTGACGCCCCTGGAGGATCAGGTTTTCTTCCTGGAGCCGCGGATCAAGGATTTTCGCCGTTATGAGGAAGCCTGCCTTAACAGCCACGACTTAATGCAACAGGTGCAGGCGAAACAGGCCCAGGTTGATACGGAGTACCGGACGCTGGCAACCATGGGGCAGTCGCTGGAGCAGATGCTCGCGGATGCGGGTGTTACAGGCCATGAGTCCTTTGATGCGGGGATGGCGCAGTTTAACCAGGCTTTAAAGCAGCATCAGGAATATCTGGATTTGCAAAGAGCCCTGGCTGCAATAGCTCAGCATTTGCGCCCGGAAGCAGCATTGGCCCAATATCATACCATTATCGACCGTTTCCAGCCGCAGGAAGGGGATGATATGCTCTCGCCTGGCTCTATCCTGGATGAGCGGGATGGGCAGCGCGCGCTGGAAAGTGAACTGGAGCGTTTGAATACCCAGATAACAGATTTGAAGGTCACCATCCAGAAGAAGCAGGATCACTTCAATCGGGAATATCCCCTTGTGCAGGCGCGCCTTGCGGAAAAGTCGGCATTGCGGGACAAGCACCAACGCTTTTTCGATGCGCTGAATACCAGCTTGGCAACCTTAAGGGCCATTAGCGAGCGCGAATACCAGGGCTGGTCCACACGCTTGAACGAACGGGTGAATACGATTCTGACGTCATTTAATTCGCCGTACAAGGACATTCGCTTTACCTCGTCCCTACAATTTTCCTTCCTGGATTTACAGGGACGCGAATATCAGCAAACCGACGCCTTTGAATCCTTGAGCTGCGGCGCAAAGGATCAAATTTACCTGGCGATTCGTCTTGCCATCACCGATTACCTGAGCCAGGACTGCGGCCATCTCCCGCTGATTCTGGATGACCCGTTCGTCAACTTTGATGACGAGCGGTTCCTCAATGCCTTGGATGCCCTGGCACACGCGGGCGCCAACGGCCAACAGATCCTGTTGTTTAGCTGCCATAAGCAGCGCCATCAGTCGGCTTATGAGCAACTTGCCGAACGGTATCCTGACAGCCTGTTTTTGCAGCGGATGGATAGGAACACGTCCCTCAACCCTGAAATGGCTCTTATCTAGTCAATGTGGCCTTTTTGCTTGTTGCAGCGGTATCCCGACACTGCCCTATGGGTTCGAAAAGTGCTGGTGGCCAACATTTTAGCGACGGTTTTTGTGTACCTGCTGGATGTTTTTTATCCGCCCACATCGGTTGGCGGGCAATGGTGCTATAACATTCGCTTCTTGCTTTTTGCGGCGCCTGCCTTATTGCTGACCTTTGCATCGGCAATTGTACTGCCATTTAAACTTAGGCACGAAACAAAACCTGCTTTTGAATCTCCAATACCCAATATCTATCCGGCTGTTGGGGTTTTAGGCTTGATATGTCTAATCTTCAACCTTATATCATTTATCTGTAAAGCCGGTCAGGGCACTTTTTAAACTCCTCCTCGTTCGTGTCGAGGATATCTTAGAACGTTAATTTTTTATAAATTATGTATCTAAATTATATCTTTTGAGCAATTTTTTAGAGCGATTGTTTTTTATTTGTTTGATTGCATTTTTGACCAAAGGCTGAGTGAATCATTTAGTAGCGAGAAGAGATTATTGGAGAAAAAAATGAAGAAAAAACTTGGCGTCATCGGAGCCGGATCCGCAGGGCTGTTGAGCCTCGTGCATTTTTGCACCTGGTTGGATACGGATTGGGAAGTCTACTCGATTTACGACCCGAAAAAGCCCATCCTGGGTATTGGCGAAAGCACCAACGGCGGCTTTGTGGGCCTGTTGGAGCGTGGCACTCACTTCTCTATCGGCCACCCACAGGATATGGATGCATTGGACGCGACATTAAAGTTCGGAAGCAAATTCGTCAACTGGCGCGAGGAGTCCTGGATTAACCCGCTGTTGGACGGTAATTCCGCGATCCACTTTAACAACTACCGCCTCAAGAACTTTGTGTTTGAACGCCTTGCAAAGTTATGGCCCAACCAGTTCAATGTTTTGGAAGGCGAAGTCACCAATATCGATAACAACCCTTACCGCGTGGTCGTTACCGTCGATGGCAAAGAACACAAGTTTGATTACATCATTGACTGTACGGGTTACCCCAGCAGCTTCGATGGCTATGTTATCAGCGATTGCAGCCCGGTAAACCGCTGCCAGATTCACAGTATTAAGGAATACGATTTCGAGCCGTTTACCGATCACATTGCGATGAAGCATGGTTGGATGTTTGGCGTTCCCCTCCGCGATCGCAAGACCTTTGGGTACTTGTATAACGACAAGATTACACCCAAGGAAGAAGCGCTTGAGGATATGAAGGAACAGCTCGGTGTGGATGAGCTGGATAACAAGGAGTATGTTTTCCAGTGCTATTACACCAAAAAGCTCATTGAAGGCCGCGTTTGCAAAAACGGCAACAAGGCGCTGTTCTTTGAGCCGTTGGTTGCCAACTCCATCTTCGTCTATATCTACGCGGCCCGTTGCTTCTGGGATTACATGATGAACAGCATGACCCAGGATGAATCCAATGCGCGCTTTACCAAAGCCGTTCAGGAGATGGAAGACGTGATTAGCTACTATTACCAGGGCGGATCCATTTACGAGTCCGCATTCTGGGATTATGCGGCGCCTTATACCCGCAATCGCCTGAAGAAGCGCAAGGAATTCCAGGATATTATGAACACCTACCGCGATTGCAAGAAGCGCGGCGTGCTGAATACGGCCCCAACCTATGCGCTGGCCCCCATAACATGGGAAATTGTGGATAAGCATACCGGCTACGGCTACATTAGCGATAAGGAAGATGAAGCCAGAAACCTGATTTCCACCATTTCCTACTATAACGAAGTCCAGGATTTATTGATGGTGAAGTAGCCACCGGCTTTCTTACGGGTAGCAGCTTAGACAAAAGTGCCCTCGGCGCTATAGGGAGAATTTTAATGCCCAATTTTCACGTATCCGATTTAACCGCACTCCTGTTTAGCCTGGGGGCACTTTTACTCCTGGTTCGCATGTTTTCACATATCTCGTCCAGGCTGCATGTGCCTAGCGTCGTCGGCGAGATTGTGCTGGGAATTCTAATCGGGCCAACCGTCCTGGGAACATTCAATCCCCAGTTATCCCACTGGTTGTTTCCGCTGGATGGCAATACCGGCACCATCATCCAAGGGCTTATTTCCATCGCGGTCATTCTGCTGGTTTTTGTCGCCGGGCTGGAAACCAACCTGGCCGAAATGAAGCAGGAAGGCAAGAAGGTCATCTGCACCGGCATCGGCAGCATGATTCTCCCCTTCTTTATGGGATTTGCCGCAGTGATGGTTTTCCCAACCATGTTTCATTTTGATGCAACTCAACAGATCCTCTTTGCCAGTTTTATCGGCATTGCCATGGCCATCTCGGCCCTGCCCGTCATTATCCGCATACTTATGGATTTGCGGCTGTATCATACCAGAGTAGGGATCATCACCGTGGCTTCCGCAACGATGATTGACCTTGTGGGCTGGGTTGCCTTTGCCGCCATCCTGGGATGCCTCCACACCAGCCAAGCCGGAAACACACCCATCTGGATGAGTATGCTGATCATTGTCTCTGTTGTCGTGGGCATCCTCACGCTTGGGCAACACTTCTTCAATCATTTTGTGGATAATCTCCAGGCCCGCTGTCCATCCCCGGAGAAGATGCTGGCCATCGGCATCGGTTGCGGTTTGCTTGGTGCGGCCACGACGGAACTGCTGGGTATCCATGCCACATTGGGCGCCTTTCTCATCGGGGTTGTGCTGGGCAATGCTCCCGCCTTTCCCCATCAAGTCAAGTCAACGCTTCGAGATTTTGTAACCCATGTGATTTCGCCATTATTTTTCATTGGCATCGGCGTCAAGACCAACTTTATCACCAATCTGGATGCGTCCCTGCTGGCGTTTGTCCTGGCGATTTCAATCATCAGCAAGGTTTCCGGCACGTTTATCGGCGGCAGGCTGGGAGGGTTGAAAACCAAGGAAGCCCTGGCCGTAGGATTCGCGTTAAACGCCCGTGGCGCCATGGAGATTCTGTTGGCCAAGCAGGCCCTGGATGCCGGTTTAATCGATCCCACGCTGTTTGTTGCCCTGGTGCTGATGGCCGTCCTCACCAGCCTGCTTAGCGCCCCTGCTTTACGGTTTCTTACGGCGTATAAAAGCAAAGCATCTCCTCCTACCATGGTGTTACAACCTCACTCCCTGCAACTGGCGGACTGTGCCTCTAATTAGTTTCATTCATCTTGCCGCTATCTATTTTTGGCTTAAGTGAATGTCGACACGACTGAATGACCGAAAGGTTTTTAAAACCATCTGTCTGCCGAGGCCCAGGTTTCCAGCAATATTAATGACTCTCTTGCACTATGGTCTTTCGGTAGAAATCGTTGAAATACCGAGGCTTTTGCCATGGTTCGACAGGATATTCGTAGTATTTATCTATTAGCGGGCATAATTGCTCGAAAGGCTTGTGAGTATTGAGATTGCTCCTTAAAAATGCACAAGCCCTGTTTTACTGGATTTGTTACGCTAATGCGAGAATCACAATTAAAATCGATACGTGCGGGAGATGGAACGAATAGATGAGTTTGTTAGCTTTAGCAGCAGCACTAACCCCCATATTAAGCGTTTTTGTTTTACTGGTCATCATGAGAATCCCCGCGATGCGGGCGATGCCCATCGGGCTTTCGCTCACCGCAATTATGGCTGCCGCGGTCTGGAAGGTGCCCGTTATACGGATTGGCGCATCGGTCATCGAAGGGCTTTTTGCCGCAGTTTCTATCCTGTGGATTGTATTTGGGGCCATCCTGCTGTTGAAGACCCTGGTAAAAAGCGGCGCCATGACAACGATTCGACAGGCATTCGTCCAGATCTCACCGGATCGGCGTGTGCAGGTCATTATTGTCGCTTGGCTATTTGGGGCGTTTATAGAAGGCGTTGCAGGATTTGGCACGCCTGCGGCCCTGGGCGCGCCTCTGCTGGTTGCATTCGGCTTCCCTGCCTTGCCTGCGGTGGTGTTAACCCTGGCCGGCAACAGTTCGCCGGTTTCATTCGGCGCAGTAGGCACCCCTATTATGATTGGCATGTATCAGGGGCTTCAAGTGGGGGGAAGGCCTGCTCCCCAGGTTGAGGGCGCCATCGGTGATGCGTCTCTTCAAGCGCTTGTGCAGCAGGCCACCATGCACACGGTTATCATGGATCTTTGCATCGGGACGTTTGTCCCGCTGATTCTGTGTGTGATGATGACTCGCTTTTTCGGGAAAAACAAGCGCTTGGGGGAAGGGCTTGCCATCTGGAAATTCGCCATTTTTGCGGGGCTGGCTTACGAAGTTCCTGCACTGTGCGCTTCCTTCTTCCTTGGCCCGGAATTTCCAGCGGTGATGGGCGGGCTTGTTGGCCTTGCCCTGGTTGTCCTGGCGGCCCGATGCGGTTTTCTGTTGCCCAAAACCCCATGGGACGATTTTGCCGAACATCCGGCAGTCGGCGCGACCAAAACGGATGAAGAGTCTTTACAGGATCGGCTCCCTTCCCTCCGGCAAGCCTGGACGCCGTACCTGCTGGTTGCCGTTTTTTTGGCCGTGAGCCGTGCGGATTTTCTGCCCGTTAAACCTTGGCTCAGGGGCTTCAGGATTTCCCTGCAGGACGTGCTGGGAACCAATATTTCTGCCAGTATCGAACCGCTCTACTTGCCGGGCACGGTATTTATATTGGTTGTTGCAATCACTGCCTTGCTATACAGGTTGAGATTTCAGGTTCTGGTTTCAAGCTTTCGGGAAACCCTTTTGATACTCGTCCCCAGTATCGTTTCGCTCTGTGCAGCAGTTCCGATGGTACGGATTTTCTCGAACTCGGATGTGAATGCCGCCGGATATGACAGCATGCCGATAGCGCTCGCCACCATGGCCTCAGAAGGGATAGGAGCACTGTGGCCTCTGGCAGCGCCTTTTATCGGTGCGCTCGGCTCTTTTATTTCCGGGTCGGCTACGTTTTCCAATATGATGTTCAGTCTTTTCCAGTTTTCTACCGCAATCCGCACAGACATTCCCCCTGCCATCATCCTTGCCGGCCAGTTGTTGGGGGCCAATGCCGGTAACATGATTTGCGTACTCAACGTGGTTGCAGCCGCCAGCATTGTTGGGCTTTCCGGCCAGGAAGGCGTTATTATCCGCTACACATTGATTCCCATGCTTTATTTTGTGGCGTTCTCTGGCCTGTTGGCCTTCGGCTGGAGCCTTCTCTCCTGAAATCGGTGCATCAAGCGTCTTTTTTTTCTATAATCACTGTCATGCAAATCCGTTTCGGTAAAATTTATACGTCTCAGACCCACTTTTTGAGCAAATCGAAAAACGGGCGTTCCATGGAGGCGCAAGGGGATGTTTTCCAAGGGCATATCCCACAACCTCGGACGCTATACTCGCTTACGGCCTCGCCAAAAACAGGCATTTTACGAATAGGGTTTGATAACCAGTGGCGTAATAACCAGCGTGTAAAGGCCGTTGTGGAGATCCCCTTAAGGCGCCGGGAGGGTTGGCAAACCCTTTTTCACGCTTTAAAAGGGATGGGGGATATCAACAGCGTCAACATTCAAAGCGTATCGAACGTGAGAACCCGCCCTGTGAAAGAAACGTTGGATACCACACCGCTCGTCCCCCGCCTGGTTGAAGAAGCGCGTTATCTTCGGGATATTTTTGAAAATCCTGAAGTTCGTTCCGTTGTGGATTTGGAGTCTTATGATTGCCCGCAGGATCCGCCAATCCCGGAATGGGATCTGGATGGGTGATGAAGAAAAGCCCACTTATGCATTAAGTGGGCGGCAATGTTTACAACTCTTCTTTTATATAAAGAGTTTGCCTCTCTTCCACTCATGACCCTGGTATCTGGACAAAAAAAAGGTCTCAGGTTGTTGCCGAGACCAAATCCTAAGAGTGGAAGTAGAAGAGTTGAATCACAGTATTATGATGCTTCTGTTTTATGGAGAAGTTCACTGCCCGGTTAGGCTATTTCACAATATCAACCTAAATACTTGAGAATATTCCCAATGTAGTCAGTTAAGTAAGCCTGCGAAACCAGAGGGGCAGTCGTTAAGTCATATCCCAGTTTTCTGAAAAGTTCGTTCCCTTTGGGAATCAAATTACAGCGAACTATATTCATGGCCTGGACTCGAGCCTTTGGGTCTCTAATCAGCTTTAAGGCAAGCTCTACAGCACCTTTACCATAAATTGCCACTGCGGCTCCCGTCATGGCTTCTTTGGGATGGGTCCCCAGAACCGATATTGTGTGGGGTGTAATTCCCATTTGCGGCAAACGGGATGCTGCCTGGGCACCCATATATTCCGCTGCCCTTACACTTCTTCTGCGCAACCGATTTGATGGCTTGGGTACGTAATGACATATCAATCTTTCCTCCTCATTTGTATATTCTTATAAAACACGGAAAGTCACTTTTTTGACAGGTTAAGCAGTGATATCCATGAGTTATCACCTGTTTTACAGATTGTGGGCAGCTTCCACTCTTCAGTGGATGAGATTGGCAAGCGAGGGCTTCTATACTGAGAAAGATCCACAACAACCACCTCGTTTGTCAATCACACTGCTTGTTTCAGTGTGATTTTCTTTTTTTTGGCGGTGTGGGAATGGGCGCTTATCACCACTTGGATAGACTATAATAGGGTTTGTCATTATCTTTACAAAGGATGCGCTGGAGATGCCGGGGTTACTTGATTCGCAGAATGCCGTTTTAATGATAATCGATATCCAGGAGAAGTTTCGCCCTATCCTGTTTAATGCCGAGCAGGTGGTTGAGAAAACGCGGCAGTTGATAAACGCGTGCAATCTGCTGGGTGTGCCGGTACTGGTGAGCGAGCATTACCCCAAAGGGCTGGGCGCAACCGTCCCGGAGCTGACGGGATTATTGGGGCCGGAGGCGCTTGTATTGGAAAAAATCTCTTTTGGGTGTATGGATGATGCCGGCATTGATACGGATATGGCAAGCTTGAAACGAAAGCAAGTGATGGTTTGCGGGCTTGAGGCGCATGTGTGTGTAAACCAAACGGTGGTTCGGTTGCTGGAGAAGGGCTACGAAGTGCATTTGATTGAAGACGCCATTGGTGCCCGCAGCGAAACCAACTACCAGATTGCCTTGAGAAAACTGGCGCAGTTTGGGGCCGTGCCTTCCTGCGTTGAGATGGCGTTGTTTGAGCTGATGCGGACGGCGAAACATCCGCAGTTCAAAGCAGTACAGCAATTAATTAAGTGATAACCAGAAAAGACCACCGGCGTTTGCCAATGGTCTTTTCTGATTTTGATTAGTATAGTATCCAAGTTATCTGGTGAAAAAACGACTTTAAAAAATCACTCCTTTCGCTCCCAAACATGGGAAGCTCCCGATAAAGCGAATAACTCTATCCTCTACGGGAAGCAATGGTTTAATCTCATACAAAAGCCAAAAAACTTTTAAAACAAATTTCCGGCTTATCATTCAGTTCAGAAACAACAGTAACCTATCAGACACACAAATACAGGCTCTATCTATCCGGTGGCAAGGAATCTCCAAGTGCCTCAACCAATTCCATCGACCACTGTTTTATCATATCCGTCCTTCGTGTGGTTGTCACGGTACAACAATTGTCGTTTTTACCATTTTTAACACTTGATCCGAAACATTCGTCCCTTGCATCATTCCATAGCGATGGCCGGGTTGATGCGTTCTAAAAAGAGAGTTTCGGGTATAATAATTTTTGTATGACGGGTGGACTGTTGAGGAGACTTATATTGTGGCCGACCCCAGGGCATTGATTCTGGTTCAGGAGGATCGGGCAGCCGAGTTCAACAAGCTCATAGAGAGCAATCGGGGAGAAGCCGACTTGTCCGGCGGGCACTTCAGAGGGTATGATTTACGCAAATTCAACCTGCAACGGTCAAACCTCACGAATTGTTATTTTCGCAACGCCGACCTGCGAGGGTTGGACTTGAGCCTGTCACAACTGGATGGCGCCAGCCTGAAAGATGCCAAAGTGAGCGGTGTGCTGTTCCCGGCCAACATTGCCGCGGAGGAAATCCGGTTAAGCCTGGAGTACGGAACCCGGCTCAGGGCCGCCAAGATAGAGTAGAGAGAAAGAAGGACGATACGATGCGATCGCTGGCAACGTTTACCTGGAATGAGCTGCTTCAAGTGACGAACGGAGAGGCCGTTTCACACCATCGTCCGTTTGATCGCGCAAGCCTGGACACCGACACCCGTACACTAGGCGCAGGGGCTTTTTTCCTGCCCTTAAAAGGGGAAAACTTCAACGGCAACGAATTTATTGATAAGGCCTACGAAATGGGCGCAGAAGGTGCTTTTATCGAAAAGGCCTTTTTGGAAACCCATCCGGATCTGAAACGCTTCCCCAACCTGATTGCCGTGCCGGATCCACTAATCGCTTACCTGGAACTGGCCCGCTTCCATCGTGAGCGTTCCGATGCGCGCGTGGTGGCCATTACCGGCAGCTCCGGCAAAACCACCACCAAGGAAATGTTGTATGCCTTGCTTTATGCCGCCCTAGGAGAAGGTGTCCAGAAGTCCGAGAAGAACTTCAACAACGAAATCGGCGTGTCCCAAACGCTGCTGAACCTGAAGCCCGAAACCCAGGTGTTGATTGTGGAAATGGGAATGCGCGGCCTCAACCAGATCAATATCTTGTCCCGGCACGCCAAGCCGAACATCGCTATGGTTACGAACGTGGGGCCGGCCCATATCGGCCTTCTGGGCTCGCTGGAAAATATTGCCAAGGCCAAGTGCGAAATCTTCACCGGCCTGGATCGGGAAACCGGCCTGGGCATCGTTAACGGCGACGATCCCATCCTGGTGGAAGAGGCCAATCGGAGCTGGGAGGGTCGTATCGAGGCATTTTCCCTGCACGAGGTGGATGAAGTGCATACCAAAGGGGAAGAAGGGATTATTACCTTTAATTACGAGGATGTAACCTTTACGCTGGGCCTGCCCGGCTGCCACAACGTGATGAATGCCCTGGCGGCCATAAAAGTATGCGAACATCTGGGTGTCCCGTTAAAGCGCATTGCCAACGCCCTGGCCAACTTCGAACCCGGCGGCGGCCGCTGGAACAAATCCATGGTGGAAGGCAGCACGAATCTCTGGGTTATCAACGATGCGTATAACGCCAACCCGGCCAGCATGAAGGTTGCCTTGGGCGCCTTTATGGATCTGCGATCCGAAGGGCTGCTGAAAGTGGCGATCGTCGGTGGTATGGCGGAGCTGGGCAAATTCAGCGAGCAGTATCACCGGGAGGTTGGGGAGTGGATTAACAGCCGCGCCGGCCTGGACGGTCTGATTGTTGTGGGCGAGGAAGCACGCCCTCTGGCGGATGCCATCCTGCCGAATACCATCCCGACGTTTGCCGTCGAGAAAAATTCCGATGCCATTCCGCTGATTCAGCAGCACTGGCCGAAAAACGCCATTTTCCTGCTCAAGGCATCCCGCGCGTATCACCTGGAAGAAATCCCCGAGCAATTAAAGGCCGCCACGCATGCTGTATCCTCCTAACCCGTTTCCCGTCTTTATCCCTGCCTTGATGTGGCTCCTCGTCGGGCCATTCTATATTCGTTATCTGTCGGCTAAAACGTTCGGCCAGTACATCCGGGAAGATGGCCCCCAAAGCCATCATAAAAAAGCCGGGACGCCCACAGCGGGCGGCGTGCTGATCCTTATCACGGTGCTGGTTGCCATGCTGGGCTTTATGGCCTTTGTCCCGCAACTGGCAACACCCAACATCCTTTGGTTGTTGCTGGTCCTCATCGTATTTGGCCTCCTCGGCTTTTCCGACGATTACCTTAAAATCACCAAGCAGAAGAACAAGGGGCTTTCCGGCTGGAGCAAGCTGGCCATCCAGGTTGCAACCAGTGGGGCATTGGGCGCATGGGTTTTTATGCAGGGCCAGACCTCGGTGTCTCTGTTTGGGATGGGTTCGTTTGATCTGGGATGGCTGTATCCGCTGTTTGTTATCCTCGTGATGACGGGCGCATCCAACGCTTACAACCTTACCGACGGGCTGGATGGCCTGGCGGGTGGCACAGGCACGCTTACGTTTGTGGGTTTTGCCTTTATGTTTGCCGGCACCCACCCGGATTTGATGCTGTTTTCCTTGTTGCTGGCCGGGGGGTGCCTGGGTTTCCTGGCGTTTAACCGTCATCCTGCCAAAATTTTTATGGGCGATACGGGCAGCCTGGCCTTGGGAGGCGTAATGGGGGCGCTGGCGGTGCTGGGTAAAATCGAGATGTTTTTGTTGCTGCTTGGCGGGATTTACGTTATCGAAACGCTTTCCGTGATGTTGCAAGTCAGCTATTTCAAGGCCACCAAGGGGAAGCGCCTGTTCAAGATGAGCCCGCTCCACCACCACTTCGAACTCTCCGGCTGGAAAGAGCCAACGGTTGTTTTGACTTTTACCATGGCTCAAGCTTTACTAAGTGTAATTGCCGTGTTGCTGTACAATAGGGGCTAAGATGAAAAAAGAGTGGCATAACCAACCGGTTACAATTTTAGGGCTTTCCAAAAGCGGGATTGCCGCGGCGTCCTACCTTGCGAAACGGGGCGCAATCTGCTTTCTCAGTGAAACAACCCCGGCCAGCCCGGCGAACAAGCCCCAGCGAGAGGAGCTACAGGCTTTGGGTATTGAGGTTGAAATGGGAGGCCATTCCGCCAAATGCTTCGATCACAGTGATCTGGTGATCGTTAGCCCCGGGATTCCACCCAGCTCGCAGATTATCAAGGAATTAACGCTCAGCGGCAAAACCATTATCAGCGAAGTGGAACTGGCCTACCGCGAAACCCAGACGCCGTTTATCGGGATTACCGGCACCAACGGCAAAACCACCACCACCACCCTGGTGTCCCGGATTCTGGAAGCCGCAGGCAAGAAGGCCCCGACTTGCGGCAACATCGGCCTGCCGATTATTGGCCTGGCAGATCAGCCGCTGGACTATCTCGTGGCGGAACTCAGTTCGTTTCAGCTTTATTTCTCTCCCACGCTCAAGGCCAAGGTGGCCCTGTTTATGAATTTCAAGCCCGATCATCTGGACTGGCACGGCTCGGTGGAAGCGTACAAACAAGCCAAGATCAACCTTTTTGCAGGCTCCCATTCCCCGGAGTGGGCCGTGTTGAATGCGGATGACCCGGTGATGCAGGAAGTCGCCAAGGTAACCCAGGGCAAGGTACTCTGGTTTAGCCTTAATCCCCAGGCTGTGAACCACCAGGAGCATTTTATTACTTTGGACGTCCAGGGAAATGTGGTTGTCCAGACCGATGGCAAACCGTTTGAAACCTTGCTGAACATTGCCGACCTGAAGCTGGTTGGCCGCCATAACCAGGAAAACGTGCTTGCGGCGGCGGCAACCGCCTGGGTTCTCGGCATCCCCGCGGATGTGATTCGTGAGGCGGCTACTGCCTTTGAAGGGGTGGAGCATCGCTTGGAGCCCGTGGCCACCATCAATAACATCGCCTTTTATAACGACTCCAAAGCCACCAACCCCGATGCCACCCTGTCCGCGTTGGCGGCGTTCTCTCCGCGGAAAGTGGTGTTGATTGCCGGTGGACGCGACAAAAAAGGGCCGCTGGATGAATTTGTGGCCTCCGTTAAAGTAAACGCCGCCCATGTGGTGTTAATGGGCGAGGCGGCGGATCGCTTTAGCCTGGAGTTGAAGGCGGCCGGCTTTAACCACATCACGCTGGCCTCCTCCCTGGAAGACGCCGTGCAAAAGGCCACGCAATTGGCCGATGCCCAAACCCCGGTACTCTTTTCGCCAGCCTGCTCCAGCTTCGATATGTACCGCAATTTCGAGGAGCGCGGACAAGCGTTTAAAAGAGCTGTCCACAACCTGCTGACCGTGGCGTCCCGATAGGAGACACAAGCGTTGGAGTTACAACAAGCCGTTCAATCCAGAAAGCGTCAACGTCGCCGCGCAGCCATGGGCGGGCAGTTGGAGCAGTCCCGTCCTGTCCGGACAAAACCTTCCGTCGCCATCGGCACGCCCGATAAGATCCTGATTTATGTCACCGTGTCGCTTGCCTTTCTGGGGCTGGTGGCCATCTATTCCGCCAGTGCCGCAGAGGCGATGGATTCCTTTAAAAACAGCCTCTACTTTGTCCAGCGGCAATTAATTTTCTTTATTGTCGGGTTTGGCTTAATGTTCGGCATTTCCCGCTTCCCGTTTTTTTCCCTGGCGCGTTTTGCCAAGCCGTTTGCCCTGCTGGTGATTGGTCTGCTGGCCTATACCATCCTCAACGGGGTGGAGGCTTACGGGGCGGAGCGCTGGATCCGGGTTTTCGGGTTGCAGTTCCAGCCGTCGGAGATGGGTAAGATTTCGGTCGTGCTGCTCATGGCCCAAGCCTTGGGGCATCGGCTGGGGCAGAAATGGAATGGCTCAACTTACTTCAATTTTGGCCTTATCTTATTGACGATGTTTTTAATTTTCAAACAACCCAGTCTCAGTATGACGATCATCCTGTTTATGACGTGCATGGGCCTGCTGTTTATTTCGGGAGTCCGTTTCTGGATCCTGTCTTCGGTCTTTCTCGTTGGCGCTATTGGCGGTGGCTACAAACTGATGCATACCGAATACCAGATGCGCCGTATCCAGGGCTGGCTGGATCCGTGGAAGGACGCCCAGGATACAGGATATAACCTGATTCAGTCGCTTTACGCCATCGGTTCCGGTGGGTTGCTTGGCGCAGGCATCGGCATGTCCAACCAAAAGCTGTATTATCTGCCCTTCCAGTATACCGACTTTATCTTTTCCGTTTGGGCGGAAGAGTGGGGCCTGCTGGGCTGCTCAATCCTGATAGGGCTTTTCATTACGCTGCTTTACCGCGGGTTCGTCATTGCCAAAACCTGCCGGAGCGGCTTTGGGCAACTGCTGGCCATGGGCATCACCATGATTCTTGCGTCCCAGGTTGTGATTAACCTCTGCGTTGCCACCGGCCTATTCCCGGTTACAGGGGTAACACTGCCCCTGATCAGCTACGGCGGCACCTCGGTCCTGGTTACGTTAATGATGGTGGGCATCCTGCTTAATATTTCCCGTTACCGCGCCACCGTTAGCCCGATTCGGTAAGGAGCCCGTTGATGAAGCGCGTTGTCATCACCGGTGGCGGGACGGGCGGCCATGTTTATCCGGCCCTTGCTGTCGCGGAGGCACTAAAGCAGGATCCCGAGATTGAGGATATCTTATACATCGGCAATATCGGCAAAACGGAAGCCAACCTCATTCCACAACATGGCTTTCGGTTTGAAGGCCTCTCCTTTTCCGGCATGCCGAGAGGGTTGAACCTGCGCATCTTCCCCTGGGCCGGTTCTCTGGTGACGTCCATGTTCAGGGCGCGGCAAATCCTTCATCGCTTCCAGCCGGATGTGGCCTTTGGCACAGGCGGTTACGTGACCGGTCCTGTATTGATGGCGGCGCGCTCGCTCAATATCCCGTATGTCATCCACGAGCCGGATGCCCATCCCGGCCTGGTAAACCGCGTGACGGCCCAATGGGCCTCCGCTGTGACGTGTGCCTTTGCCGATGCCCAAAAGGCGTTGAAAAACAACAATATCATCGTTACGGGCAACCCGTTGAGAAGTGGCATCGGACTGCTGAATAAAGCCGAAGGGCTTGCCAGGCTGAACCTGCCTTTTACGCCAGAGAAGCCTGTATTGCTGATTACCGGCGGGTCGCAGGGCGCGCGTAAAATCAATCAAGGCGTTTTGGAAGCCCTGCCCCAGCTCATTGACGACTTGGGGTATCAAGTCATCCATCAGACGGGCGAAAAGCTATATGCCGAAGTGCGTCAGCAATGCCCGGCCAGCTATCTGGATAACCCGTATTATTATTTCGCCCCTTTCATCAAGGATATGGCTGCCACCCTTGCCGTTGCCGACATTGCCATCTGCCGTTCCGGCTCCATGACGCTATCGGAGATGTACCAGGCGCATATTCCCACCATTCTGGTGCCGTACCCTTTTGCCGCGGCGGATCATCAGCGTAAGAACGCCCTGGCTTCCCAAAACGCCGGCGCCTCCCGAATGATCCTGGATAGCGACTTTTCCGGCGCCTCCCTCCTCACCCTGCTGACGGAATTAAACGCGTCGCCTTCCCAGCTCCAAACAATGGCCCATGCTGCCGAAACCCTTGCAACACCCCACGCCACGCGGGATGTCATCCAGGTGATCCGGCATGCATCAACAAGACGATGATTATTGACATGGGGCATGGGGCAAGCTAGAATTTAATCTCAAGCTCAAACGTTGGGGCGTCGCCAAGCGGTAAGGCAGCGGGTTTTGGTCCCGCCATTCAGAGGTTCGAATCCTTTCGCCCCAGCTTTTTGTTTAGATTTATCACCTTCAGGTTTTCAGTTCGCGGCTAATCCTTCTAGCTTTTGAGTTCTAAATGGGTTCGTTCATTTTTTTAAAAATTAGCTTAAACCGAAATCAAAGTCTGCACTTCCAACAGCCCGACAGTTGGGGCGTCGCTGAAGCGAATGGTTTCGATGTACCCTGTGCCTGCAGCGCTTAAATCATCGTCATCGCTGGAGTTATCGAAATAATGCTGAATGAGGATGCTGTTCCCGTTGCCAAAATCGATGAGCAGGGCATCGACATTTAAATCGTCATCTTCCAGGCTGTCGACGGCAGAGAAGGTGACTTGCTGGGTGCTGTATTCGCTAAGATCGAGCAGGTCATTCCCGTCTGCATCAAAGATGAGATCCGCGCCAAAATTCCCAGAGAAAAACATATACGTGTCATCACCGATTCCACCCAATAGCGTGTCGTCCCCAAAGCCGCCCACCAGATTGTCATCGCCGGATTCGCCGTTTAAGGCGTCCGCTCCGGCCAAGCCGTTCAGGGTGTCATTTCCCGCGCCGCCAAACACGGAATCATTGCCCGAGCCACCGGTGAGTTGGTTGTCAGCGCCGGATCCGAACATCAGGCTGGCAGAGTCGGGGCCAATGACATTTTCAATCACGCTGCCGGCCCAGTTGATAATCCATCCATTGCCGCCGCTTACCTCGTTACCGGCGGAAGAGGTTAAATTAATGGTTGTGATGGCGCTTGCAGCCGCATTGAAAACGAGTGTGTCGTTTCCACCACTATCCACAATCCAGGCCTGAACCGCCTGGTAAGTATCGTCGCCTTCGCCGCCATTCAGCGTGTCTTGTCCGTAGCGGTTGATCAAGTAATCGTTTCCAGCCCCGCCGGAAATGCTGTTTGCGCCTGCGCCATCCAGCAACAGATCATTTCCGGAGCCGCCCAGAAGTGTTTCGATTGTCCCGCTGGCAATGGTAACGCTGTTTGCCCCCACGGTAAACAGCGCAGAAGATAAATCCAGCGTCAGGTTGTTGGTTAGCGCGCTAAAATCCAGGGTGTCCAATCCGGTCAAGTCAAAAATCGTGTCGGTGCCAAAATTGGCATTAAACCGATAGACATCATTTCCGGCAACGCCATGCAGTTCATCATTCCCCTCGCCGGAAACCAGCGTGTCGTTTCCGCTTCCGGCCAACAGGGTATTCCCGTTATTGTTGGCTATGATCCTGTCGTTGCCGCTGCCGGTCTCGATATAATTGAACACATTCAGCGCCCAGTTCAGGGTATTCGTCCCATCCGTAACCTCATCATTGGAAGAAGCTATCAAATTAATGGTTAAGTTCTCGGTGATCGTGTCCAGGATTAAATTACCGCCATCGGCGTCAATTAAAGTATCCTGTCCGAATTGATCGGCAAAAAGGTAGGTATCCATCCCAGCCTGTCCATTCAGCGTATCATTGCCCATTCCGCCCAGTAGGGTGTCATTTCCGAGCCCACCAGCCAACATGTTGGCGCCGGTGTCGCCAACCAGGAAGTCGTTGCCGCTGCCACCCTCAATATGGTTGAACCCGGAGAAGTAGGTCACGCCGCTGCTCAACCCGGAAGAGCTGCCGATTAAACTTACGGTCACGCCACTGGTTTCACCATTGGCATTGATGGTATCGCTGGCACTGCCGCCCAATAATGTCTCAATTCCTGACAATAAATGGTTAAAGGTGCTAGACGATAACACGCCGGTTGTGCTGTGATACGTCAGGTTGTCCGATAGGGCAGTATAATCGGCCGTGTCATTTCCTGAGCCGCCTTCCAGCGTGTCATTGCCGGGATTGGCTGCCTGAACAAACCAATCATCGCCGTTGCCTCCCTGCAAGCTGTCATTCCCGGTTCCACCATGCAGGGTGTCATTGCCGCCGCCGCCGGATAAGGTGTCCGCACCGGCCAGCCCGGTTAGGACATTATGGCCGCTATTTCCTTGAATCAAGTTATCTAAGGCATTCCCGGAGCCATTGATATTGCTGCTGCCTCCCTGTAACAGGTTTTCGAAATGGGCGGCCAGGCTATACGCAAAGCTGGCAATAACTGTATCGATACCCGCGTTTTCCAATTCCGTCAACGTGTCTAAATTATCGATAATGTAGGTGTCATCCCCTTGTCCGCCTTCCAGGGTATCACTCCCGAGCCCGCCTTCAAGCGTGTCGTTACCGGCATTGCCTTCAAGCTTGTCATTCCCGTTCAGCCCTAGCAGCAGGTTATCGCCGGAATTGCCTTTTAGCTGGTTATTCACAGCATTGCCCACGCCTGAGAAGTTGCCGCTGCCTGCCAGCGTCAGGTTTTCGAAATGTAAGCCCAGGGTATGGCTTAAACCCGCTTCCACGGTATCCGTTCCCTCCCCTTCCATTTCCGTGGCAACATCGCCTGCGGCATCCAAGATGTAGA